>NZ_KB897853.1:0-54239 GCF_000377185.1 Rhizobium sp. 42MFCr.1
GCCCCTATCAATCGCGACAGTGGCCTGATGCGTGGCAAGAGGATGATTGCCGGCGGCCGCAAACCAGTGCGCGACGCCCTTTACATCGCCGCCTTGCCCGCCATCCGCTTCGATCCAGCCATGAAGGCCATCTTCGAACGACTGAAAGCGAAAGGAAAGCCCGGAAAGGTCGCTCTCGTCGCGGTCATGCGAAGGATGATCATAATCCTCAATGCCAAAATGAGAGACTATCGAGCAACGGTGATTGACGCCTAACACCGTTGCTTTTTTATTTTTCCCTCGCGCTAATCTTTCGTCTCAGCAGGGCCTCGGCATTAACCAAGCATCAAGGTTAATGAGACATTTTCAACGGCATGTTCATGCGTCTCATGCCGGAGTCTCGCGTTGCGTCGAAATAGCCCTTCCCGCGGCAAGCTGCGCCTCTTGCTTCAAAATTGGAGTTCACCCGCGCTCTTCGGCGTTTGCGGGTGGCTGATGTCACCGACGATGGCGTCGCATGCCGACCTCGCGGCTCTGCTTGCCGGCCTCGACCAGGGTAGGGAAAACTGGCGCATGGTTCTAACCAATTCGCCGGCAGGTTCGATCCATCAGGCTGAGCTGACCTTTGCCGATCCCGTAGTCACGGGCACGATTGCTGCCGGGGCCGGCATGGTTTTGCCCGACGGCCGCAAGGTCGCATTCATGGCGAAGGACAAGGGACACGAGGCGACGTCGGACGAGGACCGCGTCAATCGCCCGGCCAAGAAAGGCCGCGTCGTTGCTGTCGAAACGGTGCAGCCGCCGAAGGACTTTTCCGCCGGGTCCATTCTCCAGCGAACGGGCCTGCTCTTTCAGCCCACCTTCGACCTGAAGGACAAATCCGCCTTCGTGAAGCCGAAGATCAAGGGCAAGGAAATCCAGATCGCGACCAATTTCTATAAGAAGGAACCGCCCAAGCCGGACCGCGGCGTCTCGCCCATGCTGGCTGGTCTCGTGACCAACGCAAAGGCTGACGTGCTGGCGACGGCCTATGCGCCGTCCGCTCCCGACTACTCCCGTCAGTCGCCGTTCGATTCGATTCTCACCGACAAGGCCGACGACGGCCGCTTCGTGCCGCAGATCGGCCCGCGGGATCACGCCTGGGCCGCAAGCATCTTGGCGCCCTCGGTGTTTTCGGCGGCCGAGCAGCAGTGCCTGGCATCCGGCATCTATTTCGAAGCGCGTGGCGAAACGGTGAAGGGGCAGGCCGCCGTCGCGCAGGTCATTCTCAATCGCGTCCGCAATCCGGCCTACCCGAAGACGATCTGCGGCGTCGTCTACCAGAACGAGGATTGGCGCAACCGATGCCAGTTCTCCTTTGCCTGCGACAACATCAAGGACCGGGTGAACTCGCAGTATCACTGGAGAATCGCCCGCGAACTCGCGATGGCGGTCACCGCCGGCAAGATCTGGCTCCCGCAGGTTGGCTCCGCCACGCACTACCATGCCGTCTATGTTCGTCCGAAATGGGCAAAGACCATGGAAAAGGTCGGCCGCATCGGCCTGCACGTCTTCTATCGCACCTATGGCGGCGGTTGGAGCTGAGGAAAAAGCCAATCCTGACGCGATTTTGCGTCTCTTGGCAGCACAGGAAAGCGGATTCTTTCGGTCGATTTTGGATAAGTGCGCCAAGATCGGCCTAAGCCCATGTTTTTTATCGCCTATTTTATGGCTGGACATCCACCGCTCACGCCTTGACTATGCTTTTTGCTAAAACTATGTTGCGCGCGACTTCAAAACGGGCCGAAAGGTTCTCAAACCTTGGGGTCGTTGTCCGGAAAACCGGGGTAGCGGGATCGCGGACAGCGGCTGGCGGAGGAGAGCACCATGGCGGAAGACCGCGAGGAAAGTCTTGAGAAGCGCCGTGCGCAATTGGAAGCGAAACTCGCAACCAAGCGCGTAGAAGCGGGGAAGGAAGAGGCTATCGAAGCCAGCGCCGAGGCAAGCCGCAAAGGTTATGCCCAGGCGATGAAGCTTTCGAGCGAGTTCATCTCCGCTATCGTCGTAGGCGCCGTTCTTGGCTATCTCCTCGACCGTTTTGTCGGCACGGCGCCTTGGGGATTGATCGTTCTTCTTCTTCTTGGGTTTTGTGCCGGCGTATTGAACGTTCTGCGCGCTGCGGGGAAGGTTGCAAAACCGGATCCTACCGAGCGCCAGGATGGCGGAAAATAGGGCAGGGCGCTCTCCGGCGTTCGATCCAGTGCAATAATCCCGTCTCGCGCGGGCTAAAGATAGAGAGAACAAGCGGTGTCTAACGATCCGACCCATCAGTTCCTGATCCAGAAGATTGTGCCGATCGAAGTCGGCGGAATTGATTTCTCGTTTACGAATGCATCGCTCTTCATGGTGGCGTCCGCTGCCGTTGCCGCCGGCTTCCTGTATTTCTCGACGTCCAACCGGGCGATCGTGCCGGGCCGCTCACAGTCGGTTGCGGAGATGTCCTACGAGTTCATCGCCAACATGCTGAAGGAAGGCGCCGGATCCAAGGGGATGAAGTTCTTCCCATTGGTCTTCTCGCTCTTCATGTTCGTGTTGACGGCAAACCTGCTCGGCATGTTCCCGTACTTCTTTACGGTCACCAGCCAGATCATCGTCACCTTCGCGCTAGCGCTGCTCGTTATCGGCACGGTTCTCGTCTACGGCTTTTATAAGCACGGCTTCCACTTCCTGAATGTTTTTGTCCCGCAAGGCGTTCCTGGCATTCTTCTGCCCCTTGTTGTGTCGATCGAAATCATTTCCTTCCTGTCCCGCCCGATTTCGCTCTCTGTTCGTCTTTTCGCCAATATGTTGGCTGGTCACATCACCCTGAAGGTGTTCGCAGGCTTCGTTGCCTCGCTTGGAGCGCTGGGTGCGGTCGGTGTTGGTGGAGCCGTTCTTCCCCTGATTATGACGGTCGCCCTGACCGGTCTCGAGTTCCTCGTCGCCTTCCTCCAGGCTTACGTCTTTGCGGTGCTGACATGCATGTACCTCAATGACGCGATCCATCCGGGTGGCCACTAAGGGATACCGACATTGACGTCCCTCCGGCGTCAGTCAATTTCGCCGCAACACAACCATTTCAAAGGAGTTCAACATGGAAGCGGAAGCAGCAAAGTTCATCGGTGCAGGTCTGGCTTGCTTTGGTATGGCCGGTACGGCTCTCGGCCTCGGCAACATCTTCGGCAGCTACCTGTCCGGCGCTCTGCGCAACCCGTCTGCTGCTGACAGCCAGTTCGGCCGTCTGGTTTTCGGCTTCGCCGTTACGGAAGCTCTGGGCATCTTCTCGCTGCTCGTCGCTCTCCTCCTGCTCTTCGCCGTTTAATACAGGCGCATTGAAGGATCACGGCCTGCAGTCCGCATGCCGTGATCCTTTGCATTTGCAGTACACCTGGAGGTGAGCATGTTTTTTGTGACCCCGGCTTACGCCGAAGAGGCCCCGGCGGGAACCGCAGAAACTGGTGCAGCAACCGGTACAGACACGCATGCCGCCCCGGCAGCAGGCGATGTCCACACCGAGACCGGCGTACCAGCCGAGCATCATGGTGGCGGCGTGTTTCCGCCTTTCGATTCGACGACCTACGCTTCGCAGCTGCTTTGGCTGGCAATTACGTTTGTCGTCTTCTTCGTGCTCATGCAAAAGGTCATCGCGCCGCGCATCGGCAATATCCTCGAGCAGCGTCACAACCGCATCTCGCAGGACCTCGATGAGGCAGGCCGCCTGAAGGCGGAAGCGGACGCCGATGTTGCCGCTTACGAAGCCGAATTGGCCGCCGCGCGCGCCAAGTCGAACGCGATCGGCACAGCCGCCCGCGACGCTGCCAAGCTGAAGGCGGAAGCCGACCGCAAGGCCGTGGAAGCAGGTCTGGCCGAAAAGCTCAAGGCTGCCGAAGGTCGCATCGCAGACATTAAGGCGAAGGCATTCGCTGACGTCGGCACCATCGCCGAAGAAACAGCAACGGCTGTCGTAGAGCAGCTGATCGGCACCTCGGCAAAGGCAGATGTTGCCGCCGCAGTCGCTGATATCAAGAAGGGGGCTTGATCGATGGAATTTGCATTCGACGCAACATTCTTCGCATTTGTCGGCCTTGTCCTGTTCCTGGCGCTGGTTGTTTACCTCAAGGTTCCGGGCATGATGGCCAAGTCGCTGGACGACCGCGCCGATCAGATCCGCAACGAGCTCTCGGAAGCCAAGCGCCTGCGCGAGGAAGCCCAGCACCTGCTGGCCGAATATCAGCGCAAGCGTAAGGAAGCCGAAGCTGAAGCTGCACACATCGTTGCTGCAGCCGAGCGCGAGGCCGAAATGCTGACCGCCGAAGCCAAGAAGAAGACGGAAGAATTCGTCGCAAACCGCACGACGGTTTCCGAGCAGAAGATCAAGCAGGCGGAAGCCGATGCGATGAAGGCGGTGCGTTCCGCTGCCGTCGATCTGGCAATCGCTGCTGCCGAAAATGTTCTGGCAAAGAAGGCCGACACGAAGGTTCGGTCCGAACTCTTCAGCGACGCGGTCGGTCAGGTCAAGAGCCGCCTCAACTAAGCTGAGCGCCAAGTACTTAAGAGCCCGGCTGATGCCGGGCTCTTTTGTTGTGCGCCCAGCATGGGCGCATTCTTGTGGGTGGAAGTCCCACCGTAAGCTGGTCACAGCGAGCGAAGTGAAGCGCAACTGCGGCAGGGTGACCAACCGTGGGGAGGAAGCGATCCGATCAAAATTATCTGTAAAAACCCTTGCAAGTGGGAGCCGTTCACATATGGGGAGATCTCGCAAGTGGCAGCAAATGCCGGTCGCTGGTGGCGCAACAGCGGCAAGCTCCTTAACGCCACCCTCACCATTAGATGGGCTGACCAACTTGGAATGCCCAGGCTCGTCTAACCTCAATCTCTCGAACCGCCCGGTGCGGACCCGCATGCCGGGTGGTGTGGCAGGGGTGCGATCACATCGATCGCCCCCTATGCCGATTTGGAGCTGTAATGGTAAGTCGCGGACGGGATCAATCGCTGTCGAGCTCGATACACTGCACCTTCTTCAGCGGGCTGAAGGTCATCCTGTGCAGCGAGCAGGGACCGTGCTTCTCGATACCGGCCCTATGTTGCGCGGTGCCATAGCCGGCATGCGCGGCAAAGCCGTAAGCCGGAAAGGTGCTGTCGGCGCGCGCCATCATCCGGTCGCGCGTCACCTTGGCGACGATCGATGCGGCGGCGATCGAGACGGAGCGCGCATCACCCTTCACGACTGCCTGGCCGGGGCAGGCGAGCCCAGGCGGAACGTCAAGCCCATCGGTCAGGACAAAGCTAGCTGGTGTCGACAGGCCGCAGATGGCGCGGCGCATGGCATCCAGACTGGCCTTGCGGATATCGGTCTCATCGATGCGCGTCGAACTTGAAGAGGCGATCGAGACGGTCGCGGTTGCGAGAATCTGAACGAAAAGCTCTTCGCGCCTCAGGGCCGAGAGCTGCTTGGAATCGTTCAGGCCTTCAGGAATGCGTTTCGGATCGAGAATGACGGCTGCCGCCACGACGGGACCGGCCAGCGGTCCCCGTCCGGCCTCATCGGCACCTGCAACCGGCCAGTGACCGGCCTTGCGCGCCTTCAGCTCCAGCCGGAAATCCGGCACGAGGGGGACATCTTCGAAAAGCATGGGAGAATCGGGTGACGTGCGACGGCTCATGCAGCTGACCCTCGCACGCCAACCCGATTTCCTGCAAGTCCCCGGATCAGGGCGGCGGGCCGGGGACTCCAGCGCGGAAGGGCAGGGCGACCATCCGCGAAGCTGAAATGTCAGAGCAGCGAGAGCTGGACGCCGCTGCCATCGGGCGGAACGAACAGGTCGTCCCGCAGCCGCATGCTGCGCCGGGTCATGCCCAGCCGTTTCGTCGCCATTTCGAAACGGCGCGCAATCTGCCAGGCATAGGGTCCGGCGCCCTTCATTCGCTTGCCGAACTCAGCATCGTAATCCTTTCCGCCGCGCATCGAGCGGACCAGCGACATGACGTGACGATAGCGGTCGGGATAGTTCTGCAGCAGCCAGTCGCGAAACAGCGGCGACACCTCGAGCGGGAGACGCAGGATGACATAACCCGCCTCGGTGGCACCCGCCGCGTGCGCCGCATCCAGAATTCGCTCAAGCTCATGGTCGTTGAGCGCCGGAATCATCGGGGCAGCCAGGACCGATGTCTGGATGCCTGCGTCGGAGAGTGCGCGGATGGCCTCCAGCCGGCGCGTCGGCGTCGAGGCGCGGGGCTCCATAGTCCGCGCCAGCTTTCGGTCGAGCGTCGTCACCGACAGTGAAACGCGGACAATGTTCCTCTCCGCCATCGCCGAGAGAATGTCGAGGTCGCGCAGGATCATTGCCGACTTGGTTACGATCGAAACCGGATGGTTCGCCTTTTCGAGCACCTCAAGGATCTGCCGCATAATGCGCCATTCCTTTTCGATCGGCTGGTAGGGATCGGTGTTGGTGCCGATCGCGATCACCCGCGGCTTGTAACCAGGCTTCGCCAATTCTCGCTCCAGGAGTTTCGCCGCATCCGGCTTGGCAAACAGCTTGGCTTCGAAGTCCAGACCGGCCGAAAGGCCCATATAGGCATGCGTCGGCCGCGCGAAGCAGTAAATGCAGCCATGCTCGCAGCCGCGATAGGGATTGATCGAGCGGTCGAAGGGAATGTCCGGCGACTCGTTGCGGGTGATGACCGTTCGCGGCTTCTCGATCTGCACGTCGGTCTTGAACGGCGGCAGATCCTCAAGGTTCTGCCAGCCATCGTCGAACGCTTCCCGGCGCAGAGGCTCAAAGCGCCCGCTCGGATTAAGCCCGGCCGCACGCCCACGGCGGCGGTCGACATCGATCCGCAGGCCGGCAGATACGATCATCGTATCGGCAATATCTGCCGTATGGGCAGGCGCGAATGCGGCCTGCCCTGCAAGGGACTGCTCATTCATCGGATTCTCCGCTGGCGGAAGCTTTGCTTCCATCCGTTTTGATGATTAAATTCCTATCGGCAAAAAGAGAACAATGCAAGAACAAAATGAGGAAAGTGTCGCTGGCAAAGTTTTGTGCGGCGCTCTATGAATAGGCAATGTTGACAGTTGTACTGGAATGCCAGGATCAGGAACCGGAACTGGCGCAGACGTTATCGGTGTTGGTTGCAGGCGCAGTGGAGGGGCTCGTCAGCGACGTCGTGGTGCTGGACCACGACTCGCGGGATGGAACGTCGAGGGTGGCCGACGCCGCCGGCTGCCGCTTTCATTCACAATGGGATATCAAGGATATAGTGCATTCGGCGCGAGGCGATTGGCTCCTTTTCGTGGAACCGGGGGCGCGACCGCAGACCGGGTGGATCGATGAGATTGCTGAGTATATGGCCCTCAACAAGCTGCCGGCGCGGTTCACCGCGTCGCGTGGATACCGGCGGCCTTTCCTGCAGCGTATCGGTCGTGCTTCGTCGCCGCTGGAGCTTGGGCTTCTCCTTTCGAAGACGCAGGCGATCACTGCCGCAAGAAGCGGAATGCGTCTCGCGGAATTCGCGAAGGGGCAAAAGCTGCGCAAGCTCAGCAGCGAGCTGATTCCATCCTGGGTCGCGCGCGCGGCGCGATAGTAGGGTAGGGCGCTGCTGCACGTGCCGCCCATGCGATAATTGGCGCCCGATACAATTTTGCGCTATAATTCCATCATGGCGCCGCCCGAGCGCCTCGCTTCGTGACGGTCGACCATGGAATGCCGGCAGGCGGCAGAACAGGTCAGCGGAAGTCTCCTCTTCTGCCGGTTTCCGGCAAAAGGAGGTGCGTCATGAAACGCAATATGATCCGCGGCCTGATAGCGGCCGTCATATTGACGACATCGATGATCGCGCATCCGCATTCGGCAGCATCGCAGATGATGCGCAGTTGCGCAGGCCGATCCGAGGTCGTCAATTTCCTCGACAAGAATTTTGCCGAGAGACTGACGGCGGTCGGGCTGATCAACCAGAACGCCATGCTTGAGGTCTACGCCGCGCAGAGCGGCACGTGGACGCTGCTCATCACGGATGTTCACGGCGTAAGCTGCATCCTGCTGTCGGGTGATAGCTGGGATACGATGCCTGCTCTGCCGGGCATAGGGGCATAGAGCGGCAGACGGTCGCCTGCCGAAGCAGTCCGTTACTTGCCGGCGCCGCGCTTCAGGTGCTCATCGAGGCGCGGCATGATCTCCACGAAATTGCAGGGCATGTGGCGGTAGTCGAACTGGGATTTCAATATGCCGTCCCAGGCGTCCTTGCAGGCGCCAGGCGAGCCCGGCAGCGCGAAGATGAAGGTCGCGTTGGCAACGCCCGCCGTGGCGCGGGACTGGATCGTCGAGGTGCCGATCTTGTCGTAGGAGATACGGTGGAACACTTCCGAAAAGCCATCCATCCTCTTCTCGAAGAGCGGCTCCAGAGCTTCCGGGGTGACGTCGCGGCCGGTAAAGCCGGTTCCCCCCGTGGTGATGACGACGTCGATATCGTAGCGTTCGGTCCACGCCTTCACGCGGGAAGCGATCGCCTGCCGATCATCGGGGACGATCGCGCGGTCGACCAGCCGGTGCCCCGCCTCCTTGATTCTGGCGGCCAGCGTATCGCCGGAGCGGTCATCGGCAAGCGTGCGTGTATCCGAGACCGTCAGCACGGCAATGCCGACAGGAATGAAGGGACGCGTTTCATCCAAACCCGGCATCATGACCTCCCGCAGTCGTTTCCGTGGCTTCGAAATACCAGTCCGGCCGTTCGCTGTGAAGCGCGGCGGCGGCGTCTTCCGCCGCCGCAAGCGTAGGGAAGATACCGTAGCAGGTCGCACCGGAACCAGACATGCGAACGAAAGATGCGCCCTGCTTCTTGAGCATCGTCGAGATCTCGGCAATTTCGGGCAGCAGGTCGCGAGCGACCGGCTCAAGGTCATTGCGCGTAGCGCGTATCGCCTCGACCCAGTTGAAACGCGGCGTCATGTCGAGCGGCGGATTGGCCTTGTTCGTCAGCCTTCGGAAAACCTCGGGCGTTGATACGCCTTTCAACGGGTTTGCCAGCACCATGGCAAAGGCCGGCATGTCGTCGACAGGCACGATTTGCTCGCCAATGCCCCTGGCGATCAGCGGTCTGCTCGCCAGGCACATAGGCACGTCGGCGCCAAGTCGAATGGCGATTGCCTCGATGGTCGCGTTCAGAAGCGAGACATTCCAGAGCCGCATCAGACCGCGAAGCGTAGCCGCCGCGTCGGCCGAGCCGCCGCCGATACCGGAGGCAATCGGCAGGTTCTTTTGGAGATGGATGCGGACGGCGGGAGCGGAGCCGCCCTCGCGAGCGATCGCCTCGCGCATAAAGTCCCGAGCCTTCAGGACGAGGTTGTCGTCGCGGCTGTCGTCAAGCGCCTCGGCAAAACGCCCGGAGATCACGAATTCATCTTTATCCGCCAGCGCAAAGCCCAGCCGGTCACCATGTTTGGTGAAGGTCACGAGCATGTCGAGCCGATGGTAGCCATCGGATCTCTGGCCCGTCACATGCAGGGCCAGATTGATTTTTGCCGGAGCGTCCTCGATGACCGTCACGTCATCGCCCATACTCGCCTCTGGCATCGCCGATCAGGACTTCTTATCGGTAGGCTTCGGTTGGATCGGCGCCGGGTCAGGCTGTTTCTTGTCCGCAGCCTTGGAGTTGTCTGTATCCTGCGGCAGGCCGTTGGCGATCTTGTCCTTGATCTTCGGGATCTCGGATGCCTCAGGGTCGGAGCCGAGCGCGCGGTTCCACTGGTAGACGGCTTCGAGCTTGCGTCCGACGCGCCAATAGGCATCGCCCAGATGGTCGTTGATCGTCGCGTCGCCGGCCTTGATCTGCGCAGCCTTCTCCAACTCCTCAACCGCTTCGGCGAAGCGGTTCAGCCGGAAATAGGCCCAGCCGAGAGAGTCGATGATGTAGCCATCGTCGGGACGCAGGTCGACCGCCTTCTTGATCATCGCCAGCCCCTCGTCGAGGTTCCGGTTCATGTCGATCCACGAGTAGCCAAGGTAGTTTAGAACCTGCGGCTGATCCGGGTTGAGCTCCAGCGCCTTGCGGAAATTCGGCTCGGCCTGGTCCCATTTCTTCAGGCGCTCATAGGCAATGCCACGCTGGAAGAAGACAGTCCACGCGCCCTTGCCCGGCAGTGGGCCGATAACTTCGACAGCCTTGTCGTAGTTTTCGGCCATCGCGGCGTAATCCTTCACGTCCGACAGCACGCTGCCATAGGCGAGATAGCTGCGAACGTCGTTCGGATCGGACGCAATCAGGTTCTGAAGGTGCTTGCGTGCCTCATCCACCTTACCGCCCTGTGCAAGTGCAAGGCCGAGCTGAAGCTCGGAGATGCGGCGCATCGGCGAGTTCTCGGGTACCTGCTGGTAGAGCGCGATGGCGCGGTCCATCTGCTCCTGTTTCTCGGCAATGCCACCGAGCATGACGAGCGTATCGGCGCTATCGGGATCCAGCGTCTTGGCGGTCTGCAGGTAGAGCGAAACAATATCCTCGGCGCCGTCGCGGTTCAGCGCGCCACCGATGGAGAAGAGCACGCCGGCAGCACCCTGCTTGGCCGTCTGGATCTGCTGCTCCTGCTTCTCGCCCTTTTCGATGCTCTGGCGCAGCGCTTTGAGCGGCGCGTAGTTGGGCAGCAGGTTGTCGCCGACGGAAATTGCGTCGAGCGCCTTCTGCTTGTTGCCCTGTGAGGCTTCGAGCCGGGCAAGAGCGATGACGGCGCGCATGAAGGTATCAGGAGCGGTCGCGCCGCCGTCCTTGTCGAGCACGGCGTCGTTGAGGTTCTGGCGAGCGGCCCTGATGTCGCCGTTCACGATCGCGATCGCGCCGGCATTGTATGACTTGAAGATGCCGACCCAATCCGGTCCCTTCATCTTCTGGATCGTGGTGAGGGCTTCCTTGCCACGGCCGGCGCCGACGCGGGCCCAAGCGGCGAGCAGATCGTTCATCATCCGGTCGAGATCGTTCGGTCCGGTATATTTCAGAAGGGATTCAGCCGTCTTGTATTCGCCACGGCGAATGGCATCCATGCTGCGCACGATGGTCGTGATGCGCTCGACGGTCGGATCACCCTTCAGGTCGTTGGCGTATTTCACGCCGTCCTGGATGTCGCCGTTCAAAAGCAGCGAGATCATCAGGCGCTGGCGGATTTCCGGATTTCCCGGCTCGATCTGCAGCGCCTTCTTGTAGAGTTCGATCGCCGTCTCGTAATCGTGATCGACATCGGCGGTCCGGGCAGCCAAAAACGCACCGGAGAAGCTCGTGACGCTATCCGGATCGAAGATCACTGTCGCGGCATCGTCCTTCTTGGCCGTCTCTTCGGCATTCACGCCGCCGAGCGCTGCCAGCGATATGACCGCTGCCATGGCTGCGCTCGAAAGAAGACGGATGGCAAGTTTTTGCCGCATTAGAAAACCTCTCTTGTGGCAGCCGGCCTCGTCCGACTGCAAATCAGTTGAAATGACTGACTCACAACAGGATGGCTTTTTTGAAGCGGTCCTGCAATAAAATCAGCCCGCGATCAGTGACCGTCGATTAATTGACGCGCTCGATGCAAAAGTCGATGACTTCCATCAGGGCCGATTTCCATGCCGTGTCGGGAAGGGGCGCAAGCGCATCGCGTGCGATCGTGCCGTAGTGAACCGCCCGGGCGATGGTATCGTTCAGCGTGACGTACTTGGTAATCAGGCCAAGTGCCTTTTCGAGATGCTGGTCGCTGCTTTCGCCGCCTTCAATGGCCTGACGCCAGAAGGCGCGTTCTTCCTCGGTGCCGCGGCGATAGGCCAGGATCACAGGCAGCGTGATCTTGCCCTCGCGGAAGTCGTCGCCGACATTCTTGCCGAGATCGGCTGCCTTTCCGCCGTAATCCAGCGCGTCGTCGACCAGCTGGAAGGCCAGCCCGAGGTTCATGCCGTAGGACTTCAGCGCGTTGCGGCCGGATTTGCCGGCATCGGCGACGATCGGGCCGACTTCGGCAGCCGCGGCAAACAATGCCGCCGTCTTCGCGCGGATGACGGCGAGGTAGTCGTCCTCAGTTGTTTCCATGTTCTTGGCGACGGAGAGCTGCAGCACTTCGCCTTCCGCGATCACGCAGGCAGCCGAGGAGAGCACGTCGAGCGCTTCGAGCGAGCCGACCTCGACCATCATGCGGAACGCCTGGCCGAGCAGGAAGTCTCCGACGAGCACGCTGGCCTGGTTGCCCCAGATCATGCGAGCCGTGGACTTGCCGCGGCGAAGGTCGCTCTCGTCGACCACATCGTCATGCAGCAGCGTCGCGGTGTGCATGAACTCGACCGATGTCGCAAGCTTGATGTGGTTTTCGCCCTTGTAGCCGAACAGCGCAGCCGAGGCCAAAGTCAGCATCGGGCGCAGACGCTTGCCGCCGGACGAGATGAGATGGTTGGCCACCTCAGGAATCATCTGGACGTCGGAACCGGCCTTGGAGAGAATAAGCTGGTTGACCCGTTGCATGTCCGCCTTGGTCAAATCGACCAGCGGCTTGACGGATGCCAGTTTGTTTTTGCTTTCTTCAAGCGGTATGACCACGCCCAACGACCCGGACTCCTGTTAAATTATTGGGTTCGACAATAGAAAGGGGCGATTGGCGCGGCAAGGGGTGAATTGTCGCGTCGCGCAAATTTGAAAGGGATTTTCCCGCAAATGCATGAACTTATTCGCGCCAATGATCCCGTACTGCTCTCCTTTGCGGAAAGTCTGCTGAAGGATGCGGGGATTCACTGCTTCATCGCCGATCAGGGCATGAGCATTCTGGAAGGGTCACTCGGCATGCTGCCGCGCCGGCTTCTCGTCGATGATGACGAGGCGGATCGGGCGCGCCGCATTCTCGTGGATGCCGGGCTCGGCGACGAACTGCGGATGCCGAAGTGAGCTTTTGATGACGGAAGATGTTGCCGAGACCATAGATGCCTTTCACCGGGGGCTGTTCCATGTGGTGCAGCCGAAGGGCAGGGGGCATCGCTCCGGCATGGATGCAATGCTGCTCGCAGCGCTCGTCGCCGACGATCGTCCGATCAAGGTTGCCGATCTCGGTGCCGGCGCGGGTGCTGCAGGCTTGGCCGTCGCGTCACGGCTGCCGGCCGCGGAAGTCGTGCTCTTCGAGCGCTCGAGCGAGATGGCTGACTATGCGCGCCGCAGCATCCTCCTGCCTGACAATGCGCATGTGGCCGGCCGCGTTTCAGTCGTCGAGGCGGATGTGACGCTAAGGGCGAAGGCGCGAAACGAAGCCGGTCTTGTCGATGAGAGCTTCCATCATGTCATCATGAACCCGCCGTTCAACGATGCAGGCGATCGCCGGACGCCCGATGCCTTGAAGGCGGAGGCGCATGCGATGACGGACGGACTGTTCGCAAGCTGGGTGCGGACGGCCGGGGCGATCATGATCCCCGGCGGACAATTGTCCTTGATTGCGAAGCCGGAATCGATCGCCGAAATCATCGATGCCTGCGGACGCCGTTTCGGCGGCATCGAGGTGACCGCAATCCATCCGCGCGAAGGCGAGAACGCCGTGCGCATCCTCGTCACGGCGATAAAAGGATCGCGCGCGCGGCTTTCGCTGCGCGCGCCACTCATCATGCACGAGGAGGGGACGCATAAATTCTCCCCCTTCGTGGACGATCTCAACAATGGCCGGGCGGCCTATGCCAGGCGCTAGCCGGTCACGAAGTCAAACAGCAGCTTGACGTTCAGGCCGGCAATCAGGACCGCGATCACATAGGCGATGGCGCTCAGCCAGCGCGGGGCGACCAGCGCACCCATCTTCGCCTTGCTGGCGGTAAACATCACCAGCGGGAAGACGGCGAAGGAGAGCTGGAGGCTGAGCACGACCTGCGTCAGGATCAGCAGTTCCGCCGTCCCTTGGTCGCCATACCAGATCGTGACGAAGGCGGCCGGAATGATGGCGATCGCGCGGGTGATGAGGCGGCGAACCCATGGCTGAAGCCGGATCTTCAAGAAGCCTTCCATGACGATCTGGCCGGCAAGGGTTGCCGTCACCGTCGAATTCAGGCCGCAGCAGAGCAAGGCGATGCCGAAGAGCGTTGGCGCGATTGCCAGGCCGAGCAGCGGCGAGAGCAGCGCAGATGCTTCGCCCAGTTCCACGACATCCGTCTTGCCGTTGGCGTGGAAGGCGGCTGCTGCAAGGATCAGGATCGATGCGTTGATCAGCAGCGCAAAGCACAACGCTATGGTCGAGTCGATCGTGGCGTAGGTCAGCGCCTCGCGCTTCTCCGGCACCGAATGGCCGTAAGCGCGGGTCTGGACGATGCCGGAATGCAGATAGAGATTGTGCGGCATCACCGTGGCGCCGAGAATGCCGAGCGCGAGGTAGAGCATCTCGGGGTTGGAGACGATCTCGGTCGTCGGGAAGAAGCCCCGGATCACGGCGCCCCATTCCGGATCGGCAAGGAAGATTTGCACCCCGAAGCACACCGCAATGATACCGAGCAGAGCGATCACGAAGGCTTCCACCCAGCGGAAGCCGATCTTCTGCAGATAGAGAATGAGGAATACGTCGAGCGACGTGATAAGCACACCGAGCTCGAGTGGGATTCCGAAAAGCAGATTGAGGCCGATCGCCGTGCCGATCACTTCGGCAATGTCGGTGGCGATGATGGCGACTTCGGCAAAAGCCCAAAGCGGCACGGAAACATATTTCGGGAAGGCGTCGCGGCAGGCCTGGGCGAGGTCGCGACCGGAACCGATGGCAAGGCGCGCACAGAGCGACTGCAAAACGATCGCCATTAGGTTGGACAGCAGAGCAACGGTCAGCAGCGCATAGCCGAACTTCGATCCACCGGCGAGCGAGGTTGCCCAGTTGCCGGGGTCCATATAGCCGACGGCCACCATGTAGCCGGGTCCGAGGAACGCAGCGATCCGGCGCCAACGTGTGCCATGCTTGTGCGTCTGGACGGAACGGTAGACATCGGAAAGCGATGCCTCTTCGCGCTCGTGTCGCCAGCCGGTCTTTGCGTTCGGATTTACGATGTCCATGCAGTGTCCGCCTACTATCAATGCGGCCAGTATGTCTGATTAGAATGATAATGCAAGTCATTCGCAACAAGAATTCTGAACTGGCAGATGTTTTCTGCGCCGGCCATTGCGTTTGCCGCGCCGTTGCATACATGGAAGACGTTCGCTGATCTTGTCGCAAAGGATGGAAAATGGCCGGATTTTTGAAGAGGTTGCTTCCGAAGCGGTTCCGCAAGGAAGGCGTGGTCATCCCCGTCGTTCGACTTCACGGTCCGATCATGAGCGGCGGAAGCCAGTTCCGGCCGACCCTCAATCTCGCCGCAACTTCACAGGTCCTCGAAAAGGCCTTCAGCTTCAAGGATGCGCCGGCGGTCGCCATCTCGCTTAATTCACCCGGCGGCTCCCCGGTCCAGTCGCGGCTCGTCTTCGCGCGCATTCGCGATCTTGCGCGTGAAAAGCAGAAGAAGGTTCTCGTCTTCGTCGAGGATGTTGCGGCATCCGGCGGTTACATGATCGCTCTTGCTGGCGACGAAATCATTGCCGACCCCACCTCCATCGTCGGCTCGATCGGTGTCGTCTCCGGCGGCTTCGGCTTTCCCGAACTCTTAAAGAAGATCGGCGTAGAGCGTCGCGTCTACACGGCGGGGGAAAACAAGGTAATCCTTGATCCGTTCCAGCCCGAGAAGGAAAAGGACATCGAATACCTGAAGACCCTGCAGCTAGAGATTCATCAGGTCTTCATCTCCATGGTTCGTGAACGCCGCGCCGGAAAGCTGAAGAGCGACGAAGTGGTCTTCTCCGGACTTTTCTGGACCGGCACGCGTGGTCTCGAACTCGGCCTGATCGACGGGCTCGGCGACATGCGGCAGGAGCTGAAGCGTCGCTATGGGGCGAAAACCAAGCTCGAGCTGGTGATGCCCGCGCGCGGCCTTTTCGGAAGGCGCATTCCGGGTATATCGTCAGCCAACTTGGAAGACGCCGGAGCTGGCCTTGCGACCGGACTTGTCGAGGCCGCCGAGGAGAAGGCATTGTGGAGCCGCTACGGGCTCTGAGGGATAAAAGGCTGGCATTATGCCGCAACTGATAATCATCATCGTGCTGGTGGTCGGAGCCTGGCTACTCTACCGCCGCTTCGTTGCCGATGCACAGCGGCTCGCCGAGCGATCCCGGCGTGCCGAGAAGGAGCGCCAGACGGGCGCCATCGGCACGCTGGTCAAGGATCCGGTCACCGGCGAATATCATCTGAAGAAGGACGAGGACGAGTAGGGCCGCAAAAGCCTTGACCCGTCTGGCGCGGCGTGGCACCTGTCCGCGCACTTTTTGTACGAATTCGGAAGCCGTTCCATGTCTGCAGCAATTCCCGACCACATGAACCCGAAGCGCTCGTTCCAGGCGCTGATCCTCACGCTCCATAACTATTGGGCGGACAAGGGTTGTGCGGTGCTGCAGCCTTACGACATGGAGGTCGGTGCCGGCACGTTCCACCCGGCAACGACGCTGCGCGCGCTCGGCCCCAAGCCGTGGAAGGCCGCCTATGTGCAGCCGTCGCGCCGCCCGTCGGACGGCCGCTACGGCGAGAACCCGAACCGTCTGCAGCACTATTATCAGTACCAGGTCATCCTGAAGCCGAATCCGTCGAACCTGCAGGAGCTCTATCTCGGCTCGCTGGCTGCGATCGGCCTCGATCCGCTGCTGCACGACATCCGTTTTGTCGAGGACGACTGGGAAAGCCCGACGCTCGGTGCCTGGGGTCTCGGCTGGGAATGCTGGTGCGATGGCATGGAAGTGTCGCAGTTTACTTATTTCCAGCAGGTCTGCGGTATCGAATGCTCGCCCGTCTCGGGCGAGTTGACCTATGGTCTCGAGCGTCTGGCGATGTATGTGCAGGGCGTCGACAACGTGTACGACCTGAACTTCAACGGCCGCGAAGGCGACGAGAAGATCAGCTACGGCGATGTCTTCCTACAGGCCGAACAGGAATATTCACGCCACAATTTCGAATACGCCAATACGGAAATGCTGCATCGCCACTTCATCGATGCCGAAAAGGAATGCCAAGCGCTTCTCGCCGCCGGCGCTCCTGGCGACAGCGATAATCAGAAGCTGCACAAGTGCGTCTTCCCAGCTTACGATCAGTGCATCAAGGCGTCACACGTTTTCAATCTGCTGGATGCGCGCGGCGTCATCTCGGTTACCGAGCGTCAGAGCTACATCCTGCGTGTGCGGACGCTGGCGAAGGCCTGCGGTGAGGCCTTCCTGCAGACGGATGCGGGTGGGGTGAACTTGGCGAAAACCGCCGCTTGAAGAGCGGCAGTCAGCGGCGCTCGTCGCTTCTGATCTCGACGCGGCGTTCCACCGGACGAGCCTTGCGTGGACGAAGAAGTACGTTGCGATGGCCAGTATGTTGAGCAGGAAAATAAACGCGCTCATGGTCTGAATGATCCTTGTCGCAGTTTGCGTATGCACACTAGTTCAACGTGCAGAGGCTTCGGCCGGTGCGACGGTATCGTGATTTTTCACTACCCCCCGTCCAGTGATTGCCCCGAAAGAGGGCCGGAAAGCGGGATGACAATCTGCGGTAACCCGCATAGTCTCCGGGCATACTTTCGGTCGTTGCGGGGGATTCGCGAATGTATGTAATTCTTGGCCTTACTGTTCTGGTCGCGCTCTATGCCGTCTTTGTCTACAACGGCCTTGTTCGCGCGCGGCAGATGGCCGAGGAAGCCTGGTCCGGTATCGATGTGCAGCTGAAGCGCCGCGCCGACCTGATCCCGAACCTGATCGAGACGGTCAAGGGCTATGCCGCCCACGAGAAGACGACACTCGAAGAGGTCGTTGCCCTCCGCAATAAGGCGCAATCGGTTCCGACGGGCGACGTCGCCGGTCGCGCTCAGGCAGAAGGCCTGCTCGGCCAGGCGCTTGGACGTCTGCTGGCACTCGCCGAAGCCTATCCCGACCTGAAGGCAAACGAGAATTTCCGCGAGTTGCAGACCTCGCTGGAGACGATGGAAAGCGAAATCCAGATGGCCCGCCGTTATTACAATGGCGCCGCCCGTGATCTGAATGTCAAGGTCGAAAGCTTCCCCTCCAACCTTGTCGCTGGCCAGTTCGGGTTCCAGAAGCGGGACTATTTCGAGATCACCAACGAAGCGGATCGCGCCGTTCCGACCGTAAAGTTCTGATATCCGCCATTTGCCTTTGCGTAAAAACTGCTATGAGCAGGGCATGATCGTGGCCTGATGTGGCCCTCGCGCAAAGACGGAAAAGACAGGCAATGAGTAAAGACAAGCTCACCATCATCCCGCCGGACAAGCCGCTGACAGGTCGCGCCGTCCCGCCCGGCTCGAAATCGATCACCAACCGCGCGCTGCTCCTGGCAGGTCTCGCCAAGGGCACGAGCCGCCTGACCGGCGCTTTGAAGAGCGACGACACGCGCTATATGGCCGACGCTCTCCGCGCCATGGGTGTCATCATCGAAGAGCCGGATGATACGAGCTTTGTCGTCACGGGCAGCGGCAAGCTGCTGCCGCCGCAGGTGCCGCTTTTCCTCGGCAACGCCGGAACGGCGACGCGCTTCCTCACGGCCGCTGCCGCCCTGGTGGATGGCACCGTCGTCGTCGACGGCGACCAGCACATGCGCAAGCGCCCGATCGGTCCGCTGGTCGATGCACTGCGTTCGCTCGGCATCGACGCGTCGACCGAAACCGGCTACCCGCCGGTCACCGTCAAGGGCACTGGCCGTTTTGAGGCGAGCCGCATCCAGATCGATGGCGGCCTGTCGAGCCAATATGTCTCGGCGCTGCTGATGATGGCTGCTGGCGGCGACAGGGCGGTGACGATCGAACTGCTAGGCGAGGACATCGGCGCGCTCGGCTACATCGATCTGACCACAGCGGCGATGCGCGCCTTCGGCGCCAAGGTCGAGAAGACGAGCGCGGTGACCTGGCGCGTCGAGCCGACCGGCTACGCGGCAGCTGATTTCGTGGTCGAGCCCGACGCCTCTGCCGCGACCTACCTCTGGGCTGCGGAGGTGCTGACATCAGGCAAGATCGACCTCGGCGTTGCAAACGGCGCGTTCACGCAGCCGGACGCGAAGGCCTATGACCTGATCGCCCAGTTCCCGCATCTTCCCGCGGTTATCGACGGCTCGCAGATGCAGGATGCGGTTCCGACCCTTGCTGTGCTCGCCGCCTTCAATGAGACGCCGGTCCGCTTCGTCGGCATCGCCAATCTGCGCGTCAAGGAATGCGATCGCATCCGCGCCGTCTCGACCGGCCTGACGCAGATCCGCCCGGGTCTCGCTTACGAGGAAGGCGACGATCTGATTGTCCAGTCCGATCCCTCGCTCGCCGGACAGCGTCTGCCTGCCAAGATCGATACCTTCGCCGACCACCGCATCGCCATGAGCTTTGCGCTCGCCGGTCTGAAGATCGCGGGCATAACGATCCTTGATCCGGACTGCGTCGGCAAGACCTTCCCGGCCTATTGGCGGACACTGGCCGGGCTTGGCGTGACTTATGCCGATGAGAGCTGACATTATCTGACGCGGCCAGGACGCCGCAGGCGAGGGGTATGATGATCCGACGGCTTTCCGGCCTTTGCTTCGTTCTGTTTCTGATGCTTGCGGCGCGTGGCGCCATCGCTGCGGAGGTGATCAACGCCTTCGCGTCAAACATTGCGCTGGAGAAGAGCGGCGCGATGACCGTGACGGAGACGATATCAGTTACCGCCGAAGGCAACCGCATTCGGCGTGGCATCTTCCGCGATTTTCCGCTGACTTATCAGGATGAAAAGGGCCGCCTCCGCCGAGTCGATTTCGACGTCATCGCGGTCAAGCGCGATGGCCGCGACGAGCCCTGGCACACCGAATCCATCGGCGGCGGCATCCGCATCTATGCCGGCTCGGAAGACGTTACCGTGAGCTATGGCCGGCACGAGTATGTCTTCACCTACCGCACCAATCGCCAGATCCGCTACTTCGACGATCACGACGAACTCTACTGGAACGTAACCGGCAATGGTTGGATCTTCCCGATCCTGATGGCGACGGCGACGGTGAACCTTCCAGATGGCGTCAGCTCGATCGATACTGCTTTCTTCACCGGCCCGCAGGGCGCGACGGACAGGAATGCAAAGATTTCAGGCGGCGGAAGTCGACTGTTGTTTTCGACGACCCGGGCGCTGAACGCAGGCGAAGGGCTGACGATCGCAGTCAAGATGCCGAAGGGCTCGATCAATCCGCCGAGCGCTGACGATGCGCGGCGCTGGTGGCTCAGCGACAACCGCGATTACTTCCTCGGCTTTGGCGGTCTCATTCTGGTCTTCCTCTATTACACGCGCTCCTGGCTGAAGGTCGGCCGTGACCCGGCGCGTGGCGTGCTGGTGCCGCGCTGGGATCCGCCTGATGGAATCTCGCCGGCGCTGGTGAACTACATCGACAATCGCGGCTTCTCCGGGCAGGGCTGGACGGCGCTGTCGGCAACGGCCCTCAATCTCGCGGTGCGCGGCTTTGTCGTGCTGGAGGACCTCAAGAACGCGATCGTCATCCGCCGCACCGACAAGCCGGTCGGCAAGGAGAAGCTGGAAGCAGGGGAAGCCAGCCTGCTTAACGCAGTCGGAGCCAAGGGCTCGCTGACGATCGATGAAGCGAACGGAACGAAGGTGAAATCGGTCGGCGACAGCTTCCGCGCAGCTATCGAGCGCGAGCACCGCGGCAAGTACTACAACGCGAATGCTGGCTACACGACCGGCGGCATAGCGCTCAGCGCCGCTTCATTGGTGGCCCTCTTCGTCTTCGGAACGCTTGAACCCGATGCGATCGCCCTGATGATCATTCCGATTGGCGTCGTCGTCTTCATCTCGGTGTTCGTCGCTGGCTTCGCCAAGTCGTTCCGCCCCGGCAGATCGCTCGGCGCGAAGATCATGTCGGTGATCGCGATCGCCATTGCTGTCTTCATCGGCTTCAGCATCGTTTCGTCGCTGGCTTTGGCGCTGTTGTCGTCGCTGGTCGAGTTGCATGAGACGCCGATGCTGTTTGCGATCGGCGGCATCATTCTCCTGAACCTGCTCTACGTCTTCATCATGGGTGCGCCGACCCCGCTCGGTGCCAAGCTGATGGATGGCATCGACGGTCTCCGCCAGTACATGACGCTGGCCGAGAAGGACCGCATGAACATGGCTGGGGCGCCTGAGATGTCGCCCCAGCATTTCGAGAAGCTCTTGCCCTATGCCGTGGCGCTTCGCGTCGAAAAGCCCTGGTCGCGCGCGTTTGAAACATGGCTTGCTGCTGCGGCGGCGGGTGCCGCTGCAGCGGCCTATGCTCCCTCCTGGTATTCGGGTAATTTTGGCAGCGGCAATTTCTCCGATCGCATCGGCGGCTTTTCTTCGTCGATGGCCTCGACGATCGCCTCCACCATTCCGGCACCGCCATCAAGTTCGTCCTCCGGCTTTTCCGGCGGCTCGTCCTCCGGCTTTTCCGGCGGCGGCGGTGGTGGTGGCGGTGGCGGCGGCTGGTAAGGCGTCCTGCTCAATCATTCCTGCTTGAGCCCCCGGCAAGCGACTGTGCTTGACGTAGCAAGTATTCCTGCTTGACCTCGGGGCAAGCATTCCTGCTTGACCTTTCGGCGCTCTCCCCTTAACCGCCAGACGGAAACGTGAAAGGGACGGGCATGAAGGTTCTGTTGATCGGATCGGGCGGACGCGAGCACGCATTGGCCTGGAAGCTGGCGCAATCGCCTCTCATGACGGAATTCTACGCCGCGCCCGGCAATCCCGGCATTGCCGACCACGCGACCCTGGTTGCCGTCAATGTCGACGATCATGATGCCATCCTTGCCTTCTGCAAGGACAAGGCGATCGACTTCGTCGTGGTTGGCCCGGAAGCGCCGCTCGTCGCCGGCATTGCTGACAAGCTGCGCGCCGTAGGCTTTGCAGTCTTCGGCCCATCGGCAGCGGCAGCCCAGCTCGAGGGTTCGAAGGGCTTCACCAAGGATATCTGCGCCCGCTACGACATTCCGACCGGCGCCTATCAGCGCTTCAACAACCCGCCGAAGGCGAAGGCCTATATTCGCCAGCAGGGCGCCCCGATCGTCGTCAAGGCGGATGGCCTTGCTGCCGGCAAGGGTGTGACTGTTGCCATGACCGTTGATGAGGCGCTTGCTGCCGTCGACGATTGCTTCGAGGGTGCCTTCGGTGCCGCTGGCGCCGAGGTCGTTATCGAAGCCTATCTCGATGGCGAGGAAGCGAGCTTCTTTTGCCTCTGCGACGGCATGCATGTCCTGCCGCTCGCAACCGCCCAGGATCACAAGCGGGTGGGCGAGGGCGATACCGGCCCGAATACCGGCGGCATGGGCGCCTATTCCCCGGCGCCCGTGATGACCAAAGAGATGGTCGAGCGCACGATGAAGGAAATCATCGAGCCGACCATGCGCGGCATGGCCGAGAGCGGCTATCCCTTCTCCGGCGTCTTCTTTGCCGGCCTGATGATCACCGCCAAGGGCCCCGAGCTTATCGAGTACAATGTCCGCTTTGGCGATCCCGAGTGCCAGGTGCTGATGATGCGTCTGAAGAGCGATCTTCTGCCGCTTCTCCACGCCACCGCCACCGGGACGCTCGATCAGGTGTCCGCCGAATGGACGGATGATCCGGCCCTGACGGTCGTCATGGCATCGGAGGGCTATCCGGGCTCCTACGACAAGGACACGCCGATCCGCCATGTCCCGGAAGCGGGCGAGGGCGCCAAGGTGTTTCATGCCGGCACAGCGCTCAAGGACGGAGCGCTGGTCGCAACGGGTGGCCGCGTGCTGAACGTTACCGCCACTGGGAAGACGGTTGGTGAGGCGCAGACGCGTGCCTATGCGCTCCTCGACAAGGTCGACTGGGACAACGGCTTCTGCCGCCGCGACATCGGTTGGCGCGCGATCGACCGCGAAAAAGCGTGAGCAAACCCGAAATCGGGTCAGTTCTCTAAATTTTTACCCTTTCCCCTGACGGGATGGAAACAAAGCCACGCTAGTCTCTTCTCAACGTGAGACGGAGTGTTCCATGCGTCAGGTCATCTTGGGTGCGATAGCTGTGTTTACGGCAGGGTCTGCCTGTGCCTCCTCGATCGAAGTCGTGGGCAAGGACGCGCGCACCAATGGCGGGAGCATCAGCCAGGAAAGCTGCCAAACCTGCCCGCCGCTTGAAAAGGTCGAGCGCGGGAAGGACTACACCGTACCGACGCTGGCACCTGGCGCGCTGCAATCCTCGGAAGTTCGCGACGTCAACGGTGAGAAGAAGCTCTATCGCACCGAAGGCTGGATGGGCGGCTCGCCCGTTGTTTTTGTAACCAAGGCGCCAGCCGAACCAATGACAGCCGCCACGCAGCCGGCCGACAACATCGACCGCGCCTCGACGACGGCTGCAGTCATCGGTGGCGACGTCAAGCCGGTCGCGGCAGGCGTGGCAGGCGTGCCGAAGGAACAAAAGGCGCCGCTCGACGTTTTCAACTTTGAACTTCGACCCTGATTTCCAGTTCCCTGCCCCAGCCTGACCAAAGTTTCGGTCGTCCGGGGTCCACCCCGCGGTGGATAAAATGCGTCCCTGAGAGAAGCAGGGACGCATTTTTTTATTTCTAGTGAGCTTTGCCGAACGGGGAGTTGCCAAAGTTCGGCGCAAGCAGGCGCGCAAGTGCGTGCAATCCAGTCGAAACATCCAGCCAACGCAAATGGTGTTTGGTGCCTTGGCTATCAGCAACGGCAGCGGCAGCTTCAGCAGCCGTCAGCTCGGGAACCGGCTCCGGCGGAGGGGAGTAGATGCGTCCCTGATCGAGGGAAAGGATGGTCAGCGTCGTAATCATGGCCGTCTCCCACTTGCGGTTTTGCTGTGGGAAGCAGTCTCTGCCGGTTGCGGCCTTCCGGTCCTGAAAGGCCCAAGGAAAAGTTCCGAAACGATCCGAAACTAGCGCTCAGGGACACCTGCCAACCTCAACCCGTCGAGGAGGGCAGCAATGCGATCCGGATATTTGCCGGGTTGGCCGACGCGGATGCGCTCGACGGTTATATCAGGCGTCAGTCGTCTCAACGCCGCTAGGTGGCGATGGGCTTCCTCCATGCGGCCGAGATGCGCACTCGCAGCAATGAGCAACCATAGCGTTGGCTCGAAATTCGGATTACTGGCCAGCGCTCTCGAAGCCCAGGCCACCGCCTGCTCGTATTCTTCGAGGATCACGTGGGCATGCGCGATGCCGCAATGCGAGAAATGCGCGCCGCGGTCACCTGGGGTCAAGCGGTTGGCCCTGTGGAAGTGGCTGAGTGCGTCGTTGACGTTGCCGCAATGAAGATGCCCGATGCCGGCCCTGACAACGACCATCGGGTTGTTGGGATTGGATTCGGCGGCCGCCTGCAGAACTGCAGGACCCCAATCGTAGTCCTTCACCGTCTGCATCAGGGCGACGCCGCAATGAGCCATGACCATGGCGTCGCCGGCGCAGTGCTCCAGCGCCCGCCGCGCCAGTGCGCCGCAGGTTTGCACGTCGTCCTCGGTGAGCGACGGCCAACCCATCGTGTAGCGATGCTCGAGCGCCCATGCCGCATGGGCAAGCAACTGCGCATTGTCAGGCTCGACGGCCAGCCCTTGCATGAGAAGCGCATAGGCGGCAGCGTTATCGCTTTCGATTTCGGTCGAGATCTTGGCCAGCGCCTGCAGGTAGATGTCGTAGGTGGCTACGCTTCCGGGCCTTTCACGTCGTGACCGCTCGATCTCGGCCGTCTGGATCAGCGGTTCGATCAGCGTTGCGACGCGCTCGGTGATGCGATCCTGAAAGTCGAATATCTCGTCCAGCGTCCCGTCGAAGGTCTGCGCCCACATATGCGTGCCGCCTTGACCCTCGACGAGTTCGGCGACAATGCGCAAGCGGTTGCCCTGCTGCCGGATGCTGCCTTCAAGCACGTAGCTGACACCGAGTTCCGCCGCGATCTTGCGCACATCCATCCCGCTGCCCTTGTAGGCAAAGGAGCAGTCCCGGCCGACGACGGCAAAGCTTCGGAACCGGCTGAGGGCTGCAATAATGTCGTCGACGATCCCATCGGCAAAGTAGTCCTGGTTTGGATCGCCGCTAAGATTGCTGAAGGGGAGGACAGCTAGGGTCGGCTTCAACTCCGGGGCTGGAGCAGCGGCTTTCGTTTCAATGTTCGCGCGGATGAAGCGGTAACCGACACGCGGCACCGTCGCAATCCATTCCTGCCCATCGGGTGTAAGACCGAGCACTTTGCGAAGCGCCGCCACCTGGACAGTCAGGTTGCTTTCCTCGACTGCGGCTCCGGGCCAAACGCGCTCCATCAGCGCATTCTTGGAAACAACATTGCCGCGGGCTTCAAGTAACACTTCAAGAAGAGCCGCGCCGCGTTGGCCAAGCGCGACCGCCCGCCCATTCCGCAGCAAGCCGCAGCCGGGATCGAGAACGAATTCACCGAAGGCATGCGAAGCCTCAGCCATGCAGCAAGTATAGCGCAACCGCCAGAGTCGGAAAACTGTACGGCGTGCCTTGCGACACCACTTCAACTTAAGGGCGCGCAGATGAATCAAACTTGCCGCACACTGCAAGAATGCACTGATTATATTTGATAATCCTTTGAGCGCCCGCACTTGGCAATTGTTAATTCATTCACTCTAACTCTAACAACCAAAGCCGGAAGACGCATGATTGTCGTCGCCACGCGTGGTCAACGCAGAGGTCGGGAGTTCATCGATCCGGGATTGCAGCCAGCGCCTGCAGCGCGAGGAAACGGTCGCCCAGAACCATGTTGTCTCGACCATCGGCCAGGCGCTGGAGCTGATCGCCCGAGGTGACCTGACGGTCCGTTGCGCCGATCTAGGCCAGAAGTACGCAGCTCTTCGCGACAACTTCAACGATGCGCTTGCGCATCTCGAAGCTGCCATGGCCAAGGTCAGCGCCAAGGGCGGCGACATTGCCGTCAGCAAGGAAGAGATCCGTCGCGCCTCAAACGATCTGTTGCAGCGCACAGAGCGTCAGGCCGCGAGCCTCGAAGAAACCTCCGCAGCGCTCGATGAACTGACCGTCGCCGTCCGCCAGACCGCCGAAGGCGCCCATGAAGCCAGCAAGCGTGTCGAGGCCGTCAGCGGCGAGGCGAGCCGTAGCGATGCCGTCGTCTCCGAAGCGATCGAAGCGATGAGCGGTATCGAGAAGTCGTCTGCCGAGATCGGCAAGATCATCGGCGTCATCGACTACATTGCTTTCCAGACGGCCCTGCTGGCTCTGAACGCCGGCGTCGAAGCCGCCCGTGCCGGCGAATCCGGCAAGGGCTTCGCGGTCGTCGCTCAGGAAGTGCGCGAGCTGGCACAGCGCTCGGCTGCGGCTGCCAAGGAGATCAAGGATCAGATCGCCCGCTCGTCCGGCCAGGTCGATCAGGGCGTCCGTCTGGTCGGCGAAGCCGGCGAGGCGCTGAAGCGTATCTCTGACCAGATCAAGGCCGCCAACGAGATCGTTGCGAAGTTCGCCCACAGCGCCTCCGAGCAGGATACCACGCTGCGGTCGATCTCGTCCTCGATGAACCAGCTCGACGCTGCGACGCAGCAGAACGCCGCGATGGCCGAGGAAACCACTGCGTCGGCCGAGTCGCTGGCAAGCGACACCGACGAGCTTCTGAACCTCATCCGCGGTTTCCGCGTTGGTGACAGCCAGGATTACAGCGCGCAGGTTCGCCGGGCCGCCTGAGGTTCGGGCGCCAAGCAAGAAAACGGTCGTCGGGCGTTCCGACGGCCGTTTTGAATTAAGGGGAGTCGGCCGTCGCGGCCTCGTCGGCAGTAAGCCCTGCGACAAGTTCCTCAATTTCGCGATCGGAGTAGACGGCAATGCCAGCCTACTTCAGAAGCGCGGCCGTCACGCCATTTGCTGCGAGCTTCTGCCCGGAAAACGTGCCGTCATAGACAAAGCCCGAGCCGCAGGAGGGGCTGCCATCGATCAGCAGCGCATAACGGCAGCCTGTTTCGATCGCGAGCGCCAGTGCATTCTCGGCAGCCCGCTTGAACTCGCCCGTCACATCGCCGCCGCTGACCTCGACGACGCGTGCACGGCCGGAGAGGACATCCTCGCCCGTGGCTGCGCCTTCAATTTCGGCGGGCGGACGCGGCACCGGCATTCCGGCGGACATCTCGGGACAGACTGTCACCAGCCGGCCTTCCTCGATCCAGCGCGCGATCGCGGGATGGGCGAGCGGCTTCGACTGGCCGTCATAACGGACGGCATGGCCCATGAGACAGGCGCTGACGAGGATCTTGTTCATGACTTTGGCATAACGCCAAGGACGTGATAGTTCCAGTCCGCCGTGAGACTTGATGAAGGGATGCAGGGTGCAGCTAAGCATTGGCGCGGACAAGCCATGACCGATCTTGCGGTTTATGCCGCGCTGTTCCTGGCGGCTTTTGCGGCTGCCACGATATTCCCGATGCAGTCGGAAGCCGGCCTCGTCGCGCTCATCCTGGCGAAGCAGCATCCGGTCATTGCGCTGATCGCGGTGGCGACAATAGGCAACGTCCTTGGCTCGGCCGTCAACTGGCTGCTCGGCGTCGGCATTGAACGATTTCGCGACAAGCACTGGTTTCCCGTCCGCCAGCCTGCGCTCGACAAGGCGCAAAGCTGGTATCGGCGCTATGGCAAGTGGTCGCTGCTTCTGAGCTGGATGCCTGTTATCGGCGATCCCATCACCATCGTCGCCGGTGTGCTGCGCGAACCGCTTCCGATGTTCCTGCTGCTTGTGACCATTGCCAAGGCCGCGCGTTATGCGGTTCTCTCGGCGGCTACAATCGGAGTTGCTGGCTGACGGAAATCAGAGATTTCCATCCTTGAATCAAAATCTGAGCAAGGATGGAAATCTGCAGCAAATGTCGGATGTTAAGGCGTCATCCGCACGCCGCATCTGATGCGCTTAACCCGAGATCTTCGAGAAGTCGGCGACCGTGCCGGTTGCCTCGCGGATCAGGCGAAGCAGGGAAAGGCGATTGGCGCGGATTGCAGCGTCTTCGTCATTGACCAACACGTCGTCGAAGAAGCGGTCGACCGGAGCACGCAGCCTGGAGAGCGCTTCCATCGCCGAGCGGAAGTCTTCCTTGTCGACGGCCGCAGAGGCTTCTGCGGAAGCGGTGGTGATGGCGGCAAAGAGCTGCTTCTCGGCGTCGAGTCGGAAGAGATTTTCGGAGACGCCGTCGGCGATCACCGTGCCCTTCTTTTCCTCGGCAGCCAGGATCTGCGTGGCACGCTTGGTGCCGACCAGGAGGTTCTTGCCATCCTCGGACGTGATGAAGGCCGTTAGTGCCTCGACACGGCGGGCGATCATCAAGAGGTCGTCGGCCTCCGGCGTCAGCACGGAATCGATGAGATCGTAGCGCGCGCCCTGATCGCGCAGATAGACCTTCAGGCGGTCATGGAAGAAGGAGAGGAGGTCGAACTGGCGTGACAGGTCGTTGTCGTCAACAGTCTTGCCTATATCCGTATCGATGCGGCCCATGTGGCTGGCGATGCGCGGCAGCAGCGTCAGGCGCACACTCCGCTCGAGAAGGATGCGGATGACGCCAAGGGCAGCCCGGCGCAGCGCAAACGGATCCTTCGAACCGGTCGGCTTTTCGTCCACAGCCCAGAAGCCGATCAGCGTGTCGAGTTTGTCGGCAAGCGCCACTGTGATCGCGACCTTGTCCTGTGGCAGCTGGTCGGACGGGCCTTGCGGCTTGTAGTGCTCCTCGATCGCGGTCGCGACAACGGCATCCTCGCCCTGAAGGGCGGCATACTTGCGCCCCATGACGCCCTGCAGTTCCGGAAACTCGCCGACAGCCTCGGTGCGCAGATCGGCCTTGGCAAGCACCACGGCCCTGTCGACCAGCTTGTAATCGGCACCGACCGGGAAAGCGACCTTTGCGGCCATGGCGCGGATGCGCTCCACGCGCTCACCCTGTGTACCCAGCTTGGCGTGGAACGTCACATCAAGCGCATCGAGCTTCGCCATGCGCTGGTCGAGCGGCTTCTTGAGGTCGAGGTCGAATTTCTTTGCCGAAGCCTCCAGTGTCTCCAGATCAGGCAGATCGCCCTGGTCGCGCTTCCAGAAGTGCAGCGCGTCGGACAGGCGCGCGCGCACGACCTTGCCGTTGCCGTGGATGATTTCCTTGCCGCCGTCGCTGGCTTCGATGTTCGAGACGAGGATGAACTTGTTCGACAGCGTGTCGCCGCCAACAGGGCGCGTCACGAAACACTTCTGGTTCGTCTTGATCGTCAGGCGGATGATCTCCGCCGGAATCGAGAGGTAGTCTTCCTCGAAGCTGCCCAACAGGACCTGCGGCAATTCGACGAGGCCCGAGACCTCTTCGAGCAGGCCTTCGTCCTCGACCAGTTCCAGTCCGTTTGCAAAGGCGACATCGCGGGCATCATGCAGGATAATGTCCTTGCGGCGTTCGCCATCGAGGATCACCTTGGCCTTTTCGAGGTTCGCGATGTAATCGCCGAAACGCTTGACGGTGATGGCGCCGGGCGCATGGAAACGATGGCCGTAGGTCACGTTGGAGGCGACGATGCCGTCGATCGAGAACGGAATGACGACGGTCTCTTCATGCTCGGTGCCGAACGTGCAGACGATCGATTGCAACGGCCGGACCCAGCGCAGCGAGCCCGGCTGAGCGGAAGCCGCGCCCCAGCGCATCGGCTTCGGCCAGGGGAAATCGCGAATGATGCCGGGCATGACATCGCTGATGATCTCTTCAGCGGTGCGACCGGGCTTGGAGATGATGGCGATGTAGAAGTCGCCCTTCTTCGGGTCGCTCTGGATCTGCGCCTCGGAAACGGAAGACAGACCGGCGCCGCGCAGGAAGCCTTCGATCGCCTTCTCGTTGGCGTCGGTGCGGGGACCCTTCTTCTCTTCGCGCACATCGGCGGAGCGCGCCGTCAGGCCGCGGATATCGAGCGTCAGCCGGCGTGGGGTCCAGTATTCGCGCGCACCCTCGTAGGAAAGTCCTGCTTCGACAAGCGCATCGGTCACGAGCTTCTTCAGGTCGCCGGCAGCCTTGCGCTGCAGGCGGGCCGGGATCTCTTCGGAGCGGAGTTCTAGGAGCAGATCTGGCATGTCACTTTCCTTGCCTTCTCTGGGGAAGGCGCCACAAAGGCGGGGCTAAAAACGGTCGCCTCTGCTAGCAAAGAATGCCGCATCTGCACAACCGCAAAAACGGCCGCTGGCCGTGCTATGTTGCTGTGGATAGGGACGTCGGGCATTGCCTTGCCGTTTTTCGCCGCTATGGTCCCGCAACTTTTGTGAAAACGCAGGAATTCTCATGGCCGCTGACCTCCGCTCGCTCGCCGCTGTCATCTCCTCCGAAATCAACGCCCGGCCGGACCAGGCCAAGGCGGCGATCGAGCTGCTGGACGAGGGGGCGACCGTGCCCTTCATCGCCCGCTACCGCAAGGAAGTAACGGGCGGGCTGGACGATACGCAGCTGCGCAACCTTGCGGAGCGACTGGTCTACCTGCGCGAACTGGAAGCGCGGCGCGATACGATCGTCGAGTCCATCAACGGCCAGGGAAAGATGACCGACGAACTGCTTGGCAAGATCGCCGGTGCCGCCACCAAGGCCGAGCTTGAAGATCTCTATCTCCCCTACAAGCCGAAGCGTCGCACCCGCGCCGAGATCGCCCGCGAGCGTGGCCTCGGGCCTCTGGCGGAGGCGATCCTGGCTGATCGCTCGAAGGAGCCTGCGACGCTGGCGGAGGGCTACATCACCGCCGATGTGCCGGATGTGAAGACGGCACTCGAAGGCGCGCGCGACATCGTCGCCGAAGGCATCGCCGAAAATGCCGATCTGCTTGGCAAGTTGCGCGCCCATATGCGCAGCGCTGCCCTGCTGAAGGCCAAGGTGGTCGATGGCAAACAGGCCGCTGGCGAGAAGTTCTCCGACTACTTCGACCATTCCGAGCGCTGGGCGACCGCCCCCGGTCACCGCGCGCTAGCCATGCTTCGCGGCTGGAACGAAGAAGTGCTGACGCTGACCATCGAGGCCGATGCCGAGACCGTCTCTCCCAACAAGCCGGTCGAGCGCATGATCGCCGCCGCCTACGAGATCGGCGCGAGCCGTCCCGGCGACCGCTGGCTGATGGACGTCGCAAGCTGGACCTGGCGCGTCAAGCTCTCCATGTCGCTGTCGCTCGACCTGATGCGCGAACTTCGCGAACGTGCCGAGGAAGAGGCGATCCACGTCTTCGCCCGCAACCTCAAGGATCTGCTGCTGGCAGCGCCAGCCGGTTCGCGCCCGACCATGGGCCTTGATCCGGGCATCCGCACCGGTGTCAAAGTCGCCGTCACCGACGCCACCGGTAAGGTCGTGGCGACCTCGACCGTCTATCCCTTCCAGCCGCGGAACGACGTGCGCGGTGCGCAGCTCGAACTGGCATCGCTGATCCGCAAGCACAATGTCGAACTGATTTCGATCGGCAACGGCACCGGCAGCCGCGAGACGGAAAAGCTGGTGGCAGACATGCTGGCCGATCTGCCGGCGCCGAAGCCGACCAAGGTGATCGTCTCTGAAGCTGGCGCGTCGGTTTATTCCGCCTCGGAGACCGCCGCCCTCGAGTTCCCCAACCTCGACGTCTCGCTGCGCGGCGCCGTTTCCATCGCCCGCCGCCTGCAGGATCCGCTGGCCGAACTCGTCAAGATCGAGCCGAAGTCGATCGGCGTCGGGCAGTACCAGCACGATGTCGATCAGCAGAAGCTGTCGCGCTCGCTCGATGCCGTCGTCGAAGACGCGGTGAATGCCGTCGGCGTCGATCTTAACACCGCTTCCGCGCCGCTGCTCTCCCGTGTCTCCGGCCTGGGCGCCTCGATTGCCGACGCGATCGTCAAGCATCGAGACAGCGAAGGTCGCTTCGAGACCCGCCGTGACCTGTTGAAGGTCGCCCGCCTCGGCCAGCGTACCTTCGAGCAATGCGCCGGCTTCCTGCGCATTCGCGATGGCAAGGAGCCGCTCGATGCCTCCTCAGTCCACCCAGAAGCCTATGGCGTCGCCAAGAAGATCGTCTCCGCCTGCGGCCGCGACCTGCGTTCGCTGATGGGCGACACCGCCGTGCTGAAGGCCGTCGATCCGCGTCAGTTCATCGATGAGAAATTCGGCCTGCCGACGGTGAAGGACATCCTGGCCGAGTTGGAAAAGCCCGGCCGCGACCCGCGCCCGAGCTTCAAGACAGCAACCTTCGCCGAAGGCGTTCATGAGATCTCGGACCTCACGCCGGGCATGATGCTGGAAGGCACCGTGACCAATGTCGCGGCCTTCGGGGCTTTCGTCGACATTGGCGTCCATCAGGACGGTTTGGTGCACGTTTCGCAGCTTGCCGATCGCTTCGTCAAAGATCCTCACGAAGTTGTGAAAGCTGGCGACGTCGTAAAAGTCCGCGTCGTCGAGGTCGATGCCAAGCGTAAGCGCATCGGCCTGTCGATGAGAAAGGACGATGGTTCGCAGACCTCCGCTCCGCGTGGCGAGTCACGTGGAAATCAGCCGGTTCGCGGCCAGAGTGACCGGCGGTCGGCTTCGCCAAAGCAGGAAAGCCAAGGTGCGTTTGGAGCTGCACTGGCTGAGGCCATGAAGCGAAAATAAGCGCTTAGCAACCAAATTTGCAAAAATGTCACACTTCGGCGACCATGTTGCCGAGGTGCGAATTACGGCGCTTGTAAGGCGGATGAGAGATACTAAGTTGATCGGATCATCCTGTCACATTGCGAGGCCTTACTTATGGCGTCGGCTTTCTTATCGATTGTCCAAAAAATCATCCGTAAGGGTAATCTGAGACTCACTCTCGCCAATGGCGAGACGCATGCGGTCGGTGATGGCACAGGCGAACTCGTTGTCGCCCGCGTTGCCGATGAAGAGGCGGAACAGCTGATCCGCCGCGATCCCACCCTAAAGCTAGGCGAAATGTACATGGAAGGCCGGTTCATTCTGGAACAGGGCAACATCTACGATTTCCTGGCGATGGTGAAGAAGAACACCACCAACGAGATCTTCGATATCCCGATGGCGGCTCTCCTGATCGGACGCATCGCCCTGCAGCAGCTGAAGAGCCGCATGCCGATCAACCGCAACAGGCGAAACGTTGCCCACCACTACGACCTGTCCGAAAAGCTCTTTGAACTCTTCCTGGACGAGGATTGGCAATACTCCTGCGCCTACTACAACCCACCCGGCATCAGCCTGGAGGAGGCGCAGGTCGCCAAGAAGCGGCACATTGCCGCGAAGCTTCTGCTCGAACCGAACCAGCGTGTCCTGGAGATCGGCTCCGGCTGGGGCGGCATGGGCATGTACCTGGTGGAATCCACGCCGGGACTGGAGCTCACCGGCATCACGCTCAGCAAGGAGCAGCTGAAGATCTCGCGGGAGCGAGCTCAGAAGCGTGGTCTTGGCGATCGCGCGCGCTTCGAACTGCAGGACTACCGCACGATGACGGGCAGGAAATTTGACCGCATCGTATCGGTCGGCATGTTCGAGCATGTCGGCATCGGCAATTTCGGCAAGTTCTTCAAGAAAGTGCATGAATTCCTAGACGATGACGGCGTCATGGTGTTGCACTCGATCGCACGTCCGAAGCCAAGCTTTGCGACCAATGCCTTCATCGAGAAGTACATTTTCCCGCAGGGCTATATCCCATCGATCGGTGAGACCATACCTTTTATCGAAAAGGCGGGACTGCTCGTCCGCGATGTCGAAGTTCTGCCGCTGCACTATGCCTACACACTGCGTCACTGGCGTGAACGCTTCGTGGCGCGCAGGGCCGAGGCGGTTGCGCTTTATGACGAGCAGTTCTTCCGCATGTGGGAATTCTACCTTGCGGGGTCGGAAATGGGCTTCCGCTGGGACGAACTTTTCATCATGCAGATCCAGATTTCCAAGAACCAGTATTCCACCCCCGATAACCGCGACTACATTGCCGAGAACGAGGCGAAGCTGAAAGAGTTCGAGGCGACGCGCACGCCGCTCGAAAAAGTCATTCTCTGATCCAGATCAAAAGGCGCGGCAAAGGCCGCGCCGTCTTTAAATTCGGAGCTTGATGACAATGGCAAGCACCCTTCCGGAAATCCATCTCGTGCGTCACGGCGAAACCGAGTGGAGTTTGTCTGGGCGGCACACCGGTCGCAGTGACATTCCGCTCACGGCAAAAGGCGAGGCCGCAGCACGTGACGTCGGTTCGCGCCTTGCGGGTAGAGGTTTTGCGGCCGTGTGGTCGAGCCCGTCGCAGCGCGCGCGCGACACCTGCGAACTCTCGGGCTTTGGCGCCGGCGCGATCGTCAAGGATGACTTGGCGGAATGGGACTACGGCGCCTACGAGGGTATCACCACCAAGGAAATCCACGCGAGCCGACCCGGTTGGCAGCTGTTTCGCGACGGCTGCCCCAAGGGCGAGGCGGCGGGCGATGTCGGCGGGCGAGCAGATCGGATCATATCGGAGTTGCGGCTGGCCAATGCCCCGATCCTGATCTTTTCCAGCTCGCACTTCCTGCGCGTCCTTGGCGCGCGCTGGCTCGGATTGCCGCCGACCGATGGCGCGCGCTTCATCCTCGACACGGCAAGCATCAGCGTTCTCGGCTACGAGCACGACCTGACGGAGCCGGTGATCAGGCGGTGGAACCAGCGCTGAAAGGTCGCCCCGGCGGCCGTGAATTGACCTTGACCCGCGCCTCGACGGCTCGCTAGATGGCGTCATGCAACAGATCGGCGGAATAAACGGGCGCGTTGCGGATGCGCCTTCGAACAACTGGGTTTACCGGGTCCTGCCTCCCTGGCTCTGGCCCTACGCGCAGCTTGCGCGCTGGGATCGGCCGATCGGCTGGCAATTGCTGATGTGGCCCTGCTTCTGGTCGGCTGCCATGGCCGCGAATGCGGCGGCTCATATTGGCCAGTTTTCCGGCGGCCAGCTGATTTTCCATCTCGTGCTCTATTTCATCGGCTCTGTCGCGATGCGCGGGGCTGGGTGCACATACAACGATCTCGTCGACCACAAGATCGACATGGAAGTGGCGCGCACCCGCTCGCGGCCGCTGCCATCGGGTCGGGTGACACGCACGCAGGCCAAGGCGTTCATCGTCCTGCAGGCGCTGGTCGGGCTGCTGGTCGTGCTGCAGCTGAACTGGTTTGCCGTCATTCTCGGCGTCCTCTCGCTCGCTATCGTGGCGCTTTATCCTTTTGCCAAGCGCTTTACAGACTGGCCACAGTTCTTCCTTGGCCTTGCCTTTTCCTGGGGTGCTTTGATGGGCTGGGCGGCAATCTTCGGCGACCTTTCACTGGCGCCAATCCTCCTCTACGTCGCCTCGGTGGTCTGGACGATCGGTTACGACACGATCTATGCCCACCAGGACAAAGAGGACGACGAGCTGATCGGTGTCCGCTCGACCGCGCGGCTGTTCGGCGACAAGACGAAACAGTGGCTGGTCGGCCTCTATGGCCTGACGCTCGTGCTTGCCTTCTGCGCCTTCCTGTCCGCAGGCGTCGGCCCGTTCGGCTATCTCGGCCTGCTCATCGCGGCCGGCATGTTCGCCTGGCAGATCGTGACGCTCAATATCGACGATGCCGACCAGTGCCTTGCGCTGTTCAAGTCGAACAATCGCGTCGGCCTGATCATCTTTCTCGGCCTCTTCCTGTCGCTTCTCTTCGTCCTGCCCTGAGGCGGAAACGAAAATGCCCGGCACAATGGCCGGGCATTGATGGTCTGAAATGACGCACCGCTTAGTTGCGGGCGATGATTTCCTTGCCTTCGATCTTCATGGCGACGCCGAGCTTGCCCGTCGTTCGGCGCACGAGGAAGCGCGGACGCCGGTTTGCGAAGTAGGAATGCCGGCGGCGCGGCTTCAATGCGCTGGTGCGCAGGTCGCCAAGATGCTCTTCCAGCGGGCGGGCAACGCCGTCGGCCTCGACCATCAGCATCGGAATGCGGAAGGCCTCGGACCAGCTTCGCCAGTCGGCTGCGATATCTGCGAGGTCGTGGGCGACCAGCAGCGGTATGCAGAGCTCGGGGTCCTCGTGGTGAAGCTCCAGCGTAACAGTGACTTCGCCGTTGCCATGGTCGATGGCCCGGGCCGCAACGCCCTTGAAGGCGCGCTTGGGCAGCGCGATCGAAAGCGGCAGGCCGCTGGAGGAGAGAACCTTGCGCAGGATGGCGCCACGTTCGTCGATCGTTATGTTCACGTCACTTGAGGAGTCATGGATGGCGTAGCTGACCTGCTGGGGAAAGCGAGACGGATCGAGACGCAGCGTCGTTCCAGCCCATACGGGCTTCATAACGGTGTTGTTCATGTTCATTCTACCCTTGTCTTACCTGAGAGCCGATTTGCGGTCTTCTCCTCGGGGCTTTTCGCCCTCTATGGCCTGACAATAGGCGCCGCCTGTTCGAGACAGCTTAAAAATCGCGGTTAAGAAAACTTTGCCTCCCTGGATGGTTATCAAAACCGAAGCCGGCAAGGTTTCCGGAGGGTGAACGCCGGCTGTGCCATATTGCAACGCAGGATGGGTAAGTCTCGGGTAAGCTTTTTATCGCAAAATGGCGCAGAACCAATCTGTCATGCTTGAAGACTTTGCCGGAAAAGGACGCACTATGATCTCGGCTTCGATGGCCTACAATTTGTTGTCCGGGAACATGAAGCAGAGCCTGGATCGCGTCGCCTCCCAGGCGACGGTCAAACGCGACGCCGAGTATTACAAGGACAACATCAACAACGTCAAAGACGTCGACGATTTCCTCGGCGACTATCGGCTCTACAGCTATGCGATGAAGGCCTATGGCCTCGAAGACATGACTTACGCCAAGGCCTTCATGAAAAAGGTGCTGGAAAGCGATCTGACGGACGCCAATAGCTTCGCCAACAAGCTTTCCGATTCGCGCTACAAGGAATTCGCTGCTGCGTTCAATTTCCACACGCCCGCGGCGGATGCCCAGAGCGACGCGCAGGAAGACGACCTGATCGGTCTCTACACGCAATCCTTCGCGGACGAAGGCAAGAATGCCGCGGCCGAAACGAAATACTACAGCAACGCGATAGACGCGGTTCAGAACGTTTCCGATCTCGTCGGCGACAGCCGCGTGCGCACCTATGTTCTCAAGGCCTACGGCATCGATCCCACTTATGTTTCCAAGGATTTCCTGGCGCAGGTTTTGACGAGCGACGTCAACGATCCCAATAGCTTTGTCAATCTCAACGGCAACGACAAGTATAAGGCGCTTGCCGCACAATTCAGCTTCAATGCAGATGGCACCGTTAACGGCACAGCGCAGACGGCCACCCAGAAAGACGCCGTCATGGAGCAGTACAATCTGACTGTCCCATCGATCACGACCTCGGCGGCTGCCGACTACAACAAAGCCTACTATCTGTCCAAGATCGGGACCGTCACCAATGTCGACGACATCATCGCCGACAAGCGGCTGACGTCCTATATCAAAACGGCCTTCAGCATGGGCGACGATTTCAGCAACGCGGCACTCCGGTTGGTTCTTACCGATGCGAGCTATGCAAGCTTGCTGGATTTCAGCAACGTCAATCAGAGCTTCAATTTCAACGCGGACGGTACCATCAATTCCGCTGCGGCGTCCTATGCGGCACAGACGTCGGATCAGATGAAAGCGATGTCCGACCAGGCCGCAAACACCACGGGCTATTATCAATCAAAGATCGTCAGCATCACCAATGTCGATGACCTGATCGCTGATACCAAGCTGACCCAGTACATCAGGGATGCCTATTCGCTTCCCCAGAGCGTCAGCGATGCCGACCTTCGCAGCGTCTTGACGGATGCGAGCTACGCCAGCTTGCTGGGTTACGACGACGTCCACTCGGCCTTCAACTTCCAGGCCGACGGCAGCGTTGCCACTGGCGCCGGGGCGCAAACAATCGCGCAGGCACGGGCCACGAGTTCGCAGGTCCGCGCCAATCTCGATTACTTCCAGACTGTGATCCCGACGATCTCCAATGTCGATGACCTGATCGCTGACGGGCAAATGATGAACACTCTGCGGTCGGCCTATGGCGTCCCCACGAGCGTCAGCGACGCAGACATCAAAAGAATCCTGACTGATGCCAGCTTCGCCGCTAGCCAGGGGCTCAGTGCGCTCAATGCCGCGTTCAGCTTCGCGGCCGATGGTTCGGCCGCCGCTGCATCCGGCCCGCAATCGAGTGCTCAGTTGATGGATACGACGACGTTCTACGGCGTGCGATATGCGGACGCGCAGAACGAGGCGATCGACGAGGCCGTGGCAAACTACAAGACGCGAATGGCCGACGATAAGATCAAGAAGGTTGACGACCTGCTGCGATCGAACGCCGCCGCAGACTTTGACAAGAAGAACGACGACCTACCTGAACTTTACGATATGGCGCTTCGCGCCTACGGACTGACGGAACAGGACGTGTCTCGTTCCATGTTCCGCAAGCTGCTGAAGAGTGACCCCTACGATCCCGACGGCTACGTCGCCTCGTTAAAGGACGAGCGGATCACCAATCTGGTCCGCGCCTTCAATTTTGGAGCTGACGGCAAGATATCCGCGGAGATACAGCCGCTGCCGTCCGCCGTGATGGCGAAATATGCGACGAACTATAAGTCGCGCATGCTGATGGGCATGAGCGACGGCCCGCTCAGGGACAAGGCTTCCAAGGATGCGACGAAAGCGGTCGATGCATTCGCCAAAGGCATGGCGGAGGTGAAGTCTCTCGACGACTTCCTGTCAAACGACAAGCTGACCAGCCTGGTCTTGACGGCAAACGGCCTCGACCCGAAGAAATACGACGAGGAGACGCTGCGCAAGATCTTTACCTCCGATCCGTCCGATCCCAAGAGCTACCTCAACACGAAGGCTGAGTCGAAGTTCAAGGAGATTGTCTCGGACTTCAACTTCGATACCAACGGTAACCTGACGCGGGCCAAGATCGGGACAGTCCAGAATGTTGGCGCCGAAGACCGGACGGAGCAAAAGTACGTTCAGCAGACGCTGGAATCGCAGGAAGGTGAAACGAACGACGGCGTACGCCTCGCGCTGTATTTCGCGCGCAGCGCACCCGACATCACATCGCTCTACACGATTCTAGGCGACAAGGCGTTGTTCCAGGTGATTACAACCACCTTCAGCCTGCCGACCAGTGTCTCGAACATGGATGTCGAAAAACAGGTTTCCATGCTTGGGAAGTTCGTCAATCTCGAGGATCTCCAGGATTCCAAGAAGGTCGACAAGCTCATGAAGCGCTTTACGGCAATGTATGATCTGCAGAACAACTCTGGCACATCCCCGGCGCTCACCATCCTGACCAATGGCGGCACGACCAGCACCAGCCTTCTTTAAATCGTCGCCCCTTAGTCGACGTTGACGACCTTGCCGGGGTTCATGATGCCGGCCGGGTCGAAGGCGTGCTTGATCCTGCGCATCAGCTCCATTTCAATCGGCGGGCGGATCGAGGCCAGTTCGTCGCGCTTCAGCTGACCGATCCCGTGCTCGGCGGAAATCGATCCTCCGTGCGCCAGCACGAAGCCATGGACGATGTGGTTCAGTTCACGCCAACGCGCCAGGAAGGCCTGTTTGTCGGCGCCAACAGGCTGGGAAATGTTGTAATGAATATTGCCGTCGCCCATATGGCCGAAGGCGCAGATGCGAGCGCCGGGCATGGCCGCCATGACTGCATCGCTGGCCTCGTGCATGAAGACCGGGATTGCCGAAACCGGCACGGAAACGTCGTGCTTGATCGATCCGCCTTCTGGTTTTTGCGCGTCCGACATGCTCTCGCGCATGTGCCAGAGCGCCTGCTGTTGCGCGACCGAAGTGGCGATTGTTGCGTCTTGAACCAACCCCGCCTCGAAGCCCTGCTCAAGCAGCGCCGTCATCATGCGCTCGGCGGTTTCGGCTGAATCGGACGTGGAAATATCGACAAGGACATACCAGGGATGCGCCGATTCCAGTGGATCGCGTACCCCCTCGATGTTGCGTGCGGTAATCTCGACGCCGAAGCGCGGCATCAGTTCGAAGCCGGTAAGCGAGGTGCCGCAAAGGCTGGACGCAAGGTTGAAAAAGGCAAGGGCATCCTCGACCGAGTTAAGGCCGGCAAAAGCGACCTGCTTTCCGAGAGGCTGCGGAAAGAGCTTGAGCACGGCGCCGGTGATGATGCCGAGCGTGCCTTCCGCGCCGATGAAGAGGTCGCGAAGGTCGTAGCCGGTGTTATCCTTCTTCAGGCGGCGCAGGCCGTTCCAGATTTCGCCGGTCGGCAGCACGACCTCGAGGCCGAGGCAGAGCTGGCGCATGTTCCCATAGGCAAGCACCGCCGTGCCACCGGCATTCGTCGACAGATTGCCGCCGATGCGGCACGAACCTTCGGAGCCAAGCGAGAGGGGAAACAGCCTACCGTATGCCTCTGCCGCCTTCTGCACGTCCGCGAGGATCGCCCCGCCATCGGCGACGAGGACATTGGCGACGGGATCGACATCACGAACCTTGTTCATGCGTTCGAGCGAGATGATGATGTCGGACTTGCCTTCGCGCGGCGTCTGGCCACCGACGAGACCCGTGTTGCCCGTTTGCGGCACGACCGCGGTTCCGGTCTCGGTTGCGAGCTTCAGGATCGACGACACTTCTTCGACCGAACCGGGCTTCAGGAGAAGAGGGGACGAGCCGTGGTAAAGGCCGCGGTTTTCAATCAGATGCGGCGCGAGATCGGCTTCGCTCCTAAGCGCATGCATCTCACCGACGATGGCGTCGAAACGGTCGAGAAGTTCGGGAGAAACGCTGCTCATCGAAACATGATCCTTCTTGCTTACTCACGTGGCGCGGCTGCGCGGCGGAGCCGATCGTTGATTGCCTCGCCGAGCCCCTCGTCGGGAATGGCTGCAAAGGCGATCGTCTGCGCGCCGCTGGCGTCGGCTTTCTTCATATAGTCGAAGAGGTTCGCCGCGGCTTCCGCGAGATCGCCGTCCCGGCTGAGATTGAGGACGATCCTGGCGTCGTCGGCACCGGCAACGGCCGTCTTGCCGAAGGCAATCAGCGCCTCGTGGGAATCGACATGCGTTGCGTCCAGCCGGACGGTTGCGCCGGGCGCGTAGTGGGATGCCAGCATCCCCGGCGCCTCGATGGCCGCGGACGCCTTCCTGGCTCGCAGCAGCTTTTGACCGGCCACGCGCTCGATCTCCGAGGCAGGCAGCCCGCCCGGCCGCAAGAGCCTGAGCTTGCCATCCTCGACCTTGACGATCGTGGACTCGACGCCAACGGTGCTTGCACCGGCATCAAGGATCAGTCTGATGCGCTCGCCGAGATCGGCGTCGACATGGGCAGCGCTCGTCGCGCTGATCTTGCCTGACGTGTTGGCGCTGGGCGCGGCGAGCGGCCGCCCAAAGGCGCGGATCAGCTCTCCCGCGAAACCCTTCGGCACGCGGATGCCAACGGTATCAAGCCCTGCGGTCGCCAGCGATTGAATGGCACTCTCTGGCTTCAACGGCAGGACGAGCGTGAGGGGCCCCGGCCAGAATGCTTCCGCCAGCGCGTGTGAAACGGGGTCGAACTCCGCGTGCTTCTCAGCCATGGCAAGGTCGGCCATGTGGCAGATAAGCGGGTTGAAGCGGGGGCGGCCCTTGGTCTCGTAGATGTGGGCAATTGCGACCGGATTGGTCGCATCGGCAGCGAGCCCATAGACGGTCTCCGTCGGGATCGCGATCGGGAAGCCCTCGCCAAGCACCGCGCAACCGGCTTCGATAGCCTGCTGCCTGTCCTTCGTGATGTCGATCGATCGTGCCATGCGCTGTCCGGATTGCTGTCCGGCAGTCCTTATGCCTTCCCGGCGATCGGATCAATATCGAAGCGGGCCGATGATGCCGATCAGAGCTGGCGAATGATCTCGCGCAGCTGCTCGTTGCGCGCGCCGAGCAGCAATACGTTCTTGATGGCGATTTGCGGATCGTCGGTGCGGAAAAGCACCCCGTTGCCCCTCACCGAGCGGTCGATCGTCATCTTCTCCGGCGTATGTTCGCCGGGCTTGATCGCCACCGCGAAATACATGCGCGAATACTTCAGATCGATCTTGTGGAAGAAATTGTCGTTGTCGCCGATGTCGGCGTAGAAATTCGCGATGTAGAACGCCCAGCTGACTTCTTCGAAGCGGGCGAATTTCGTCCGCGACGCAGTCACGTGGCAATAGCCTAAATGCGGGCTGTCCTGCAGCGTGCGGTGGAAGAGCAGCTTCGGAAACTGGATCGAACGGTGAAATCCGTTGATATGTCGATGCGTCTTGGCGCCGGCTGTCTCCAGCTTGCGGCCCGTCTTCTCTGCGACTTCGTCATGTGTGAGGTAGCGCCGCTCCTCGGCGAGCCAGTGGGCCCGGGTGCGCGTGATCTTTCCGGTGCGCAGAAATTCAGAATGCGAGGTGACCGGTACCGCGTTGCGGGAATTGCTGTTAGTGGCGTCGAAATAGCGAAGCTTCGCCATGAGAGATATCCACATGGATGATTGATGTGGAAAGGATAGGCAATCATGCTTAATGGCAGATTAAATTCGGCCGTCATGCGCGGGTTGGTGGATATTGGCCACCGCCGCCATGTTGCAAATACGATAGCTGTGGCAAGGTTGTGCCGAGAGCCCAAGTGTGAATTGGGTTGCGGCAATGTCGTAATTGGCCTTGCTGGCCGAGAATGAAGCATTTTTAGGCTGGAACCGCGTTCGATTCCGCACTCCTTTGCCGCCTGTCGTCATTTTCGAAGCCGATGTCGCTTTACAACCAAACGCCGCGCGCCAGCGGTGTTTAAATGTCTATCAAGAAAGTCTCCTGACGGAGAGGGAGCGAAGCTTCCGGCGGCTCTCGCCTTCGATCAAGCGGCGGCCCATTATACGAGGATATGCAGATGGATATTCGCAGCAACGTATTGCGGCAACTCAAGACCCGCAGGGAAGGCTTCAGTCTCGAGCGGCCCTTCTATATCGACGAGGATTATTTCAAGCTCGATATGGAGATGATCTATTATCGCGACTGGTTGTTCATGGGCCATGATTGCGAGCTGCCGAAGCCGGGCGCTTATTTCACGGTCCAGATCGGCGACTATCCCGTTGTCATCGTCCGTGGCCGTGACAACGTCATTCGCGCCTTCCACAACAGCTGTCGCCATCGCGGCTCGCGCGTCTGCACCAAGGAGCACGGCTCCTCGGTTCGCCTCGTCTGCCCCTATCATCAGTGGACCTACGACCTCGATGGCAAGCTCGCCTTTGCCCGCCACATGGGCGATGATTTCGACAAGAGCGGTTACGGCCTGAAGCCGGTCCATTGCGAGAGCTTCGGCGGCTACATCTTCATCTGTCTCGCGCAGAATGCACCGGATTTCCAGCCGATCCGCGACATGGTCGCGCCCTATATGCTGCCGCATCGTTTGAGCGAGGCGAAGGTCGCCTTCCAGAGCACGATCATCGAGAAGGGCAACTGGAAGCTCGTCTGGGAAAACAACCGCGAATGCTATCACTGCGCGGCCAACCACCCCGAACTCTGCCGCACCTACCCGGAAGCGCCGAGCGTCACCGGCACGGACGGCGGTGCCGACGATCCCGAGATTGCGGGTCACTGGGCACGCTGCGAGGCGGCTGGCTTGCCGAGCAAGTTCCAGATTTCCCCCGACGGTCAGTTCCGCACCGCCCGCATGCCGTTGATCGAGGACGCAGAGAGCTACACCATGTCCGGCAGGCGCGCCGTCGAGAGGCCTCTTTCGGACGACGTGACGCTTGATCGCATCGGCACGATGCTGCTGTTCCACTACCCGACGACCTGGAACCACATTCTCGGCGACCATGCGATTTCTTTCCGCGTGCTGCCGCTCAGTGCCAATGAAACGGCCGTCACGACGAAGTGGCTCGTGCACAAGGATGCCGTCGAGGGTGTCGACTACGATCTGGCCGAGCTCACGCATGTGTGGACCGAAACCAACGATCAGGACCGTCGCATCGTCGAAGAGAATGCCTTCGGTATTCACTCGCCGGCCTACGAGCCTGGACCTTATTCGATGGCGCATGAAGGCGGCGTCATGCAGTTCCTCGAATGGTACTCGAACTTCATGGTCAACCGCCTGCAGGGCGATCAGGCGAAGCTCTCCGTCGTCGCCTAATCCAAAAGACTCCCTCCCAAGTGACCTCGTCTCTTCGAGACGGGGTCTTTTTTGTGCGCACGTTTCTCAGAAGTCTCGACGCGTGCGCACGACGTCGCTCTGCGGTATCGAGGATGTGACGACAGGATCCGGCGGAAGCTGTGCGGTTGCCGGGCCTTGGGCAGGCATTCCGCGCGGCTCCATCTCGATCTTTGCAAGAATGAGCGGCGGGTCCGGTTCGCGCGCCGGCAAGAGTTTGCCCCGCGCCCACACCTTTGCGAGTTCGGCGCGGCTCATGGGCGCGACGTTGACATCGATATCCGTCAATGTGCCTGGAACGCGGTAAGGGCAGCGGCGCTTGCTGCAGTTCTGTCCCGACGAGAACTGCCACATCAGGTAGTTGTCCCAGTTTCCCATCGGGAACACGCCCTTCACGTCGGGCCTGTATCGCGCATACCAGATCGGTAGCCGCGCCAGCACCGGATAGTCGTTGCGATATGCGGCAATATATCGGGCGGTGTTGTGATTGGTATAGAGAACCGGGTAGCGTCCGGTCCTTGCCCTGATATGGCCTGCAAATATCTGTGCGTCCTCCAGCGACATGAATTTCTGCGGATCGATGCCCTCGAGATCGAGGATCATCATCTCGTCGTCCTTGGGATCGGCGTATTCGAGGAAATGGTTGGCCTGGTCGACCGGGTTGCCGGGACGGGCGAGGTGATAGGAGCCCCAGAGGAGGCCGGCCGCCCGGGCAACCAATCGCCGCGTCTGAAAGAGCTCGCGGCTCACCGCATATTTGCGCCACATGGTCTTGCAATGCGCAACCGTGTCCCCGGCATGATCGCCGGTGCAGGAGAAGCTCTCCGGAAGTCCGTCGGAAGCTTTCGAAATGAAGGCGGCGATGCGCTTGTCCGAAAGCAGGGAATCCCAATCGATCGTATTGAGTTCGTACGCGTCGATGACGAGCGCGTTGTTGGGGTTGTTCCAGGGTAGGGTGTCAGCCGCCACAGCCATAGTCGGAGGTCCCGCGACAAGCGCCGGAACCATCAAGCGAAGCAGAAGATTTCTCCAGGATTGCTTCATGGAATGAGCGTGGTGATAGGCGGTTAATGTCCAGTTAATCCGCGATCGCTTAAAAACAGAAAGTCGCACCGACAGCATGAAAACTGGTCATTGGAACGTTTTCAGTGCCTTGGCGTTCTCGTGCGCGCGTATTCCAACTGGAAATGGAGCTTCCATGACTGGGTTTTTTAAGAAGATAGCGATTGCCGCCGTTTCCTTTGTCACGCTGGCAAGTGGCTATGCGCCCTCGCAGGCGACGCAGATGCCGGCTCTGCCGCAGGTCGAAAAATCTGGTGACGTCCAGAACGTCCAGTATTGCCGTGGCCCGTATTGCCGCCCCGGTTTTCGTCCCGGATACCGGCCGGGCTACTATCCAGGCTATCGCCCAGCCTATCGCCCGGGTTGGTACGGTGGCTATCGCGGCTATCCCTACTATCGCAGTGGCTACCGCTACTATGACGGCTACTGGTTCCCGCTGGCCGCCTTCGGCGCTGGTACGATAATTGGTGGTGCTATTGCATCGCAGCCGACCTATGTGGCTCCTCCGCCGGCTGCTTCGCTCGGCTCGGGTCACGTGGCCTGGTGCCAGGCGCGTTACCGTTCCTATCGGGTCTACGACAACACGTTCCAGCCGTACAACGGCCCGCGCCAGCAGTGCGTTTCGCCGTACTACTGAGTGAAGCAAGCTTTCGGTTTCAGGGCTCGGCAGCAATGCCGGGCCTTTTGCGTTCAGAGGATGCGGACGCGCTTCAGCAGCCACCATGCGAGCACGATGGAGGCGATAATGATCGCCACGGCATATTCCGTGCCGCCGCTTCCTTCGGCAAAAGGCAGATTGGCCGTGTTCATGCCGAAGAAGCCCGTCACCAGGGTTGGCGGCAGCAGGAAGGCCGTCATGATCGACAGAATGTAGAGGTGCCGGTTCGTCTCCGAGGACGCCTTCGAGTCGATTTCTTCATGCAGCAGCCGCGCGCGGTCCTGCAGCGCGTAAATGTCGTGATCGACGGTTTCGAGGCGGCTCGTCAGCCGTCCCGCGACATCATCGAAGCCGAAGGGCATTTCATCGTCATGCGAGGCGGCAGCGCGACGCATCAGGGCCAGCACAGTTCTCAGGTGCCGGTGCAGCCGGACGACCGTACGTCGGACCGGCGCCAGCCGCCGGCGTTCGTCGCGTGGCGAGTTGTCGTAGACGAAATCCTCGATAACGTTGAGCTCCTCGGTCATTTCCATGACGATGGAGATCAGTGTCCGCTGGAACTCGATCACCAGGATCTCGAACAGGTCGACGGGCCGTTCGAATTTTGCCGGGTTCTTCTCCACTAGCGCGCGGGCGCGCTCGATGCTGCGTAGCGGCTGCAGCCGCGTGGTAATGATAAAGCGGTCGGAGATCGCAAAATGCAGCCAACCAAGATCGGCGGTTTCACGATCGAATTCGCGCTGGCAATCAACAAGCGTGCCGTAGAGCAGCTGTTCGTCGACCGTTATCGCGGCATGCGTGTCACGGGTGGTCAAGGCTGCCTTGGCATCGTCGTTCAAGCCAACGATACTGTCGAGCAGGCCGGGCACCCTGGCATCGGCGAGATTGAGATGCAGCCAATAGAAGCCGCCGCCGTCGGTCAACTCGGCCTGCGGCGCGCTGTTTGGGAGACGGATTGCCTTGCCGCCTTCCGGCGGAAAGCGGTAGGCCCACACGAGTCCGTGGATGTTGGCGGGCAAAGTATCCATTGATGCGCCGGTCCTCTTGCGATGGCGGTGAGTGTCCTTAGAGATTCTCTATGACGGTTGTTTGTGCAAGTGCGTAATAATTCAAGACATGTGTAACTCCGTGGCAGCTTGTCGCTGGAAGTTTGAAATTGACGTTTACGTAAAAATCAATTAGCTCTGCCCTTGGAGAGGCTGGAGGGCTGTTCAATCGGCGGCCAGCGATGCGAGGAGATCACTGATGTACAAGGCGCCGGTCGAAGAGATTGCGTTTACGCTGAAGCATGTTGCCGGCCTGGGCGATGCAATCGAAGCTGGTTTGCTCGGTGACCTTGGTGATGATCTCGTCGACGCCATCCTTCATGAAGCGGGACGATTCGCCACGGATGAAGTTGCGCCGCTCGCCGAGGTTGGCGACCGTCAGGGTTCGCGCCTCGTCGACGGCAGGGTAGTAACGCCCGATGGTTGGCGCGATCTCTACAAGAACTGGATCGCCGGCGGCTGGAATGGCCTGACCGCACCAGAAGACTTCGGTGGGCAGGCGCTGCCGCATATGCTGAACGTCGCCGCCCTGGAAATGTGGAATTCCGGATCGATGGCGTTCGCGCTCTGCCCGACGCTGACCATGGGTGCGATCGAAGCGATCAACAGCCATGCGTCCGGCGAACTCAAGAATACCTACCTCGCAAAGCTCGTCTCGGGTGAGTGGACCGGCACGATGAACCTGACGGAGCCGCATGCCGGCTCCGACCTCGGCGTGCTCAAGACCCGCGCCGAACGCCGGGACGACGGCACCTACCGCATCTTCGGCCAGAAGATCTTCATCACCTGGGGCGAACACGACGCCGCCGACAACATCATTCACCTGGTCCTCGCTCGCCTCCCGGACGCACCGGCCGGAACGCGTGGCATCTCGCTGTTCCTCGTGCCGAAATTCCTCGTCAATGCGGACGGATCGCTTGGCGCCCGCAACGATCTCTTCGCGCACTCGCTGGAGCACAAGCTCGGTATCCACGGCTCGCCGACCTGCACCATGATCTACGGCGACGGCAAGTTCGGCGAGGAGAAGGGGGCAATCGGCTGGCTGGTCGGCGAGGAGAACAAGGGCCTCGCCTGCATGTTCACGATGATGAACAATGCCCGCCTTGCCGTCGGCATGCAGGGCGTCGCGATCGCCGAGGCGGCGACGCAAAAGGCAGTCGCCTATGCGAGAGAGCGGGTTCAGGGCAAGGCGCCGAACTGGGCGGGTGGCGGCATGAGCCCGATCATCGACCATCCGGATGTTACCCGCACGCTCCTGACGATGAAGGCGTTGACGCAAGGCGCCCGCGCAATTTCCTATACCTGTGCCCATGCCATCGACATGTCGCATCGCGCGGCGGATCGAAAGCAGCATTGGCAGGAGCGCGCAGCACTGCTGACGCCGATCGCCAAGTCCTTTTCCACCGATGTCGGCGTCGACGTCGCCTCATCAGGCATTCAGGTGCATGGCGGCATGGGCTTCATCGAGGAGACGGGAGCCGCGCGCTATCTGCGTGATGCGCGCATTGCGCCGATCTATGAGGGCACGAACGGTATTCAGGCGATCGATCTCGTCACCCGCAAATTGACGCTTTCGGACGGCGACCAGGTGCACGGTTTCATCGCCGAGCTGAAACAGATCGCCGACCAGGTCCGCCATTCCAACCTCGGCGGCTTCGGCGCGACCTCAAATCGCCTCGATTCCGCAATAACCGACCTCGGCGAGGCGACGGACTGGCTGCTGGCGCAGGTTCGCGATGCTAAGGTGGCAGAGGCGCTGGCCGGCGCGACACCGTATCAGCGGCTCTTCGGCCTTGTCCTGACCGGCTGCTATCTCGCCAAGGGCGGGCTCGCGCAGGCACCGGCGGGAGGTGCCGAAGGGCGCATCGCACTCTGCCGTTTTGCCGCGGAAAATCTTCTTTCGGAAGTGACGGCGCTGAAGGACAGCGTCATCAACGGCGCCGCAAGCCTTGCGGCTGCCAAAATAGTTCTCGCCTGAGGAACCATCATGACAGAGCAGGTCATCGTCGAGCAGGCTGCGGCACACCCCGGCATCCAGATCATCCGTTTCAACAGGCCGGAAAAGAAGAATGCCATCACCCGCGCCATGTATCGGAAAATGGCGGAGGCATTGATTGCCGCCAATGGCGATGCGGCGATCAAGGCGACGGCTTTTCTCGGCACCGAAGGTTGCTTTTCCGCGGGCAATGACCTCGGAGATTTCCTCGCAGCGGCGATGGGCGGTGCCATGCCTCGCGAGATCGTCGAATTCCTCTACGCCATGGTTCGCTCCGAAAAGCCGATCGTGTCAGGTGTCGACGGGCTGGCGATCGGGATCGGAACCACAATGCACATGCATTGCGACCTGACAATCGCCTCAGCGCGCAGCCAGTTCCGCACGCCGTTCGTCGACCTCGCCCTCGTTCCGGAAGCGGCGTCCAGCCTGCTTGCGCCGCGGATCATGGGACACCAGCGCGCCTTTGCGATGTTGGCTCTCGGTGAGGGCTTCTCCGGCGAGGAAGCACGGGAGGCGGGACTTGTCTGGAAAGTCTGTGCGCCCGATGAGGTCGAAAGGACAACGCTCGCAACCGCTGCCAAGCTTGCCGCCAAGCCGCCAGAAGCGCTGAAGATCGCGCGCAACCTGATCCGGGGCGATCGGGAAGAAGTCATTGCGCGCATCGATGACGAGGCGCGTCACTTCTTCGACCGCCTACACAGCGCCGAAGCGAAAGCCGCCTTCGAAGCCTTCATGCGCCGCTGACGTGGGAATGGTCGAGTTTCGTCAAATTTTAAGCCAGTTTTAAATACCCCTCTAATATTAGGGGTATGACGGCGCGCTAATGGCGCAGTCGTCCGGGCGCATGAGGCGCTTTGTCCCGTTTTGCCCATAGCCTGCGCATCGAGTAGCCCGCGCTTCGTCAAGTACGGCGCGGACCACTCACGAAAGGAAAATCCTTGAAAAAGAAGACGAATTTGATGACGCGCATCCTCGTTGCCGCGTCTGCCGTTGTTCTTGTGGCCTTTGCCGCCTTTTCCTACTACATCAATTCCGTCGAACGGAGCACCGCGACTGCCGCGATCGAAGCCAACATCAGCTCGTCCGGTGAGCAGGCTGCAAGCAGCCTGGCCAACTGGATGAATGGTCGTGTGACGCTGACCGCCATGGTCGCGAACGCCATCGGCCGCGCCGCCGATCAGAAGGGCGTCGAAGCCGTGCTCCAGAACGATGTTCTGACCAGCCAGTTCGTCAGCACCTATTTTGGCGACGAGCAGGGTGTCTTCACCATGTGGCCGAAGCTGCCGATGCCGGACGGCTATGATCCGCGCAAGCGCCCCTGGTATCAGGATGCCGTCAAGGCCAACGCCAGCGTCATGACCGAGCCCTATGTCGATGCGTCGAGCGGCGATCTCATCATCAGCTCGGCCGTTCCCGTCAGCCACGGCGGCAAGCTGGCCGGCGTGACCGGCAGCGACTTCTCGCTGAAGACCATGGTCGACATGATCAAGGAGATCGATCTCGGCGGCAAAGGCACGGCCTTCCTCGTCAACAAGAGCGGGCAGATCCTGATCCACCCGGATGCAAAGCTGGTGACAAAGACGCTTGCCGACGCTTTCCCGGCTGAGACACCGGCGATCAAGGCCGGGCTCGTTCCGACTGAGTTTGCCGGCAAGGATGTCCTCGTCAGCTTCATGCCGGTTGCAGGTTTGCCGTCGGTCGAATGGTACCTCGGCTTCGTCGTGGACAGCGACGCCGCCTTCGCTTCGCTGAACGAATTCCGCATTGCCGCAACCATTGCCACGATCCTCGCCGTCGGCCTGATGATCTGCGCCATGGCCTGGCTGCTGCATGGCCTGGTGATCCGTCCCGTCACCGATATGACCGCCGCGATGCAAAAGCTTGCCGCCGGCGATCTGTCGGTCTCCATTCCTGGCGAGCAGCGCCGCGACCAGATCGGCTCGATGGCCGAGGCTGTGGCTGTCTTCAAGAAGAACGCGGTTGATCGAGAGCGCCTTGAGGGTGAAGCCGAAACCGGCCGTGCCCTTACCGAGCGTGAGCGTCATGAGCGTGAGCAGCAGAAAAACCGCGAGGCAACCGAAATCCGTCATGCCGTCGATGCGCTTGCCAGTGCCCTCGGCGCGCTGTCGGATGGCAACCTTGCGCATCGCATCGACGCGCCGTTTGCCCCGCATCTCGACCGCCTACGTAATGACTTCAACAACGCCGTCACCAAGCTCCACGGTGCTCTGCATGCCGTGGGCAACAACGCGCACGCCATTGATGTCGGTGCGAGCGAAATCCGCACGGCCGCAGACGGCCTTGCCCGCCGCACCGAGCAGCAGGCAGCCTCGGTCGAGGAAACGGCTGCAGCGCTCGAGGAGATCACCACGACGGTCAAGGACACGGCACGTCGCGCTGAGGAGGCCGGCAATCTCGTCTCGCGCACCCGCAACGGCGCCGAAGAGTCCGGCAACATCGTGCGCAAGGCGGTTTCGGCAATGACCGAGATCGAGCAGTCCTCGCAGAGGATCGCCAACATCATCGGGGTGATCGACGACATCGCCTTCCAGACCAACCTGCTGGCGCTGAATGCCGGCGTCGAGGCGGCACGCGCCGGCGAAGCCGGCAAGGGCTTTGCGGTCGTCGCCCAGGAAGTGCGTGAACTGGCGCAGCGCTCGGCCCAGGCTGCGAAGGAAATCGAAAGCCTGATCACTGCTTCGAATAGTCAGGTTCGCTCGGGCGTCACGCTCGTCGGCGACACCGGCAAGGCGTTGGACGCGATTGTCGGTCAGGTTCAGGAGATCAGCCGTCATGTCGATGCGATCGTCACGGCGACCCGCGAACAGTCGACGGGGCTTGCCGAGATTAACACTGCTGTAAACACGATGGACCAGGGCACGCAGCAGAATGCCGCCATGGTCGAGGAGCAGACGGCAGCGAGCCATGGGCTGGCGCAGGAGGCGGCAAAGCTGATGCAGTTGCTGAGCCAGTTCAACCTGCAAGCAGCATCCCACGCTGCGGTCAGCCGTCGCGCGGCCTGATGTAATCCTGCGAAGACCGGACGCTCGCGCTCGTCGCGGGCGTTCTCGTTGGAGGGCGCGACCAGCGGTGATTAAAAAATATTACTTTTAATCAAATCTTACGGATCTTGGGCTTTAGTGGCGTGCAATGCATGATGCAGGATGGACGTTGTCCGTACCGTTCTCCCCACACCATTAAAACGAGTGTTCCCCCAGGCGATCAACAGGAGATTGACTGAAGCACATCGTTCAGCCGCAATGAGGCCGCTCTATGTCCAAATTGAAGATCAAGACGCTTCTTCCGCTTCTTTTTCTGTCCCTTGTCGTCATTGCCCTGGTGCAGGGTGCGATCGCGGCCTTCTCGTTGATCAATCTGGAGGCCAACACCCGGCAGATCGGGGCGCAGAACATTCCGAACACCGAACGGCTTCACGCGATCGTCACGACGCTGAACGACGTTCGTCGCAGCTACGCCGACTACCTCCTTGCAACAGGTAAGACGGACTTCCGCAACGCGGAGACGACACTCAAGGCCCGCCGCCAGCGCCTTGCCACTGCCATTGGCGCCTTCGACAAGCAGCCGAAGAGCGATTACATGAGCCAGAATTTCGGCCGGCTGCAGAAGGCGCTCACCAACGACGCTGCGCTTGCCGACAAGATCATTGCGCTGGCGCTCGACAACAAGCGCAGCCAGGCCAACAGCCTCTATCGCGGCGAACTTTCCATGTCCGCCAACAACATTCAGACGCTCGTCGACGGAATGTTGGCAAAGGATCGGCAGTCGACCGATGCCGCTCTCGCTGCCGCGACCGGTAACTATAACGCAGGCATCTCGTCCATCGTCGGTGGCCTCGTCGTCGCGCTTGCCGTCGCCGTTGCTGCGGCCTTCCTTGCCTGGACGCGCATTTCTCAGCCGGTCTCGACGATCGCCACCCGCATGGCCCGTCTGGCGGACGGGGATCTCGACGCGGCCGTCCCTTACGCCGGGCGCAAGGATGAGATCGGCGACATGGCGGCTGCCGTAGCGATCTTCCGCGACAACTCTTTCGCACGCCTCGACCTCGAACGGAGCGCCGAGCACACTCGCGAGCAGGCTCAGCAGGAGCGTTCCCGTAACGAAGCCTCGAAGGCACGTGAAGCCAGCGAGATCCAACATGCCGTCGATGCGCTTGCCGAAGCGCTGGGCGCTCTCTCGGAAGGCGATCTCACGCGGACGATCGAGACGCCTTTTGCCGACCACCTCGACCGGCTGCGCAGTGATTTCAATTCCTCCGTGGCCAAGTTGCGGGCTGTTCTTCAGGAGGTCGGTGACAACGCTCATGCGATCGACGCGGGCGCCGGAGAAATCCGCACCGCCGCGGACGGGCTTGCCCGCCGCACTGAACAGCAGGCTGCCTCCATCGAAGAAACGGCAGCCGCGCTCGAAGAGATTACGACGACCGTCAAGGACACAGCGCGCCGTGCCGAGGAAGCCGGCACGCTGGTCACTCGAACCCGCAACGGCGCCGAAGAGTCCGGCAACATCGTCCGCAAGGCGGTCTCGGCAATGACCGAGATCGAGCAGTCGTCGCAGAAGATTGCCAATATCATCAGTGTCATCGACGACATTGCCTTCCAGACCAACCTGCTGGCGCTGAATGCCGGTGTCGAGGCGGCACGCGCAGGCGAAGCCGGCAAGGGCTTTGCTGTCGTCGCCCAGGAAGTGCGCGAGCTGGCACAGCGTTCTGCCCATGCCGCGAAGGAAATCGAAAGCCTGATCACCGCCTCGAACTCACAGGTTCGCTCGGGCGTCACGCTCGTCGGCGACACCGGCAAGGCGTTGGAAGCAATCGTCGGTCAGGTTCAGGAGATCAGCCGTCACGTCGACGCAATCGTCACGGCAACCCGTGAGCAGTCGACGGGGCTTGCCGAGATCAATACGGCCGTCAACACGATGGACCAGGGCACGCAGCAGAACGCCGCCATGGTCGAGGAGCAGACGGCAGCGAGCCATGGGCTGGCGCAGGAAGCAGCAAAGCTGATGCAACTCCTTGCCCAGTTCAACCTGCAGGCAGCATCCCACGGCGCATCATCCTACAGCCGTCGCGCCGCCTGATTGATTGATACACACAAACTGGAACGCCCGCGCTCGTCGCGGGCGTTTTGTTTGTGCGCCCAGCATGGGCGCATTCTTGTGGGTGGAAGTCCCACCGTGAGCTGGTCACGGCGAACGAAGAGAAGCGCAACTGCGGAAGGGCGACCGACCGTGGGGAGGAAGCGTGGATCGAAACTGCGGGCCGATGAACAAGAACCGGATATGAGGCGGTGCCAACCAGGGCGAGCGGGCAAACGACCGCGAAGCTCTTGTGACCAAG
>NZ_KB897854.1:0-51212 GCF_000377185.1 Rhizobium sp. 42MFCr.1
GGTTCTGCTTTTTTACGAACGAAAGTTCAGGCCCGCTAGGACCAACCGCTCTGCGCATCGTCACTGCGGTGTTGCAATCACCTCAATGGCAAACGAGGCCGGTGCATCATAACCGATGCACCGGCCTCGCAATGTATAAGCCCCGCACAAGGCGGGGCTTTCGTAAATTTCAACTGGCCGAAGATTACTCGGCGCCTTCCTCGGAAGCCTTCTTCTTCGGAGCTGCTTTCTTCTTCGGAGCAGCTTCTTCGCCTTCAGCAGCTTCTGCCTTTGCAGCAGCCTTCTTCTTAGGAGCGGCCTTCTTGGCATCCTTCTCGGACGCTTCGCCTTCTTCGTCGGCGAGCAGTTCTTCCTTGGTCACCTTCTTGTCCGTGACGTCGATTTCGGTCAGCAGATGGTCGATGACCTTTTCTTCGAAGATCGGAGCGCGGATCGAGGCTGCCGCACCCGGCTGGCTGCGGAAGAAGTCAAGGATCTGCTTTTCCTGGCCCGGATACTGGCGCAGCTGCTCGTAGATGGCGCGCTGCATTTCGTCTTCGCTTACTTCGACGCCGGCCTTTTCGCCGATTTCAGAGAGAACGAGGCCGAGGCGAACGCGACGCTCAGCGAGCTTTTTGTACTCTTCGCGTGCCTTCTCTTCCGTCGTGTCTTCGTCTTCGAAGGTCTTGCCGGACTGAGCGAGATCGTTGGCGACCTGGTTCCAGATGCCGTTGTACTCGGCGTCGACGAGCGAGGCCGGGGTCTCGAACTTGTACATTTCGTCGAGCTGGTCGAGGATCTGACGCTTGACCTTCTGGCGGGTCATCGAGCCGTACTGCGACTCGATCTGGCCGCGGACGATTTCCTTCAGACGGTCAGCCGATTCAAGGCCGAGCTTCTTGGCCAACTCGTCGTTGATTTCAACGTCGGCCGGAGCAGCAACGTCCTTGACCGACAGGTCGAAGGTGGCTTCCTGGCCAGCGAGGTTCTTGGCCGGGTAGTCAGCCGGGAAGGTAACGGTGATGGTCTTCTCGTCACCAGCCTTGGTGCCGACCAGCTGGTCTTCAAAGCCCGGGATGAACCGGCCGGAGCCGAGAACGAGTTCGGCGCCCTGGTCGGTGCCGCCCTCGAAGGCAACGCCGTCGACCTTGCCGACGTAGTCCATCGTGATGCGGTCGCCGTTGGCGGCCTTGCCCTTCTTGGTTTCGTACGAACGGGCGCTTTCAGCGACCTTCAGAACCTGTTCGTTGACTTCCTCTTCGGAGATGTCGACGACTTCGCGCGTGATCTTGATGCCCTTGTTGGACTTCAGTTCGATCGGCGGCAGAACTTCGTAGGACAGCGTGAACTCGAAGTCCTTCTGAGCGGCGAGGATCTGTTCTGCCTCGTCCTTGTCTTCCGTCATCGCGATTTCCGGCTGCGTCGCGGACTTTTCGCCGCGTTCGGCCAAGATGGCGGTCGGCTGCTCGCGGACGATCTCGTTGACGAGGTCGGCCATAATGGACTTGCCGTAAACCTTCTTGAGGTGAGCGGCCGGAACCTTGCCCGGACGGAAGCCGTTGATGCGGACCTTGTCCTTCACGTCGGCAAGACGCTCATTCATCTTGACTTCCATGTCCTTGGCCGGGATTACGACCTTGATTTCGCGCTTCAGCCCTTCAGCGAGCGTTTCGATAACCTGCATGTCTTCCTACCTCATTTCGTGGCGGCCGTGCCCAGACGCCGTTCGTTTCGATGAGCACGACGCCGGAAAGTTGCCGAGCGTGGCTTGTTCTCAATTCTTATTCATTCCGCCCCTGGCGGAACGGCGCCTTGCTGCCGGGTAATCGAGGAACACCGGTTCCGGTCCCCCCGCCTGCAAGCCAGCTTTTGGTGCGGGTAGAGAGACTTGAACTCCCACGCCTTGCGGCACCAGAACCTAAATCTGGCGTGTCTACCAATTTCACCATACCCGCGTTCTCAAAAACCGCATGCATATGCCTGCACATGAGGCCTTCCGGAGCGCGGCGTCTCTATAACACCCGATTTGGGAGAGGCAAAGGAAAAATGAAGGGCAAATGACAGTGATTTCGCCCGCGCTCGCAGGCTTCCACACCATTCGGCGTCAACTTAATAAAGAGGCTCGTCGTAGGCGGGCTTCCCGTCGACGAGCAGGCTGCGTATCTGTGGCGTTCCATCCGAGGCCACGCGAACGGCAATGGAGACGTCACCGCCCTGGCGCGCCTTCTCCAAGGCCGTGCCTTGGCCTTCCGGAACGTAATAGCGTTCGATGCCATACTCGACGCGGATGTGGTCGGCGGAATTGGGGCCATAACTATAGAAAGGCCTGCTATGCAGAACCACGGTGCCCGGTTGCTCGGCCAAGCGTTCGAACGATGCTTCGACAATGCCCCAGAATCCGCCATCGCCAGGCTTCAGCCGCACCCATAGGCTCTTCTTGCCCTGGTCCTGCGGTACACCGCCAACAATCGATGCTACCGGGACCGAGGAGATCTCGTAGTTCAGCACGACATAGTCACCGCGCAGAAAGTCGCGCGGATCGACGGGCGCGGTCTTCAGCAGAGCGTCGGTACCGCTGCGCAGAATCGACGCACGGCTCTCGATCGCATAGCCAAGAACGGCGGTCTGCAGCGCCGCTACGATGATTGCAGCGACGATGTAGCGGCTGCCTGAGCCTTGCGGCGAGAAAATGCTCATACGCTTGCCTCCGGAGTTCTGAGGGCAAATCGCCGCTCGAGGCGAATGACGAGCCACGCGACGGCCGCAACGAAGAGCCCCGAGAACAGGAAGAGGCTCGATGTCCCGAGAATCGACCCGACGGTCACCGACGCAAGGTAGAGCATCTCAGCGGCAAAGGCGGCGTAGGCCAGATAGCGCACCGCACCGTTGTTTCGTCCCTGGAGCGCAATGGCAACAACTGCGGCGCCCAGCGTCACCAGCGCCAATGTCACGAACTGCCAGCCATGCTCCAATTCAATATGGAGCAGAAGGAGACCGATGATGGCGACGAGGAAAGTGTAAAAGGCAGGAGCCGATCCGGCAGTCCTGAGAAGCGCGGAACGTCGTGCTACCGGCAGGCTGACGAGAACAAAGGTGAGCATGCCGCCGATAGCATAGGCGAGCGCGAGCCAGAAATTCTCGTTCACCGCATAGAGCCAGGTAAGCCAGGCGACAAGCAGCAGATACGCGAGATGGCGCGCGCGATCCGCGCCGGTGAGGTGGACGAGACCAATGACAACCGCTGCCATGAGCGGCACAATCCAGGGATCGAGGCCGACCCAGCGCGTATCGTAGGTATCGAGATAGGCCGCGAAGCTGCCCCAAGACAGAAAGCCTGCCACCGCGGCGACGACGCCGGAGCGAAACAGCACCGCCGAAACCACTGCCATGCCAAACCACAGGTACATGACCGTCAGTTGGTCTCCCGACAGATGATACATCTGCCCGATCAGCGAAATCGCTCCACCGAAGGCCAATGTCCCGATCACCAGCAGTCCGCCCGCTGCGCCGGTTGCGCCGCGCCTGAGCATGACCGCCGCGCCGAGATGCACGACCCAGATGATTGCAAGAATGACGGCGACGCGCACAAGACGCGGGATGGCTTCCCAATTCGAAGCGACAACCAGCAGGATCGCCGCCCCTAGCAGGATTGCCGCGAGGATCATCAGCACGTTGCCAAGGCTGAAGCTTGCCGGGCGCGCGTCATATTCCTCCAAGAGCGCTCCTGCAGTTGCCTCCGGCAAGAGCCCCTTTTCCACCCAAAGCGAGAGGTCTCGCTCCAATCGACCGCGATACATGCCCTACTCCGCCAAACGCGCGACTACGCGCTTCCTCTCTTTGCTTTATAGCCGTTGATCGAGCACGAGGGAAATATTCCCATACGAATTCGTCATTGGGCGAATTTGGGGTGCTTTTTAACCGATCCATAACGGCAGGTTGCTAATATACACTCCATACTCGCAAGCCATGCGATTTCTGCATGGGCAGCATGATTATATTGCACTGCAAAATACCAGTAAGACGATTTATATTACTAATCAGAAGGCAAGGGGACGGCGCCCTGCCCCGGGTTACCGGAAAAGCCTGCGAAGATGATCTTCGTAACGAAATTCGGAGCAGCGCACTCCTCCTCCCAGCGCCCTCCGATAGACTGACGACACTCCTCCTCCTCCCGGTTGTCAGTCACCCTAACGACGCCCACCGGATCCTCCCCCGGTGGGCGTTTGGTTTTCGACAATATCGCAGCGTGGTTTTCCAATGCCTGTTGGACAGCGGTGGCGGATGTGCCTCCCGCAGGTCGCGCCGGTCTAATGGCCTGGCAGCAGGCTCATCGGAGGCAGCAACGACCCCGCAGCCGCTGACCGCCGAACCAAATTTTGCTGCGACCTCCTTGTCGTAGCTGAATATGCCAACCGGCGGCCACTCTGCCTCGCAAGGAGAAAAGGCAACGCGGGCCGGCATACACCAACCATTCTGCCTAATGATTAACCATATAGGCGCGAAATCACGGCGACTAGCACTTGAGACTTGCGCTTAGTGCATAGGTGATCTGAAATCTTGTCTCTGCTACGACTTCGCAGCGCAACATATATTGCAGTCATCAAATAGAGGTCAGCGCCGATCGGCGGCAGCTGGCAGATCGCAAGCCCTAGGAAAGGGGACAAAAATGAACTTCTCTCGCTCTTTCAACAACTGGCGCAAGTATCGTCAGACTGTTTCCGAACTCGGCCGCATGACCAACCGCGAATTGCACGACCTCGGTATCGACCGTTCTGACATCCATCGTGTTGCTCGCGAGGCTTCTGCCCGCTAATCCAAGCGACTTGCTATCCTCCCAAGCAAGATCGCCTTGATAAAACGCCCGCTGCCCCTAGCAACGGGCGTTTTCTTTTGCCTGGCTACCAGCTTCCGCGATAGTTGCAGTCAATTCCCCGTCCCTTTTGGCGTGGCTCAGAAAACAATCGCTGCATTCGGAATGAGCATCACATGCACAATTGCATAGCAGATGCCGCTTCTTTGCACTGCACAATATGACAGAGAAGACTTATATGAACGTCAACGATGAGACGGCGATGGGGCCGCTCTGACGATCATTCTGAGGAAAAGAACATGAACCCGATCCGCATTGCAAAGAACTGGATGAGCTATCGCCGCACGCTCAGCGAACTTGGCAGCCTCTCCAACCAGGCGCTCGCTGACATCGGCGTTACCCGCTACGACATCCGCAATATCGCTTCCCGCTCGTTCCGCTAATAGCGGCAAGCGTGAAGCTTCCAAGACGGCGCCTTTGGCGCCGTTTTTGATTCTGAGCCCCTTCACGGCGAGCGCGCCCGCCACGGGCATGGCTGTTAATACCGCACTTCCATCATCCTTTAGGATGGACTCATATTAGTCATTGTGAAAGTATCCGGCATTACCCAAGGGAGACATGCGTAATGTGCCGATATAATCTTCGCATGGAGGACGGACTCTGGACCGTTGTCGATGCCACGACACAACGGCCGGCGGAGTTGAACAACGTGCAGATGGCTCGGATGACGTGGCGCGAAGCATGCGATATGGTCGATATCCTGAACAACCTCGATCGTATAAGCTCCCTGTCCGAATGCTACGAAGCCTCGGCCAAGGCCATGGCATAAATGCCGCCTTTGCGGCACAGCGTATCGGGCTGATATCTACCTCGACATCGGTCTGCCTCTAGAGGCCGAGCGCCTTTATCTTCTGAACAGCAAAGTCCACGAAAGCACGTGTCTTGGCTGAGACGTGCCTGCCCTCTACGTGGACCACGTGGATCGGCAGTGGCTCTTCCTCGTACTGATCGAGCACCGTCCTCAACCGACCGGCAGCAAGATGCTCCGCCACCTGATAGGACAAGGTCCGCGTCAGGCCCCACCCCGTCAACGCCGCGGAGATCGATGCATCGACGGTGTTGCAGTACATGCGCGGGTGAAGCTTGACGGGCGTATGGTTGGGCGCGAAGTGCCAGTCCAACGGCGCCGATGATCCCGTATTGACGATGGTCACGTGCCGGGTGAGATCCGCCGGCGTTACCGGCTCGCCATGACGCGCGAAATAGGCCGGCGCGCCGCAGACAACGCGGCGCACGCCGCCGACTTTGTTCGCCTGCTGGTCCGAGTCCTGCAGGTGGCCGATACGAATGGCGACGTCGATGCCCTCCTCCACGAGATTGACCATCCTATCGAAGAACAGGACGCGCCCGGTGACCGCCGGGTGCGTGCTGAGAAACGCGGTCAAAATCGGGACGACATGGATCTGACCGAACAATACCGGCGCAGTGATGCTGAGGATTCCGGATGCCGTTGAATGGGATCCACCGGCAGAGGCTTCCGCCTCGTCGATATCACTGAGAATCCTTCGGCAGTCGTCGGCATATCGGCTGCCTGATGGCGTCAGCTTCACCGAGCGCGTTGAGCGCACGAACAGCCTAGCACCTGTAGTTTCCTCCAGATAGGCAACTGCGCGCGTAACGGCCGGAGCGCTCATGTGAAGTTGGCGTGCAGCCTGCGCAAAGCTTGCCGTCTCGGCGACCTTGACCAAAACCCTCATGCATTGAAGCCGATCCATAGGATATCCCGCAATATTCCACAAATTGAAATAGTGACTTTCATATTATCGCAATTCAACGCGCAGCAGGAAACAATTATTGTTTGTTCACCTCAATCGGAGATCAGATCGATGAAGCTGTACTCGCATCCTCTATCGGGCCATGCCCATCGCGCCCGCCTCTTTCTGTCGCTTATCGGCGTCGATGCCGAAATCGTGGAGGTCGACCTAGCGGCGGGAGAACACAAGAGCCCCGATTTCCTGGCGCTCAACCCATTCGGGCAGCTGCCGGTGCTTCAGGACGGCGACACCGTCGTCAGCGACTCCAACGCCATTCTTGTCTATGTCGCCAAGACGTATGCGCCGGAGGGATGGCTGCCGGAGGAGCCGGCAGCGGCGGCTGCGGTTCAGCGGTGGCTGTCGGTCGCGGCGGGCGAGATCGCCTATGGTCCATGCGCGGCCCGTCTTGTGACCTTATTCGGCGCGAAATTCGATACTGAAGAAGTGATCGCGAGAGCTCATCGCATTCTTGGCCTTGTCGATGCCCAACTGACCGGTCGTGAATGGATCGTCTCAACGAGACCGACGATCGCCGACATCGCCCTCTACAGCTACATCGCACGGGCGCCTGAGGGGAACGTCGACCGGTCTGCCTACCGTAGCGTAACGACCTGGCTCGAGCGCATAGAAGCTCTTCCCGGCTTTCAGCCTTTCCAGAAATCACCCGTCGGCATTGTCGAGGCCGCTTAAGGCGCCGCATCGCACCGCACCCGACCAAAAGCCGTGAAGGAGCCAGTTATGCCCACCGAGGCACAGAGCACCACCTCCTCTCCCTGGCATGCCGGAGAGATCGCACTGCAGGAGAAGGTCGGCGTCGCGAAGCGAATGGACGAAGTGGGCCGCCGCGTGCTGCGAGATCACCTGATCGATCAGCATCGGCAGTTCTACCCGCAGCTGCCCTTCATCGTACTTGGGGCGGTAGATGAAGACGGCAACGCATGGGCGACACTCCGTGCCAATCGTCCGGGCTTCCTTCAGAGCCCGGACGTCCACACACTGAGTGTCGACCTTCCCCGTGAGCCGCTCGACCCGGCCGACGCGGGAATGGACGACGGCAAGGCCATTGCCATGTTGGGCATCGAGCTCCACACGCGCCGTCGCAACCGGCTGAATGGCACTATCCATCGAACCGGGCAGGACGGCTTCGATGTGCGTGTTGGGCAGGCCTACGGCAACTGCCCGCAATATATCCAGCTGCGCGATTTCGAGTTTACACGGGATCCAATGCAGCCCTCCGGGTACGACCCGGTCAGTTTTGGCAATCTGGAGGGTCGGCCTGCCGAAATGATCGCCAAGGCGGATACATTCTTCGTCGCCTCGTATGTCGGCCGCGACCATGAAGGGCGCCAAATCGATGTTTCGCATCGTGGCGGCCGGCCCGGCTTTGTCCGGATTGGCGAGGACAGTGTTCTGACGATCCCGGACTTTGCCGGCAATCTCTTCTTCAACACGCTCGGCAACATTCTTGCCAATCCGCGGGCGGGGTTGGTCTTCGCGGATTTCGAGAGCGGCGACCTGCTGCAGTTATCGGGCAGCGCCGAGGTCATTCTGGAATCGCCTGAGATAGCGGCGTTCCAGGGGGCGGAGCGTCTGTGGCGCTTTCGCCCGACACAGATCGTCTACCGGCAGGAAGCGTTGCCGCTGCGCTGGCGATCGCGCGCCAATGGTCCATCTCCCAACTCCCTGATGACCGGGAGTTGGGATGAGGCTGACGCGCGGCTTCAGGCGATTGCCCTCGCCAAGAGCTGGCGGCCCTTCCGCGTCACCCGGATCGTCGAAGAGAGCGCCAGCGTGCGCTCGTTCTATCTCGAACCGATAGACGAAGGCGGGATCATTCCGCATGTCTCCGGCCAGCACCTACCGATCCGCATCAAGCTCGAGGGATCGGATGTGCCGGCGGTGCGCACCTATACGATCTCCTCGGCCCCCTCCGACAGTATCTATCGCATCAGCGTCAAGCGCGAAGGGCTTGTCTCGGCGCATCTTCACGATGCCATCCGGCAAGGAGACATCATCGAGACACGCGCCCCGACAGGCGCGTTCACGATCGACCCCGGCGAGAGACGCCCTGCCGTCTTGCTGGCGGCGGGCATCGGGATCACCCCCCTGCTCGCGATGCTGCGGCATGTCGTCTACGAGGGGCTGCGAACCAGGCGGATACGACCGACCTGGCTGATCTACTCAGCGCACAACGCGTCGGAACGTGCATTCAATGCCGAGCTGCAGGCACTCGCCGCAGTGTCCGGCGGCGTCGTTAAGCTGGTCCGGTTGCTCAGCGATACTTCTGATACGGTCGCTGGTGAAGACTATGACAAGCAGGGGCGGGTCGACATGACCCTGCTCAGCAGCGTGTTGCCGTTCAACGACTACGACTTTTATCTGTGCGGTCCAGCCGGCTTCATGCAGTCGGTCTATGATGGCCTGCGTGGATTGAATATCTCCGATAGCCGCATCAATGCCGAAGCGTTTGGACCCGCGTCTCTCCAGCGATCGGGAGATGCGCTCCCGCGATCGCCCGCGCGCGCCGCCGCTGAAGAACCGCAGCCGGTCTATTTCATGCGCTCCGGTAAGGAAGCACGCTGGGAGCCAGGATCGGGCACGTTGCTCGAGCTTGCCGAAGCGCGCGGCTTGGCGCCCGAGTTCAGCTGTCGCCTTGGCAATTGCGGAAGTTGCAGGACGAAAATCCTGTCAGGCTCCGTCGCATACACGAAGGAGCCGACCGCCGACACCGCCGATGACGAAGCGCTGATTTGCTGCGCCGTGCCGGCGGCGAGCGACACGGGCGCTCGGCTGAAGCTGGATATTTGACGGCATCGGTGCCGGCATCGATCAGTCGCCAATTCTTCGGTTTCCTGCGCCAGCCCAGCGTGGTAATCAGCCGCGCATGAACAAGACCTTTTCCCATTCTCCCATCCATGTGGTCGGCGGCGGGCTCGCCGGCTCCGAGGCAGCCTGGCAGATCGCAAATGCCGGCGTGCCGGTTATCCTGCACGAGATGCGCGGCGTGCGTGGCACCGACGCCCACAAGACCGACGGCTTGGCCGAGCTCGTGTGCTCCAACTCCTTCCGCTCTGACGACGCGACCAGCAACGCGGTTGGCGTTATCCATGCCGAAATGCGCATGGCGGGATCGCTGATCATGGCGTGCGCCGACAAGCATCAGGTCCCCGCCGGTGGCGCGCTGGCCGTCGACCGCGACGGTTTCTCGGACGCCGTTACCAAAGCGATCCAAGAGCACCCGTTGATCACGGTCGTTCGTGAAGAAGTAACCGGCTTGCCGCCGACAGAATGGGATCTCGCCATCGTTGCCACCGGCCCGTTGACGGCACCTTCCCTTGCAAGCGCCATCCAGGCCGAGACGGGCGCGGACGCGCTGGCCTTCTTCGACGCAATCGCGCCGATCGTTCATCGGGACAGCATCGATATGGATATCTGCTGGTACCAGTCGCGCTATGACAAGGTCGGTCCCGGTGGCACCGGCAAGGATTACATCAACTGCCCGATGACCGAAGAGCAGTACAACGCTTTCGTCGATGCCCTGATTGCCGGCGATACTGTCGGATTCAAGGAGTGGGAAGGAACGCCTTACTTCGACGGCTGTCTTCCGATCGAGGTGATGGCAGAGCGCGGCCGCGAGACGCTGCGGCACGGCCCGATGAAGCCGATGGGCCTGACCAATGCGCACAACCCGACGGTCAAGGCCTATGCCGTCGTTCAGTTGCGCCAGGACAATGCGCTCGGCACGCTCTACAACATGGTCGGCTTCCAGACGAAGTTGAAATACGGGGCCCAGGCCGAGATCTTCCGCATGATCCCGGGGCTCCAGAAAGCCGAATTCGCTCGCCTCGGCGGCCTTCACCGTAATACCTACATCAATTCGCCCACGCTGCTCGACCCGTCGCTCACGCTCAAGTCCCGCCCGGGCCTGCGCTTTGCCGGGCAGATTACTGGCTGCGAAGGCTATGTCGAAAGCGCCAGCGTCGGCCTCATGGCTGGCCGGTTCGCCGCTGCCGAGCGAAAGGGAGAAGGAGTATCCCTGCCGCCGGCCACGACGGCGCTCGGCTCGCTGCTCGGCCACATCACGGGCGGACACATCGTCAACGACGAGGAGCCGGGCAAGCGGTCGTTTCAGCCGATGAACATCAATTTCGGCCTGTTCCCCGAGCTGGAGCCCGGCTCGATCGTCAAACCCGAAGGCGTGAAGCGTTTCCGCGGCAAGGACAAGACGATCATGAAGCGGCAGCTGATCGCCAAGCGGGCGCTTGCGGATTGTGCCACCTGGCTCGGGCAGGACGTCAAGCTCGCGGAGAGTGCGTAATCGAGCCGGGAGCCTACCGATCTAGCCATCGACAGGCGTCTCGTCGCTGTCGAAATTCTGTGTGGTGAGACCTCCTCGGGGGCGTGACATGGCAGCATTGTTTCAAGGCACGTCCATGCCGGACAGGGATTGGTGGTCTGTGCTGTGGCCTGATCCCCAAGGGCTGCTTCAACAGATTGGCATCCGGCGGGGCATGAGCGTTCTCGACCTTTGCTGCGGCGACGGTTACTTCACCGGCCCGCTCGCAGCACTGGTCGACGGACGGTTGGCGGCGCTCGATCTCGATCCCGCCATGATCGAGCTGGCAAAGGCCGAAGTTGAGCGCAGCGGCGCGTCAGTTCGCCAGTGGATTTGCGCGGACGCCACGTCGGCGCTGGCGAAACACCTTGACGAACCGGTCGATTTTGTCTTGATCGCCAATACCTTCCACGGCGTTCCTGACCAAATAGGTCTCGCATGTTCCGTAAGGGAAGTTCTGAAACCGGACGGCCTGTTCTGCATCGTCAACTGGCACCCGGCTCCGCGAGAGGAAACGGTGGTCCTAGGCAAGCCCCGGGGACCGCGAACCGAGATGCGCATGTCGCCCGAAGCGGTTCGTACCGTTGTTGAGACTGCTGGCTTTTCCATGCAGCGGGTCGTCGATCTGCCGCCCTATCACTACGCGGCCCTGTTCGAGGTGGCCTGACAACACCGCGAGATCGCGCGGGTTTGGATCGGCGGGCACGGAACCGACCCGCATGAGCAAAAGACGCAGCAATCGCCGTGCTTCGCCTTAAGCGTCGCGCCGCAGCCCTGGCATTCGTGGAACCAAACGCAGGCATCGACCGGCACCGTTTCCACTGATCGGTGCCCTCAGATCGGACAGGTCAGAATCGATTGCCGCTGCACCATTGCATCGCTTGCCATAGGGCGCTCGTTAATGCGCGATCGGTCCGTCCGCCTTCTTCCAGGCGTCGATGCCGCCTTGAATATGAAAGGCCAGCGGAAGACCGGCGTCATGCGCTGCCTGCACGGCCATTGCCGATCGTTCGCCGAACGCGCAATAGAAAAGCAGCCTCTTGCGGGTTGAAGTTGCCAGCTCATGCAGCGTACCGCCAGCGCCTATGCTTTCCTCGAGCGAGGGATAGGGGACGTGAAGAGAGCCCGGGATCGTGCCGTTTCGCTGCCGTTCGGCATTCTCGCGCAGATCGACCAAGGCGACGTCGCCGAGGCCGACGACGCCCAGCGCTTGCTGCGCCGTCAGCGCCCAGCCATGGCGCATTACGTTGTCCTGGTTCATCCCGACCTTCATGTTAGCCGGAACGGCTACGTCCATCATCTTCGGATTGGCCAGTTTCAGATTGTTCATCAGATCGGCATATTCATCGGCGGATCTTACCTGCAGGCGTGGATTGAAGGCCTTTTCCTCGCCGATGGTCGAGACCGTATCGCCCTTGTAGTCGTGTGCAGGGAAGACCATCGTCGATTCCGGAAGCTTCAGCAGTCGGCCAAAGATCGACTCGTATTGCGCCCGGGGATCTCCGTTCTGGAAATCGGTGCGGCCGGTGCCGCGAATGAGCAGGGTGTCGCCGGTAAAAACACGGTCGGGCAAAACGAAACTGTAGGAATCGTCGGTGTGTCCCGGCGTATAAATCACATCGAGGGCGAGTCCCTCGATGGTCAGCTTCTCATTGTCCGACAGACGCATCGAAACGACGTCGGCCTTTGTTTGCTCTCCCATCACGGTAATACAATGGGTCTTGTCGCGCAGCGCGCCAAGACCTGTGATGTGGTCGGCATGGAGATGGGTATCTACGGCCTTCACTAGCTTCAGATCGAGCTCGCGGATGAGCTGAAGATAGCGATCAACCCTTTCCAACACCGGATCGATGATCAGCGCCTCGCCGCCATTCCGGCTTGCCAGCAAATAGGAATAGGTGCTCGACACCGGATCGAACAGCTGCCGGAAGATCATCCCCACCTCCTTCGTGGCGGCTTGCTTTGCGATTGCCTATCCGTGCGGTTGCGGCACGATCCTGATATAGGGCTTCGGTGCTCGCCAACCTTGCGGGTACTGCTTCTTTGCGTCGTCGTCGGAGACTGAACCGGCGATGATCACGTCCTCGCCGTTCTTCCAGTTCACTGGCGTAGCGACCTTGTGCTTTGCGGTAAGCTGCAGGGAATCGATGACCCGCAGCACCTCATCAAAGTTGCGCCCCGTGGTCATCGGATAGACCATGACCAGTTTGATCTTCTTGTCAGGCCCTATCACGAAGACGTTGCGGACGGTCTGATTGTCGGCTGGAGTGCGCTCGGTCGGATCGCCGGATACGAGCGCGGGCAGCATGTTGTAACGCTTCGATACCGCGTAATCGACGTCCGCGATCATCGGATAGTTTGGACGATAGCCCTGCGTTTCCTCGATGTCTATCATCCAGCTGGTGTGGCGTTCGAGCGGATCAACGGAAAGACCGATAATCTTCACACCGCGCTTGTCGAATTCGGGTTTGATCCGCGCCATGTAGCCGAGTTCGGTCGTGCATACGGGGGTAAAGTCCTTCGGATGCGAAAACAGCACTGCCCAGGAGTTGCCGATCCACTGGTGAAAACTGATCACGCCTTCGGTTGTCTGAGCTTCGAAATCCGGAGCGGTATCATTGATTGCAAGCATCACGCACCTCCATCGCGTTTGTGAATACAAACTCAAACTAATGCCGGATAGCGTAAATCTTGCGCCTATTTCGGACCGTAGGCAACGGCAAAACGGCCGCGGCGACGCATCGCGCGGGCCGCGCCGACGAGGATCATTGTGAATGCGGGACGGCCGCAGCGAAGGGATATCCCGGTTCGCCAGAACCTTTGCTACTGGCCGTTTGCGACCGTGGGATTGTGCGACGGCAATGCCTTGTCAGGCTCGGCCACGTAGTTGCCGAGCAGCCAAAGTGCGACCTCCGACGCCACCCTGGCGGACGCGAATTCAAAGGTGCCGCTGTGATGTGGTGCGTCGAGGAACTCTATGTTGAGGCCTCGCCCGGTTTCGGAGCCGAGCACACGCGCCCTTCCCGGCTCAAGAACATGGCACGAATAGTGCCGCTGCATATTCCGCATGATGCCGGCCTTGTTGTCATGCAAACGAACGAACACCGCCTGCCCATCGGCAGTCGCCTGCAACTGGCGGATTGCTTCGTTGGGGAAAGCCCGGTTGAACTCGATGATCGCGAGCCCGGTATCGTGCAGGCCATCTTCCTTGTTCTGCGCCGCCATGCGCGTCGAAATGAAGGCGATGAAGATGACGATCGCGAATATAACGCACCAGACGATTATGCTCACATCCCTCTCCGATCAAATCGACAACGGCGTCTTTATAACGCACGAGCCTTGCGCGAGTTTAAACAGGGTCAGATTTTCTTGCGCATCAGCGCAAGCAGCATGCCGGCCTGGCGCCGAAACTGCGATCGCTGGATCTGCCGATCGAACAGTCCCGCGCCTACCTTCTGGGCGTTGGAAAGAACCGGCTCCGCCATGGTGACAGGCAAAAAGGCGGGAAACACCGACTGCGGTATTGCGACACGTCTCGCCTTGGCAAGATGGTCGCGTCCAAGTCCCGCAAAGGCTTCGATCGCGGCAGAGATTCGCGGCTTGTCCTCGCCGGCGAGAAACGCATCACGATCGAGCCCGGTAGCGGACAGGATTTCAAGGGGAAGGTAGAGCTGGCCGCGGTGGCGATGCAACGGCATCAGGAGCAGAAGACCGGCGATGGCCTGCGCAACGCCCGCGTGCCCAGCAGCCTCAGCAGATGCGGTGGCCGCCTCCGGCGCAAGCACGAGACTTGCCAGTTGGATCAGCGCAGACGCCGTCTCGCCGGCATACCCCTCAAGTGAGACCCGCGTCACCATCGGATCGTCGTAGAGATCGAAGATGCGGGCATCGATCATGTTGACGAGTGTCTGCGATGGCAGGCGGTGGGTTTCAATCGCCGACAACAAGGCGGCGGCAATCGGGTTTGCCTGGGTGGAGCCGTGCGCGCCGCCCTCCAGCAGATCGCGCCAGTACTGCATGCGAACCTCCCCTGGAAGGGGATCGTGCACCAGATCGCGAATGCGCGCGAGCTCGGCGTTGAAAGCGTAGAGAGCTGCCAGAGCGCCCCGCCTTACTTCCGGCGCCAGCAGGCAAGCCAGATAGCGGTCGCGGTCGTTGTCACGCAGCGTCGCCAGGCAAATGTCCTGGTTCGTCAAAGACTGCTCCGCCATTGTCAAACCGCGATCAGTGCCGCGGCGACAGCGCGGGATTCCATGAGCATGATATTGAAGGTGCGGACGGCCGCGCCGGTGTTCATGGGATCCGAGGAAATACCTGCAGCCTTGAGCGCGGCCTTCAGATCAGGCGGGATCGGACGCATGTCGTCTCCCGTCCCGATCAGCAGAACCTCAATCTCGGCTGCTTCATCGAGCACCTTTTGAAAATTCGTGATCGACAGAGGCTTCGACATGTCCATGTCCCAGCCATAGATGCCGGACGGCAGGCAAAGGATCGACCCGCGATGAGACATGTCAGCGAAACGGAAGCCGCCATTGCCGTAGGTATCGATGGGCGCACGTCCAGGAAAATGCGCCTCGCGGATTTCTATGCCTCTTGCCATATTCTCACACTGCCGGATTGCCGGGGTTCGTATCCGGCTCGGCCACTTTCTTGTTCTGATCGTTGTCAATCGCGTCCGGGCGGAGCTTGAAGGCTATCAGCACGGGCGCGGCTATGTAGATGGAGGAAAAGGTGCCAATGGCAACGCCGAACAGCATCACAAAGGCGAACGGGCGGATCACGTCGCCACCGAAAAGGCAGAGCGCCAGCAGCGCCAGCAGCGTCGTTGCCGCCGTCAGAACGGTGCGCGACAGCGTTTGGTTGATGGAAGCATCGATCAGGATCGGCATAGGCATCTTGCGATAGCGCTTCAGATTCTCGCGCATCCTGTCGTAGACGACGACTGTATCGTTGAGCGAATAGCCGACGATCGTCAGGAGGGCCGCAACGCTTGTGAGATTGAATTCCATGCCGGTCAGTACGAAAAGGCCTAGCGTCAGGATGATATCGTGGAGCGTCGCGATAATCGCGCCGATCGCGAATTGCCATTCGAAGCGGAGCCAGATGTAAAGCAGGATGATAGCGAGCGAACCGAGTGTGCCCAACGTCGCGGCCCTGGTCAGTTCGCCTGATACGGCGGGGCCGACAACCTCGACACGCCGGATCTCATAGTCGTCGCTCAATTCATCACGCAGCAACGTCATGGCAGACTGTTCGGCATTCTCGCCGCCGCCTTGCGCCTGGATGCGGACCAATGCCGTCGACGGGTCGGAAAGGCGGCGAGCCTCAATGGCCCCGATGTTCAGATCACCGAGGCGAGCGCGGATATCATCACGATCGGCAGCACCTTGCTTCGCCTTGACTTCCACCAGCGACCCGCCCGCAAAGTCGACGCCAAGATTTGCACCGACTGTCGCGAAGCCGACCATGGCGAGAATGGAAAGCACGGCCGACACCGTGAAGGTGTAGCGCCTGATACCCATGAAACGGATGTTCGCGCGGTCGAAAATGCCCGTCTGAACATCCCTTGGCAGATGCCGCGGGTGCTTGCGATGCAGCCAGGTAACGACAATCCAGCGCGTCAGCGTGAAGGTAGTGAAGACCGTCGTCAGGATTCCCGCGGCCAGTGTCACTGCAAAACCGCGGACGGTATCGCTGCCGAGATAATAGAGAATGACGGCCGCAATGACGATCGTGACGTTGGCATCAAGGATGGTCATAAATGCCCGGGAGAAGCCGTTGTCGATCGCATCCGCGAAGGAGTGACCGGCTTTCGCCTCCTCGCGAATTCGCTCGTAGACAAGCACATTGGCGTCGACGGCCATGCCGATGATCAAGACGATACCTGCGAGGCCGGGCAGCGTGAGTGTCGCGCCGATCACGCTCAGCACAGCAAGAATCAAAAGCAGATTCAGGACCAGCGAAATGCCGGCAATGATGCCCAGCTTGCGATAGAAGGCAAACATCAATCCGGTGACAAGGATCGCAGCGACGAAGCCGGCGATCAGACCGGCGCGCTTTGATTCAGCGCCGAGGACGGGGCTGACGGTGCGCTCCTCTACGGTCGTCAACGTCGCCGGCAGAGCGCCGCTTCGCAAGATCAGCGCAAGATCGCGGGCTCCGTCCTCACTGAAGCTGACCGGCACCTTCCCGGTGCCGTCCAGGATCGGCGCATTGATCAGAGGCGCCGCCATGACCTGATCATCGAAAAGTATGGCAAGGTGCCGACCGATGTTCTGGCGAGTCTTCTGCGCGAGGCGTTCGGTCCCTTCAGCATCCAGCTTGTAACTGATTGCGACTGAATCCGTGTTCGCATCGGCGACGGCCTGAACGTCAACGAGATTGTTGCCCGTCACGAAATCAGTGCGGTCCACGAGATAGGGAACGGGCGGATCGTCGAGCGAGTAGAGAACCTCTGACGTCGCGGGCCAGCGACCGGCAAGGGCCTCCTGCCCCGACATGCTTTCATCGATCAGCCGGACGGAGAGCTGGGCCGGCTCGCTCAGAATATTCTTCAGGCGCTCGACGTCGACCGAGCCCAGTGCCTTGACGTCGATACGATCGCGCCCGTCTCCGCGGACTGAAAAACTGCTAATCCCAATGCCGGCGATGCGACGCTCGACAACCTCGATGGACTGCGTCTGAGCGGCCACGATACCTTGGTCGATGCTAGCGTTCGAAATTCGTAGCGTAAGCTGTCCGTCATTGCCCTTCTGCAGGGAAACATTCTGAACCGAGCCACCGAACCAGCCACTTTTCGTGCTCACGGTCAGCGCGCTCAACGCACTGACGGCAGCATCCACCTGGCTGGCAGCGGTAATCTTGACGGTGATCTCCTGATCGTTGCCGGTCAGGCCAGTGTAGCGAATATTGGCTTCGCGCAACTTACCGCGAACATCCGCGACTGTGCGTTCGAGCTGGTGCTTTACGATATCAGCGCGTTCTATCTGGAAAAGCAGATGGGAACCGCCCTGAACATCGGGGCCAGGAACAATGTGGCTATGAGCCAGCCACAGGGGCAGCCTCGAACGCTGCCCTTCAGACAACAGATTTGGGGCCGCGAGTATCACGGCCACCACCACCAAAACCCAGATCAGGACGGCCTTCAAGCGGGAAAAACGGTGCATTTTCTCTCGACTATTTCCGACCCGGCCTAATCCGGTTCACATCTTGGTTTGCAATACTATGCAGCGTCCGCCTTGACTGGCTCACCCTTGACGCGAACTTCCGAAATGCCGGTGCGGACGATGCGAACGCGAACGCCGTCTGCAATCTCCACTTCGAGTTCTTTGTCGTCAACAACCTTGGTGACCTTGCCGACGAGGCCACCGCCGGTCACAACCTGATCGCCACGACGGATCGCCTTCAGCGTTTCTTCCCGCTTTTTGGCCTGGGCGCGCTGCGGACGGATCAGCAAGAAATACCATACAACCATCAACGGCACGAAAAGAATGATCATTTCGAAGCCGGAACCGAACGGCGACGCCGCGGTATCGGTGGCAGCCTGGGCAAATGCCGGGGTGATGAACATGCTAAACTCCTCAAACTTTCCGGAGGCGGAACTCCGCCTTTTCTCGGGTGGCCGGACTATAATTGCGGTCTTTGCGAATGCAACAGAAACAGCTGGAAACCGTACCGATTCCGCTGCCTCATAACCTTTCCGCTCGTAAAAGGCCATGCTACGCCGCAGGCAAAAGACACAGTACACTGGTTGCAAGCAGAATTCAGGAGGAAGGCCCATGGCCGGAGACGTCAACAACGCCATTCTGACGGAGCTGCGCCGGCTCACAGATGCGATCGATCGGTTGGCGGGGCCGCCGCCCGCATTGAACGACTGGAACGCGGCCGACTGCTTCGTCTGGTCCCCTGCCCGTCAGCATCTTCAGCCGGTTGCACGGCCGAACCGCGTGGCGCTGAAGCTCATCCGCGGTGTCGACCACGTGCGCGATATCCTGCACGAGAATACGGTGCGCTTCGCCGAAGGCTTTCCGGCCAACAACGTTCTCCTCTGGGGTGCGCGCGGCATGGGCAAGTCGTCGCTGGTCAAGGCTGTTCACGAGGATGTGCGGCGCGAGAGCGGCGTGTCGATAAAGCTGGTGGAAGTGCATCGCGAGGATATTGCGAGCCTCCCGACGCTGCTCGATCTTCTCAAGGACACGCCGCACCGTGTCATCGTCTTCTGCGACGACCTTTCGTTCGACCATGATGACACGGCCTACAAATCGCTCAAGGCAGCCCTTGATGGCGGCGTGGAAGGTAGACCGGACAACGTCCTGTTCTATGCGACCTCGAACCGGCGCCACCTGCTTCCGCGCCACATGATGGAGAACGAGCAGTCGACGGCGATCAATCCTTCGGAGGCGGTCGAGGAAAAGGTTTCGCTGTCCGACCGGTTCGGCCTTTGGCTGGGTTTTCACAAATGCAGCCAGGACGACTATCTAACGATGATCGACGGCTATGCCGACCACTTCAGGCTGCCAATCGATCGCGAGAAGATGCATGCGGAGGCGCTAGAATGGGCCACGACGCGTGGCGCACGTTCGGGCCGTGTTGCCTGGCAGTACATTCAGGATCTCGCCGGTCGGATGCGCATTGCACTCGACCGTGCATAATGACAAAAGCCCGGCTTGAGGCCGGGCTTTTGAGCATCCTCGGACGCAATACCTATTCGAGGAAGGTAATCGGGTTGACCGGCGTCGCGTCCTTCCGAACTTCGAAATGGACCTGCGGCTGCTTGACGTTGCCGCTCATGCCGGAGACGGCGACCGTCTGGCCGCGCTGGATCTTCTGGCCGCGGGCAACACTCAAGGTATCGGCGTTGCCGTAGACGGTGACCGTACCATCGTCGTGGCGGACGAGGACCGTATTGCCGAGCTCCTTCAGGCCGTTGCCAGCATAGATGACCACGCCGTTTTCGGCCGCCTTGATCGGCGTACCTTGGGGCACGGAAATGTCGATGCCGTCGTTGCGGCTGCCGTTGACGTTGGCGCCGTAGGCGGCAATGACAGCTCCACGAACCGGCCAGCGATACTTGCCGATGCCGGTAGCCTCGGGTGCGGCGGACGCCACTTCCTTCTTGGCAGCCTCATCCACCGTCTCGGTGGCGACAGGAGCCTTGTAGGTTGCCGGCTGCGCGGCAGCAGTCGACGTTGCGGAGGCGGGCTCGGCGACTGGCTTCGGCTCTGCCTTTGCCGGAATGGAAGCCGTCTTCATGCCATCCTGAGAACCACCCGGAAGATTAAGCTCCTGACCGATGCGGATAGAACCGGCCGACAGGTTATTGGCGGCCTTCAGATCGTCTATGCTGGTGCCCGTCGCCTTGGCGATCTTGGCGAGCGAGTCACCCGGCTTGACGACGTATGTGCCGCCGGCGCCCTTTGGCCCCTTGCCTGCACCGGCCGCAAGTTTGTTGGACGGATCGGCATTTGCGACTGACTTGTCACGGGCGGAGTTCGCACCCGGAACGACCGCAACGTTCTGTTCCTGCTGCTTGTTCGGTTGCGGCAGATGCCCACCCTTGGAGAGGTCGGCGCTTTGGGCGGCTGCCTTTGCTGCATTGCCTCCGTTGAAGGTCGGGATCAGGATGATCTGGCCCGGCTTGGCGGCAGCGGCAGTCTTGAAGCCGTTGACCCGAAGGATCTCCTTCTCCGGCACACCGTAGCGGTTGGCGAGTGTCGCGATGCTTTCACCCGGGCGAAGTGTGACGGACGGCGCATTGGTTGCCGACCAGCCGGAAACCTTGGGGTTCGTGCCGGTGACGATCGAGTCTGTCTTCGGTGGAACGAGAATGGGCGCCGACTTCTTCGGAGCAGTGGCGGCAGGGAATGGCTGGGCGAGTGCGACTTGCCTTTCACGGGATGGCGCTGCCGGTGCAACGGCGGAGGGAGCCGCAAGTTCGGAGCGCTGGACGGAAACAGGTGCCGAGGCCATGCGGGCGCTGGAGGCGCCATAAGCGGGCTGCGCGGAATAAGGCTGGCTCATTGCCTGGCTACTTGGCGCGTAGCCGCCCTGTGCCAAATCCGCCTGCGGCACCGGATCGGCCTGCATACCTCTGCGAGGGATTGAGTTGGTCGTCATCTGATCCTGACCGGATGACGAGAAGAGACCACCGAAACGTGTCACATCGGAACTGCAACCCGTTGCCGCACTCGCCAGCAAAGCCGCTATCAGGACATTACCGGCAGACTTGCCCACTCTTGGCGAAAGACTGAAACGCATGACTCGACCCACTGATTAACGCAACCATTTGTGGGTTTATTAAAGCGCGTTAGTATTACCACGCGGTTAAGGTGCCGGAATCCGCGAGATTTTTTTGAGGGATTGCTAACCATAGCAACGCTTGCGAGCCAATCGCCCTAGAGTTGAGATGCGAGACGAGGGACGATCGGAAGATAGGGTGTGTCGAACAGCTCCTCGCGCTCGAAGCGGCTGCCCGTTTTCGTGAGCCGCACGAGGCGACACTCCTTGTCGGAAATCATCAATGGAGCGATCATCGAACCGCCGGAAACGAGTTGGTCGGTGTAGAACCGTGGCATCGAATTGAACGCAGCGGTTACGACGATACGGTCGAAGGTCCCCTCTCCCTGCAGACCGGCGCTGCCGTCAGCCTGGCGGATGATGACGTTTCGCAGTCCGAGCGAGTCTATACGGCGCTGCGCATTCGTCGTCAGTGTCTTGTAGCGGTCGATCGTCAGCACGCGCTCGGCCATGCGAGCCATGACGGCGGTCATGAAGCCGCTGCCGGTGCCGACCTCGAGCACGCGTTGCCCGGGTTTGATTTTCAGGTGATGAAGGATCCTGACCGCGAGATCGACGCCTTCGATGAAGGAGCCGCATTCGATCGGGATCGTGCGGCTCGAATAGGCCTGCTCGGCAAATTGTGCCGGCACGAACAGCGACCGCGGCGTCTGCTCGACTGCAGTCAGCAGGTCCAGATCGGACACGCCTTCGGCTCGCAGCCTCAAGACGAGCGCCGCAAAACCTTCCTTCTCCACCAGCCGTGCCGTCAAAATAGTCTACTCCGTACCCGAAAGCGCCCGCGCGACTCGGTCCTGTACGGAATAATCAGTCAGATCCAGTTTCAAAGGCGTTACCGAAATCTTGCGGCTTCTCAGGGCGTGAATATCCGTGCCTGCGACGAAGGCACCGGCGCGTTCTCCAAACCGGAGCCAGTAATAGGGCAGGCCGCGCCCGTCGGAACGGGCATCGACCTGCAGGTTGAAGGCAAGCCGCCCTTGCGCCGTCACTTCCACGCCCTCGACCTCTTCCGGCCGGCAATTCGGAAAGTTCAGGTTCAGGAAGGTGCCGTCAGGCAGGTCGAGCGATATGAGCTTGTCGAGAAGTGCCGGCGCATGCGCCTCGCAGACCTCCCAGGGGACCACCCTTGCCCCGTCTTGGTGCAGATAGGCTTGGCTCAACGCAAAGGAGCGGACACCCTGCAGCGTGCCCTCGATCGCCCCGGCGACGGTGCCCGAATAGGTCACATCATCGGCGACGTTAGAGCCTGAATTGACGCCCGACAGCACCAGGTCGGGCTTGACGTCCATAACCTGCTTGACGCCCATGATGACGCAATCGGTCGGAGTTCCGCGCAGCGCGAAATGCTTGTCGGAAATCTTCCGAAGCCGCAACGGCTCGGAAAGACTCAGCGAATGCGCAAGGCCGCTCTGGTCCGTCTCCGGCGCGACAATCCAGACATCATCGGACAGCGTCCGCGCAATCCGCTCCAGCGCCGCGAGGCCCTCCGCGTGAATGCCGTCGTCGTTGGTGAGCAGAATGCGCATCGGCTCAGGCCGCCCGTTCGATCTTCGTCAAACCGCCCATGTATGGCAGCAGAGCATCGGGAACGGTCACGGAACCATCCTCGTTCAGGTAGTTCTCCAGAACCGCAATCAGGCAGCGGCCGACCGCCGTGCCGGAACCGTTCAGCGTGTGAACGAACTTCGTCGCCTTGTCTTCCTTGCCGCGATAGCGCGCATTCATGCGACGCGCCTGGAAATCGCCGCAGACCGAGCAGGACGAGATTTCACGATAGGTGTTCTGGCCGGGCAGCCAAACCTCGAGGTCGTAGGTCTTGCGCGAACCGAAGCCCATGTCGCCGGTGCAGAGCGTCATCGTGCGGAAATGCAAGCCGAGGCGCTTCAGCACCTCTTCGGCGCAAGCCGTCATACGCTCGTGCTCGGCAAGCGAACTCTCGGCATCGGTGATCGAGACGAGCTCGCACTTCCAGAACTGATGCTGGCGCAGCATACCACGCGTGTCGCGTCCGGCAGAGCCTGCCTCCGATCGGAAGGACGGGGTCAGCGCGGTGAAGCGAAGCGGCAGTTTCTCCTGGTCGAGGATTTCGCCCGAGACGAGATTGGTGAGCGTCACCTCGGCGGTTGGGATCAACCAGCGGCCATCCGTGGTCTTGAACAGGTCCTCCGCAAACTTTGGCAGCTGGCCGGTGCCGAACATGGCATCGTCACGAACCATCAGCGGCGAGCTGACTTCGGTGTAGCCGTGCTCGCGCGTATGCAGGTCGATCATGAACTGACCGAGCGCACGCTCCAGCCGCGCCAGCGGGCCGGTCAGCACGGTAAAGCGCGATCCCGAGAGCTTCGCAGCCCGTTCGAAGTCCATGTAGCCGAGCGCTTCGCCGATTTCGAAGTGTTCCTTCGGCGTATGATTCCAGCGGGGCTTTTCGCCGACGACTCGGGCAACGGAATTGTCGTGCTCGTCCTTGCCAACCGGCACGTCATCGTGCGGGATGTTCGGAATGCGCGACAGCGCATCGTTCAGTTCGTCCGTCGCCTGCCGCTCGCCCTCTTCCGCGGCCGGAAGCAGCGACTTCAAGTCGGCTACTTCGGCCTTCAGCTTTTCAGCAAGCCCATTGTTTTTCTGGGCCATCGCAGCGCCGATCTCCTTGGAGGCGGCATTGCGGCGGGACAGCATGTCCTGGACGCTCTGGATGGCCGAACGGCGCTTTTCGTCGATCGCGATCAGGTTTTCGGACAAAGGCTCGGCACCACGCTTGGCAAGTGCCGCATCGAGGGCTTCGGGATTCTCACGGATCCATTTTATATCGAGCATCGTCGTTCCAGGTCGTTGTAAAAAAGATAACCCGGCCAAAGCCCGGCTAGGCCTCGACCGGATGCTTGGAAGCGCTCATTGAGGGAGATCGTCAGACGTTGTCCGTCTTGGCAACGTCCGTGTTTCCTTCAGCCTCTTCGACCGCCTCGCGGGCACGCTGGCGCTCCACGAGTCGCGCCGCGTAGATGGAAATCTCGTAGAGAAGGATGGTCGGCAGTGCAAGGCCGATCTGGGACATCGGATCGGGCGGCGTCAGCACCGCTGCCACGATAAAAGCGAGCACGATCGCGAACTTGCGCTTCTCGGCCAGCCAATCGGAAGTCAGCAGCCCAACTCGGGCGAGCAGCGTGGTGATGACAGGAAGCTGGAAGACCAGGCCGAACGAAAACACCAGCGTCATGATCAGGCTGAGGTACTCAGAGACCTTCGGAAGCAGCGAGATCGCGACATCGCCCTCACCCGGCGCCTGCTGCATGGTCAGGAAGAACCACATGACCATCGGCGTGAAGAAGAAATAGACGAGCGAAGCACCCATCAGAAACAGGACCGGCGACGCAATCAGAAACGGCAGGAAGGCCGCTCGCTCGTTCTTGTAGAGGCCAGGGGCGACGAACTTGTAGATCTGCGCGGCGATAATCGGAAAGGCGATGACCAGGCCGCCGAACATGGCGACCTTTACCTGCGTGAAGAAGAACTCCTGCGGCGCGGTGTATATGAGCTGCGCCTTGGACACGTCTAGATGCGCCCAGGTCACCGCCCACTTGTATGGATAGACGAGCACATTGAAGAGATGCTTGGCGAATATGAAGCAGGCGATGAACGCGACGAAAAACGCACCGATCGACCAGATCAGCCGCGTACGCAACTCCATCAGGTGTTCGATCAGCGGCTGCGGCTTGTCTTCGATTTCACCGCTCATGCGTCGTCCTTCTTCTTCTTTGCTGCCGTCTTCTTCGGAGCGGCTGTGGCGGCAACTGCCGCAGGCTTCTTGGCGGCCGCTGTCTTCGTCGAAGTCCGCTTGGGCTTTCCGACCGGAGCAGCAACTGCGGCAGGCGCAGGCTCCGCCTTGGCGCGCGGTTTACGGGCCGCCTTCGGCTTTTCCTGGGCTGCCGCATTTTCAACGCCTGCTGCAACAGGCGCCGGTGCTACGACCGGCGGCGTCTCTGGCAGGCTCATCGACGGCTCAGGAACCGATACGGCAGCTGGCGGAACTTCGGTCTTGTTATCGACCGTCGTCGCCTTCTGCAGGTCAGCCTTGATTTCGTTGCCCATCTGGCGAAGCGGGTTCATTGCTTCGCGCAAGGTGTTGACGGGGTTCAGCTTCTGCGCATCGGTCAGCGTCTGGCGAACTTCGTCCAGATCCGCTTCACGCAGGGCCTCGTCGAACTGGGCACGAAACTCACCGGCGACCTTACGAGCGCGCTGCGTCATCTTGCCGAACGCACGAAGCATCGGCGGCAAGTCCTTAGGACCAACCACCACGATCAATACGACCGCGATGACAAGCAGCTCGGTCCAGCCAATATCGAACATTCAAGGCTCCTGAACGGGAAACGTGGGGGCTACGTTGCCCGGAAGTGGATTACTTCGTTTCGTCGGCCTTGTGATCGACGGTCTTGGCAGTCGTGGACTCAGGCGCGTCTTCGTCGTTCATGCCCTTCTTGAAGCTCTTGATACCCTTGGCGACATCACCCATCAGCTCCGGAATTTTGCCGCGACCGAACAACAAAAGCACGATGACCAGAACGATCAGCCAGTGCCACATGCTAAAAGAACCCATTACGCTAACTCCCTGTTGCGATGTTTCCAGATGTAAGAGCTTCCTACACCAATTCCAACATCAAAGTTCCCCTTGGATTGTCGCTTAATGTCACGGGATCGCCCTCTGTGACAAGAGAATACACATCCGAAAAACTATGATCGGCATTGTTTTCGCGATGCGTGGCGGAACCAAGACAAATCCGATTAGTCTTCGGACCCGCCGCCCGGTGCAAGCAGGCCGAGTTCCTCAAGATCGAGTTGCGTTATTGGATCTTCGTCCTCGGTCAACTCGTCGCTCATCATAGGCGATGGTACATTGAAATTGGCCGGTATGCGACCGGAGAGCAGCCCTGCCCCCTTCAACTCTTCAAGCCCCGGCAGGTCGCGGAGTTCTTCCAGGCCGAAGTGATCGAGGAAATCGCGGGTGGTGCCGAGCGTGACAGGCCGGCCCGGCGTGCGCCTGCGGCCGCGAAACCGAACCCAACCCGCCTCCATCAGCACGTCGATCGTGCCGCGAGAGGTCTGCACGCCCCTGATGTCCTCGATTTCGGCGCGTGTCACCGGTTGATGATAGGCAATGATCGCCAATACTTCCAGGGCCGCGCGCGAGAGCTTCTTCGTTTCGTTCTCGTCGCGCCGGATGACGAAAGAGAGATCAGCGGCCGTTCGAAACGCCCACGCATCGTCTACCTGGACGAGGTTGACGCCGCGATGGGCATATTGCTCCTTCAGGCGCAACATGATGGCGCGGACGTTGAACGTGCGAGGCAAGCGGTCTGCGATGAAGCTTTCGGAAACGGGCTGGGCGGACGCAAAGACCAGTGCCTCGGCGATGCGCTCTGCCTCGGTCTCCGCACGAACCTCGTCGTCTGAATTTTCCACCATTACGCTATCGATGTGTTCTTCTTCCAGATCGGTCACGCCGGTCGCTCCTGTTCGACGACCTGCAGCGTCGCATGCTTGGGGCCTCGCCGCATGTAGAGGGGCTGGAAGGCTCCATCCTGCCGGATTTCGAGTTTGCCTTCGCGGACCAGCTCCAGCGAAGCCGCAAACGCACTGGCAATCGCCGTGACCCTGTCTTCCGGAGACGACATGTAACGCAACAGATAGGATTCGAGTGCAGTCCACTCGCTGACCTCGCCGATAATGCGGGTCAGAAGCTCGCGGGCGTCCGTCAGCGACCAGACGTTGCGGCGCGCGATGGTGACCTGCGTCACGGCCTGACGCTGCCTGAGCGACGCGTAGGCCGTCAGCAGATCATAGAGGCTTGCATCATATGCGGACTGATGCCTGTCCGGGATGTGCTCTGGGACGCCGCGAGCGAAGATATCCCGTCCGAGGCGGTTGCGATTGACAAGACCGCTCGCGGCCTCGCGCATCGCTTCGAGGCGTTTCAGGCGGAAGGCGAGCGTCGCCGCCATCTCCTCGCCGGAGGGCCCGTCGTCCTTGGCCTGCTGCGGGATCAGCAGACGCGATTTCAGGTAGGCAAGCCAAGCGGCCATCACGAGATAGTCGGCAGCAAGCTCTATCCGTATCCGCCGCGCGCTTTCGATGAACTGCAAATATTGCTCCGCCAGCGCAAGAACAGAGATGCGGGACAGATCGACCTTCTGATTGCGGGCGAGATAGAGCAAGAGGTCGAGGGGACCTTCGAAGCCGGCAACGTCGATCAGCAGGGCCGGATCGGAGGTCGCGCGCTCAGCACCGCTCTCCTGCCACAGCTTGTCCATCGGCGTAGCCGCCGTCTGTGGCCGTTCCGTGTCCTTGGCCGTCGTCACCCTGCCCTGTTCCTTTCGCAATCAGACCGTTGCAAACATCGCATCGAATTCGGCCCGAAGCGAGGCCTCGTCGGCCTTGTCAGCTGTCGGGAAGCCATTCAGCACCGCTTCTGCCCGCAAATGCGACTGGCCTTGCAAGACCGGTACGTTTGCGACCACCTGCTGCATTTCGTCCATGTGGCCATTGCAATGCAGCACGATATCACATCCACCGCCGATGATGTTGGCGGCGCGCTCACCGATCGTACCAGCAAGCGCGTTCATCGACGTATCATCGGAAAGCAACAGTCCTTTGAAGCCGATATGGTCGCGGATGACGCCGTCAATGACCTTGCGTGAGGTCGTTGCCGGACGCTCCGAGTCGATGGCCGCAAAGACAACATGACACGTCATCGCCATCAATTCGTTCTTCATGGCAATGAACGGCGGGAAATCGTGCGCCTCGAGTTCCGTGCGCGAGACGGTGACAACCGGCAGTTCGTGATGTGAATCCGCAAAGCCGCGCCCGTGGCCAGGCATGTGCTTCATCACAGGTAGAAGGCCACCCGCCTTCAAACCGTCGGCAGCGGCACGCCCCATGGCCGTCACAGTTGCTGGATCACCGCCATAGGCGCGATTGCCGATCACGTTGCTGCTGCCTTCCACCGGCACGTCCAGAACCGGCAGGCAATCAACGTTGATCCCGAGGCCCGAAAGATCGAAGGCGTGCAGCCGCGACATCAGCCATGCGGCTCGCAGGCCCTTTTCTCTGTCCTGCCGATAGATATCACCAAGCTGTTGCCCCGACGGATAATGCTGGAAGATTGGCGGCCGGATACGCTGGACGCGTCCACCCTCCTGGTCGATCAGGACCGGCGCGTACCAACCGACAGCGTCTCGCATTTCCGCGACGAGGTCACTGATCTGTTGCGGCTCGGAAATATTGCGCCCGAACAGAATGAAGCCCCAGGGGTGCTCGGTGTTGAAAAACGCCTTTTCATCGGGAGTGAGGGATAGGCCGCTACAGCCAAGGATCATTGCTTTTGATTCGGTCATACCCGAATCATAGAGGTGCCTTGCGGAATTACGAGCCGCGTCAATCGGCATTCACAAAAAAAGCGGCGGACCAGAGGCCCGCCGCTTTCATTGAATGTTTGCAGAAACTTACTTCGAGATAAGGCAGCTGCCGCCTGCAGCACGGTACTTTTCGCAAATGGCCGCGGCTTCGTCCTTGGAGCCTGCCGGGATACGAAGGCGGTAGAACGTGCCCTTGCCCGCAATATCGGCCTTGCGGATCTCGTAGCTGCGACCGGCAAGCACGCTCGCGAACTTCTTCGAAAGGCTAGCGAAGGTCTTCTTCGCCTCTTCCTCGGAGGGAAGCGATGCGATCTGGACGCCATAACCGCTAGCCGATGCAGTCGGCTGAGCCTGGGTCGCAGCCGGCGAAACAGCGGCAACGTCCTTCGGCTTCTGGGCTGCCGGCGCTTCAACCGGTGCCTTCGCCGCATCGATCACGGGGCGCGCTGCGGGAGCCGGTGCAGTGTCGCTCACCGTCGAGCTCTTCACGGCGCGAACCGGCGGATCGACATTCGCCGGAGTGGCGGCAGCCGCCTTGGCCAGCGCGTTTTCAGAGGGAGCCTGAGCCGCCGTCGGCTTGGTTGCTTCAACCGGAGTCGAACGGATGTCAGCGGCAGCAACCTGTCCCGACGCCGGGAAATTAGCAGCTGTGCCGCCAGCCGGCTTTGAGCCAGCCGTGATCTTCTGCGTCTGAACCGGCGTTGCCTTCGGCAGCGTCGGGGCCGCTTCAGGAGCCGGCTCGTCGCGGGCAACCAGAGTGCCGTCCGGTCGGACGATCATGGTGCGGACCTTGCGGGCGGAAACCGATGGAGCCTGATTGGCACTGTCTGCCTCGTCGGCAGCGGCCGTATCCTCGCTCGGCAGCAGGCGCGGATCCTCGGTGTCTCCGACAGGTGTCGCCATGGGCGGCGTCGCGATATCGCTGTCGTTGTCCTCAGGCAGCGTTTCCGGTGTCAGCGTGCGCTGCACGACGTCCACCGGCTGCTCGTCACTGGATACAAGCGCCTTCTGCTTAGGCGCCTCAGCAGCGGCCCCACCAACGCTGTCGTAAACAGCCTTGTCCTGGTTCGGCACGGTCTTGCCACCGGGGTTTTCCGGTACGACCTTAACCGGCTCGTTGTCCGCCGTGATCACGCGCGGCTCGCCGGAGGCGATGCCGAGGCCTCCATCGCGGGCCAGGAACGTGTAACCTGCATAGGCGACACCGCCGAACACGACGATTGCCGCAGCGGCAGCCAGCATACGCTTCATCGAGCGTGCGCGGCTCATGTCCTCGGCTTCACTCGCCGACTGGATCTGTACCTGAGAAACGTTCTCGCGGCGCTGTACCGGCTCGTTGACGCTCCGGCGGAAGTCTTCTTCCAAAGCGCGCTCGAACTCGTCCAAGCCCTGCAATGGTGCCTGCTTGGCGACGGACGCTGCCGGTGTTGCAGTCGGCGCGACGGATACGGGCGCACGGGTCCGCCATTCCTCGACGACCGGTTTCGCGGGCATTTCCACCGGATTTGCGGGTGCAAGAAGGTTGGCGATCTCGGCGTCGACGTCGAAATCGAAATCGGAGGTCGCTACGACTGGCTCCGGCTGCTCAATAGGAGGCAGCACGGGCACGTGCATCTCTTCGACGGCTTCCGGATGATATTCCGCATCCGAGATCATCGACGGATCGAACGGGAGATCGTCTCCGGCATCGGCCGTGAATGCGGGTGTAACAGGCGCCTTCGCGACGAACGCTGCCTCGGCCGGGGCCTGGTGGATCGGGGCGGCAGCAACGACCGGAGCGGGCGCCGGCTGGAAAGCGGGCACCGGGGCAACCGGCTGAGGTCTGACCACCTCGACATGCTGTGCCTGAACTCGCGCCGGCTCGACCGCTTGCGGTTGCACCTTCACGGGCTCAGCAAAGTCAAAGTCGGCAAGCTCCAGCTCGATACCTTCAAGATCGAGTTCAAAGTCATGCCCAGCGAAAGGATCGTCACCTTCCGGTTCGGCCTTGGCCGTGGGAGCGGCCAGAGGCGGCTCGACCGGCTTCGGCAACGGCGCCACTACGCGGGCGGGCTCCGGCGAGTGCGGAATCTCTGCGACATCGGCCGCAGGCGTGTTCTGACGCTCAGGAACAGGGTAATGCGATACGTCGGCGAGGAGTTCGTCGATATCGAAGGCAATATCGTCGCTCTCCGTCGGCGCGGCTTCGGTCAGCGCGGCATCGGCCTGAAGGGCACCGTCATCCTTCGCTGCAGCAGCCAGATCGAAGGCGCTGTGATCGATGACAGGTTCATCGAACGGCGCCCCTTGAGGCACCTCAGGCGCATCGTAAACCGCCTCGGCTTCTTCGTGCCGATCGATTTCAGCAGGAAAGCCTGCGGCAACGGGCACTTCGAAAACAGCAGCGCTCTCCGACGCAGCGGCGACTGGCTCCGGCGCTACAACAGGAATAATCGGCGCGGGTGAAGGCTCATCGCGACGTGCCGGATGGAAGTTGGCGATCGGCAACCGAATGCTGGCCGCAGACCACTGCGGCGCCTTGGCGGGGGCCACCGGAGCAGCGGAGGCCGGCGACGCGCCGATCGACATCTCGAGTTCTTCGATCAGATCCCGTGCGCCACCAGAAATCTGCTCGCCCTCACGGACGGCATTCGACGCCCAAGCGGCAGGGGTCAGGTTGGAAGCCGCGTCCAAAGACCGATGGGCCACCGGCTCGCTCGCGACTTCAGGCTCGACAGCAAATTCGGGCTCGGCCTGGTTGACCGGCGAAAGATCGGCTTCGACAAGAGCCTCAAAGGCAGCCGGTTGCTCGAAAGGGGGTTCAGGCAGATCGAAGGAAGCCTCAGACTGAGGCGCATCGTAGCGCTCGAATTCGCGCAACAATTCATCCTCGAGATTGAAGGCCGGCTCCTGTCGGGGGGCATCTTCGACGGTATTTGCTGCTACCCGCGGCTCGAAGCCGACGATGCGGGCAAGTTCCGCCAAAGGATCATCGTCAGCAAAGAGGTCCGTATTCTTACGCGTGTCATACGCCCGCTGTTTGTCTGCCATACTCATCCCACTCGCAACTGCTAAGGTTTATGCCAGAGCATTGTGGGTAAATGGTGACGCTACCGCATCTCATCCGGCGCAGCGGTACCCGCAATGGCAAGTCCCGACTTCAAAACCGACGCAACGGCGTACACCAGCCCTAATCTGGCTATACTCGATTCTCGGTTCTTATCGTTAATAAATCGTAAGTCTACTTGATCCTTACCTTTATTCCAGTGCGCATGGAAAGAACTCGCCAGATCATAGAGGTAAAATACGACGCGGTGAGGTTCCTGTGACTGCGCCGCAGACTCGACCAAGCGTGGAAACTCCGCGGCCTTCGCAACCAGCTGCAATTCCGCGGGATCCGAGATGCCCGCAACAGCATTAGCAAGGTTGGCCGGAGTCACGTCGAGGTCAGGAAATACCTCCTTCGCCTGCCGGAAAACAGACATGCAGCGCGCATGTGCATACTGCACGTAGAACACCGGATTATCCTTCGATTGCTCCGTTACTTTGGCGAAATCGAAGTCCAGCGGTTCCGAACTCTTCCGGTAGAGCATCATGAAACGAACTGAATCGCGACCGACCTCCTCGACGACGTCGCGGAGCGTGACGAATTCGCCCGAGCGCTTCGACATCTTGACCGGCTCGCCATTCCGGAACAGCTTCACGAGCTGGCAAAGAAGGACAGTCAGCTTTGCCTTACCTTCGGAAACGCCGCGAGCGACCGCTTCCAGGCGCTTGACGTAGCCGCCGTGATCAGCACCGAGAACATAGATCATCTCGTTGAAATCGCGGTCGAATTTGTTCTTGAAGTAAGCAACGTCGGCAGCAAAATAGGTGTAGGAACCGTCCGACTTGATCAGCGGGCGATCCATGTCGTCGCCGACTTCCGTCGAGCGAAACAGCGTCTGCTCGCGATCTTCCCAATCCTCGGGCAACTGGCCCTTCGGCGGCGGCAATGTGCCCTTGTAGACGTGTCCCTTGAATGTCAGGTCGTTGATCGCCGTGCGGATCGCGGCGGCGCCATTGGCATGCAGCGTGCGCTCCGAGAAGAAGACGTCGTGATGCACGTTCAGAGCATCCAGATCATCGCGGATCATCGCCATCATCGCATCAATGGTGCGATCCTTGACGAGTGGCATCCACTGCTCTTCCGGCATGTTGTGCAGCTTGACCCCGTAATCATTCGCGAGCGACTGACCGACCGGGATGAGATAGTCGCCAGGATAAAGGCCGGGCGGAATCTCTCCGATCTTCTCTCCGAGCGCTTCGCGGTAACGCAGGAACACGGAGCGCGCCAGCACGTCGATCTGCGAGCCGGCATCGTTGATGTAGTACTCCTTGACGACATCAAAGCCGGCAAAAGAAAGCAGGTTGGCTAGGGCGTCGCCGACAACGGCGCCGCGGCAATGGCCGACATGCATAGGACCAGTCGGGTTTGCCGACACATACTCGACGTTGACACGCTTGCCAGCGCCAATCGTCGAGCGGCCGTAGTCTATACCGGCCTCAATCATCGAGGCAAGCAGGCGCTGCCAGTAACCGACGGAGAGCCTGATGTTGATGAAGCCGGGTCCAGCTACCGAGACGTCAGCGACGTCGGCGTCTTCCTTCAACTTCTCCGTGATGATCTCAGCCAAGGCGCGCGGATTGGTGCCGAGCGGCTTTGCGAGCACCATCGCGGCGTTGGTTGCAACATCGCCGTGGCTCGGGTCGCGTGGCGGTTCGATCGCGATGCGGCCGAAATCCACCTCGGATCGCTTCTCCTTGACCAGATCGATCTGTTCAAGGGCGGTTTTAATCCGGGCGTCGAAATCGGTAAAAAGGTTCATCGCACTCTTCCATGCATAGGCTTTGCCACAAGGCATTTGTCCGGTCGTAGCCGGGCGACCGCTGCCTATCGCAAATCTGGAGTGTGGTCAAACAATCGCCTGTGGGCACTGATCGCGTAGGTGTCGGTCATCCCCGCCAGATAGTCGCCGACATGGCGCGCCCTCGCCGGTTCGGCAAGCCCTGCGATGTGATCCACCCAATAGTGGCTCTGCATCTCCTTTGGATTGGCCATATAGGCCCCGAAGAGATCGGTCACAATCTGCCCAGCACCGGCACGAATACGCATGATCTCGGGGTGCCGGTAGATGCGCTTGAACAGCATCGCCTTGATCTGCCGGTCAGTCTCGGACATCTCGTCGGAGAATGTCGCGATTACCCGATTGGCCAGGCGAACATCCGTTGCGCTTTTCGGCTTGATCTCCGCAAGACCCCGTTGGGCAACGGAAATGACGTCTTCGACCATCCGTGTGATCTGGCGGCGCATGATCTCGTGGGTAAAGCGGCTGGGCTCAAGGTTCGGATAGCGTTCCCGTACCTCGGCCATCAGACCGGCCAGAAACGGGATCTCCTCCAGCATCTCGAAGCTCAGGTAGCCGGAGCGAAGCCCGTCGTCGATGTCATGCGTGTTGTAGGCAATATCGTCAGCGATGGCGGCCACCTGTGCCTCAAGGCTGGCATAGGTATCCAGTTCCAGGTCGTGGATCTCGCAATAATCCAGGATCGGCTGTGGAACTGGCCCGCGTGTGCCGGCACCGTCCTTCGTCAGAAGCGGGCCGTTGTGCTTGACCAGCCCTTCAAGGCTTTCCCATGTCAGATTGATGCCATCGAAATCGGCATAGCGGCGCTCCAGCTTAGTGACGATGCGCAGCGATTGGGCGTTGTGATCGAACCCGCCGTAGGGCAGCAGAACCTCGTGCAGCGCATCCTCGCCGGTGTGACCGAAGGGCGTGTGGCCGAAATCATGGACGAGCGCCACGCCCTCAGCGAGATCTTCGTCCAGCTTCAATGCCCGGGCCAGCGCGCGGGCAACTTGCGCGACCTCGATCGTGTGCGTCAAACGGGTGCGATAATGATCGCCATCCTGGGCGATGAAGACCTGCGTCTTGTGCTTCAGCCGGCGAAATGCGGTCGTGTGAACAATACGATCCCGGTCACGCTGAAAATCCGACCGTGTCGGGCTGAAATCCTCGGGATAAAGCCTGCCGCGAGTCTTCCAAGGGTCCGCTGCATAGACGGCCCTCTCGCTGTCGCCATAACCCAAAGCATGCCTGTCGATCGTCATTCGTCACCATTACTTATATGCGGCAGCCCGCCCATTGACGCCGCCCTGCACTCTTCATACCTATAAGAGCATAAACGGCAAAGTGATGCTTTAGCAGTCACTTTGCCCGAACTGGCGCTTTCGTGGTATAGAGCGCAAGTGGCTATGAAATCTGCCGCTTGAAACGAGCGGCTAACAGATATTCTCTCCGGATCTTGACCCCGGCAGGAGCAAACATGACGGACACAAGTGTAACCCTTTCCGATGCCGCGGCAAAACGAATCGCAGCGATCGTCGGCACCGAACCAGGGAAGAGCGCGCTGCGCGTTTCCGTAGAAGGCGGCGGCTGCTCAGGCTTTTCCTACAAGTTCGACCTTGCAGATGACCCGCAGGACGACGACACGATCGTCGAAAAGAACGACGCCAAGGTGCTGATCGACAGCCTCTCGTTGGTCTACATGGCCGGATCCGAGATTGACTTCGTCGACAATCTCCTTGGCCAATCCTTCCAGATCAAGAACCCGAACGCAGTTGCAAGTTGCGGCTGCGGCACAAGCTTCTCGATCTAATCCCTATCCCTGGTATCCACATCGAACCGCCGAAAGATTCCCTTGCGGCCGGTTTTATCGTCTTGTCCGCGATCGAAAGAGCGCGATACAAGAAGCCGACGAAGCGGAATAGGACACCCCATGAAGATCGCGACCTGGAACATCAATGGCGTCAAGGCGCGCATCGACAATCTCACGCAATGGCTGAAGGACTCCGATCCCGATATCGTCTGCCTGCAGGAAATCAAGACGATCGACGAGGGCTTCCCGAGGCTCGAAATCGAAGCGATGGGCTATCATGTCGAGACACACGGCCAGAAGGGCTTCAATGGCGTCGCGATCCTTTCCAAGACCAAACCTGACGAAGTGAGCCGCGGGCTGCCGGGCGATCCGCTCGATGAGCAGGCTCGCTTCCTGGAAGCCGTCTTTTCGCTGCCGAGCAACCGCGTCGCCCGCGTGTGCTGCCTGTACCTGCCGAACGGCAATCCTGTTGAAACCGAGAAATACAGCTACAAGCTCGCCTGGATGGAACGGCTGCGCTCATTCGCGGCCGACCGTCTGGCCTACGAGGAAATCCTGATCCTCGCAGGGGACTACAACGTCATCCCGGAGCCGCATGACTGCTTCGACCCGAAGGCCTGGGAGAACGACGCGTTGTTCCTGCCGCAGACGCGCCAGGCATTCCGCAAACTAGGAGGCCTTGGACTGACGGATGCCGTGCGCGCGACGACCGATGCCGTTCAACTCTACTCGTTCTGGGATTATCAGGCGGGTGCCTGGCAGAAGAACAACGGCATTCGCATCGACCACCTGTTGCTTTCGCCCGAGGCTGCCGATCGCATGACATCATCAGCGATCGAAAAGCACGTTCGTGCCTGGGAGAAGCCGTCAGACCACGTGCCAGTCGTAGCCTACTTCGATTTCGCGGCCTGAGCTTTTTCGTTCAGATTGGCGACAGCGCTCAGCGCGCTTTAATCGGCGCCGTTGACAGCGATCTTGTGAGAAAGCGCCACGGCCGAGCGGCGATCGCTTTCCGTTGCGACGGAGAAAGCCTGCTCCTGCAGGGTCTCCATCCAACCGCAGTCCGTGGGCTTGCAGCGGTCGAGCGCCGCGGTCATTAGCGCGAGCCCGTTGGCTGCCTGCCCTTCCTGGAAGAGGATATTGCCGAAGACGGCCATGGCACCGGGATGGCCGCTCTTGCGGGCCTGGTTGAGCCACTTCTTTGCCTGCTGCGTGCTGGTGCTGCCGCCTTCGCCCGCCAGCATCATCTGTGCCAGCTGGAACTGCGCCTCGGGCACCCCGAAGGTAGACGCGACCTGGAAGTAGAGTTGACGCGCCTGGTTGAGATCGGTCTTTACAGGGCTACCGGGAATTCCGTGCTTGTAATAGTTGGCAAGCGACAGAAGGGCGTTGACGAAGAATCCTGTATCTTCAGAGCCAGGCTCGACGCCCTGCTGCGCAATCTCGCTGTAGATCTTGAAAGCTTCGAAATCATCCTGCGCGACGCCATCGCCGTCGGCATACATGTTGGCGAGCGCCCAGCGTGAGCCCGTGTGTCCCTTTTCCGCCGCGTATTTATAGGCTTCGACCGCCTCTTCCTTCTGGCCGTTCTTGTAGGCTTTGAAACCGAACTTGAAGAGGTCGAACGGGCCAGACTCCTTCGATACACCCGACTTTATGTCGAATGCACCCGCTGGGGAGACAATTGCCGCGCAACAGGCAATGGAAATCCCCATGAGCATCATTCTGAAAGGTCTGAACTCGGACGTCAGCATTTCACTCGGTTTCTTTCGATTCCACCCGTGCGGACTTTCGATCCGCGGATGCATTCCTCCCGGCGAGCGATCCCGCGGTGGGCTCAATGGCCCCTTTGCCCGCGTCGCATCCAGCCTTCCGCCCTCCTGCGAGAGCTTCAATTCCAAGCGCATCGACACTGTCCGCCCGCTGCCCGGCGCGGCTCCCCCGCGATGCCATTCGCCTCACTCCCGCGGCCCGGCTCCGCGCCTTTCCGCAGTCGAGAAAAAGGTAATCACCAATTGTGACCAAACCTGTATCGTTGTTACCGGAAGCCGATTCCGACAACGCCAATCGGTTTGAATGCGAGAAGAAAGAGAGGTTCGGAAGCGCAACGTCAGAGCGAAGTTCTGAGACGGAATAGCCTTGCGGGAAAAGGGAAATCGCGCTGGCCGCGGCATCGTTGCCGCAGGCCTTACCCACCCTGACTGTATCCGCTACGAATTCGCTCATCGTACTCTTTTACGCGCACCTTACGCCTGTCATTCCCTCGCCCGCATATAGCGCTGCGCCTAGTTTGTGGCGGGAAATGGACAATTTCAGCTTGGCATCATCTTACGCAAATGCTGGTAAAAAACTGTTGCTGAATCGTCACAAAACGAGACAGGGAAACGCCATGCTTAACGACCCGTACACAAAGAAAAGCCCGGCAGTTTTGCCGGGCTGATCTGCGGTTCATCTTTGAAACCTAGAATTTCACCTTGATGCTGGTCGAGACAGCGGCCACGAGATCATTGCCGAAGTCGTAAGAGACGTCGGTTCCGTAGGGAACACCATTCTCCACCAGCACTCCGGAGGAACCGCTCGTCAGAACGCCGAGGGCACCGGCAAGGCGCCATTCAATGTTGTCGGTCGGGTTATAAGCAGCGCCGACCCCAACCGTCCAGCTGTCCGTCTGCGAGCCATAGCCGTGGCTCGTACCGCGGTCCCAAGTCAGGCTAACAGCGCCGGTCCACTGCTCATTGAACTTGTGACCAATGCCGCCGGTAATGGTCCAGCCATCTTGATAGAGCAGATCAAGAGACGTGAGCTGAGTTCCGCTCGTGGCGGTGCAAGCCCTGCCCTTCGTGTATGTAGGGCAGAGTGAGATCGACTGGAGGACACTCCAGTTGGTCCATTTCACAGAACCAAATGCCAGCCAATCTGGCGCAATACCACTCTGAAGCTTTAGCTCCAGCGAGTCGGGAGCTTCCGCCTCGCCGAAGACATTCGTGACTGCGCCATAGGGCGCGGCATTCAGCGGTGCGACTGGCGCCCGGACCTGCGTCAGGTCAACCGTACCACTCAGGCTGTCATACTTCACACGGCTGTTATAGACCAAGCTCGCGCGCATCGCGTATTCTGGAATTTCATATGCGATGCCAGTCCGCCATCCCCAAGCATTGTCTTCAAGGTCCAACCGACCTACGCCCGTTCCGGTGCCGAATGCGATTGGAACCGTGCTAACTAGGCGCTCCTTGAAGCCTTCCACTTCCTGATAGAAGGCGCCGCCAATCAAGCGAAGCTGGCCAGGGCCCACATCAAACTTGTACGAGCACGTCGTGGCATAGTTATGCGTCTTGATCTTCGTTTCGATGTTGTTGTTGGCACCTGCCCAATTGATGCCGGGATTCGTGTGTGCGCCAAATGGCTCGGAGTAGTCGAAGAGGCAGTCCACATCTTCATACCCGGCCTTGAAACCGACGTAGGGGACTGCATAATTCTCTGTGTCGTCCGCCGAGTGGGACCGATTGTTCAGGTTTCCGCCGCCGGGCCGAATGGAAGGATCAGTGTCCCTCACATTCTTCAATTCGCGCTGCGGCATGACATAGATCACGGCCGACTGCGCTGAAAAGCGCGACTGATCAAACAGCAGATCGATATTATAGCCGCTGCGGTCAAGACCGCCCGCGAAGGACGGCTGCGCCAGCGTTGAAAATAGAACCAGCGACACAATGCTGGCCGAAGTCATACGAGATGCCAAGGTGTCTCCCCCACTCGGGCAATTGCAATGGCGGGACTGTGCCGACGATGCCGATAAATGGCAACTTTGTGATCGGGCGTGATTAGAAACTGCACCAACAGATGCTTTACGTAAAAATTTGACGGGCACGTCAATATTCCAACAATTTAGAAGAAAATTCCACGAAAGGTAAAACTACCCAAGCAATTGAGGTCGACCATTCCACGATAACGCCGCCCTGTAACAGAGAAACAACAGTCATATTTTTCGCCAAACGGCTCAAGAAAACGTGTGAAATCAAGGATTCCCGTCAGCGATCCCGGCAAGCCTGGCCTTGAAATCCATCAATCTCGACCGAGCCTGAAAAAAGGCGCCCGATTCGCAATCGGACGCCTTAGAATATATTACTACCAAGCGTTGATTTTATGCCGCCTCAGACACACGCGATAGTGCAACCCGCAGGCTGGCGATCTGGCCTTGCAATTCCTCGAGGCGATCACGTTCAGCGGCGACCACCTCAGGGTTGGCATTCGCGACGAACTTCTCGTTCGAGAGTTTGCCGTTGATGCGGGCGATCTCACCGTCGGCCTTGGCGATCGCCTTCTCGAGGCGAGCTTTCTCCGCGGCAAGGTCGATCAGGGTGCCGAGCGGCAGGCAGACAGTTGCCTCGGCAACGATGATCTGCGCGGCTCCCTTCGGTGCCTCGCTGCCCAGCGAGATGGCGTCGACACGGGCAAGACGCTTGATCGCGGCGTCGTGCCGAACGAGCCGCTCGCGCGTCAGGCTGTTGGCGTCCACAACGACCAACGGAGCAACGGCAGACGGCGGAACGTTCATTTCGGCGCGAACCGAGCGAATGCCGGAAACCAGATCGATCAGCCAGTTGATCTCATCGGCCGCCGCATCGTCGGCGTAGGACGGCGCCGGCCATTCGGCATGGCAAACCAGCGTGTCGCGTTCGATGCCCTCGCCTGCGGTGTGCGCCCAGAGTTCTTCCGTCATGAACGGCATGAAGGGATGCAGGAGCTTGTAAATTTCTTCCAGGATGTAGGCCGCGCAGGCCTGCGCTTCCTTTTTAGCACCCTCGTCCGTGCCGTTGAAGACTGGCTTCAGCAGCTCGAGATACCAGTCGCAGACCTGATTCCAGACGAAGCGATAGAGCGCCCCTGCTGCATCGTTGAAGCGGTAGGATTCCAGGGCTTCCGTTACGTCACGCTCGGTACGGGCAAGCTCCGTCAGGATCCAGCGGTTGATCGTCAGTTCAGCTGCTTCCGGCACGAAATGCGGATCGCTCTTGGCGCCATTCATCTCGGCAAACCGCGTCGCATTCCAAAGCTTTGTGCCGAAGTTGCGGTAGCCGGCAATGCGGGCTGGATCGAGCTTCACGTCACGACCCTGGGCTGCCATGATCGCCAGCGTGAAGCGTAGCGCGTCGGCGCCGTATTCATCGATCAGTTCCAGCGGATCGATGACGTTGCCCTTGGACTTCGACATCTTCTGGCCGTTCTTGTCGCGGACCAGCGCGTGGACATAAACCGTGTGGAACGGCTCGACCGGAACGCCATCGTCATCCTTCATGAAATGCAGGCCCATCATCATCATGCGGGCAACCCAGAAGAAGATGATGTCGAAGCCGGTGACCAGAACGTTGGTCGGATAGTAGCGGTCCAGCTCCGGCGTCTGTTCCGGCCAGCCGAGCGTCGAGAACGGCCACAGCGCGGAGGAGAACCAGGTGTCGAGAACGTCTTCATCGCGCGTCAGGATTTCGCCGGGCTTGAAGTTCTCGAGCAGGTCTTCGACGTAGGCCTTCATCGGGCCTTCGTGCGAGAGATAGTGCTGGATCGCCGCCTGCAGCGCTTCTTCTTCGGTCTTTTCAACGAAGACCTGACCATCCGGACCGTACCAGGCCGGGATCTGATGGCCCCACCAGAGCTGACGGGAAACGCACCACGGCTGGATGTTCTCCATCCACTCGTAATACGTCTTGTCCCAACTGCGCGGAACGAGCTTAGTCCGGCCTTCACGGACCGAGGCGATCGCCGGTGCCGCGAGCGTCTTGGCGTCGACGTACCATTGCTCCGTCAGGCGCGGCTCGATCGGGACACCACCACGGTCACCGTGGGGAACCATGTGTTTGTGCGGCTCGACCTTGTCGAGCAGGCCGCCTTCTTCAAAGATACGAACGATGATCTTGCGGGCCTCGAAACGATCCTTGCCCTCAAGTTCGTCCCAGGCGCCGTGCAATGCGGCGGCATCCGGAATCCCCTCCAGGAAATCCTCATTATCCTTGAGCGTGATCCGAGCGTCGGCAGTGAGCACGTTGACGACTCGCAGACCGGCACGCTTGCCAACATCGAAGTCGTTGAAATCATGTGCCGGCGTCATCTTGACAGCGCCGGTTCCGGCCGTCGGGTCCGGATAATCATCGGCGACAATCGGAATTCGCCGACCAACGATCGGCAGGATGACATGCTTGCCGACGAGCGGCTTGTAGCGCTCATCCTTCGGGTTCACCGCGACGCCCGTGTCGCCAAGCATCGTTTCCGGGCGAGTGGTCGCGACGACGATATAGTCACGCGTTTCCCATTCCGTTGCCTTGCCGTCGTCATCGAAGGCGATGGGATGCTGATAGGTGACGCCGGGCTCCAACGGATAGCGGAAGTACCAGAGATTTCCGTTGACCTCGTGCTGCTCCACCTCGATGTCGGAGATCGCCGTCAGGAGTTTCGGATCCCAGTTGACAAGGCGCTTGTCCCGATAGATTAGGCCTTCCTTGTAAAGCGTTACAAAGACTTCAAGAACGGCCTCCGAAAGCCCCTCGTCCATCGTGAAGCGCTCACGCGACCAATCGCAGGAGGCGCCGAGGCGCTTCAACTGGTTGAAGATAAGGCCGCCCGATTCCGCCTTCCACTCCCAGACCTTATCGATGAAGGCTTCGCGCCCCATGTCGCGGCGACCTGGCAGCTGCTGTTCCATCAGCTTGCGCTCGACAACCATCTGGGTGGCGATGCCAGCATGGTCCATGCCCGGCTGCCAGAGCACATCCTTGCCACGCATGCGCTCGAAGCGGACCATGATGTCCTGCAGCGTGTTGTTCAGCGCGTGCCCCATGTGCAGCGAGCCGGTCACGTTCGGCGGCGGGATGACGATGGTAAAAGTCTCGGCGCCCGGCTTGGCGTTGGCGCCCGCGCGGAAGGCGTCCGCCTCATCCCATTTCGCAGCGATTTTCGGTTCAACGGTAGCGGAATCGTAGGTCTTGTCGAGCATTTGGGGACCAAAATCTGGAGGTTCTTAGATGCGGGTTGTAAATAGGATGGCTACGGGCAAGTCAATAAAAAAGCCGCCCCGGAGACCGGAGCGGCTTTTGAGCAAAGGCGTTTCCGATCAGCGGCGCGGGCCACGCGCCACGCGTTCGATCTCTTCGCGCACGAGACGTTCGACCAGCGTCGGCAGATTGTCGTCCAGCCATTCGCGCAGCATGGGGCGCAGCATGTCTTCGGCGATCTCATCAAACGACCGGCGCTCGGCACCATCGATTGCGGCGGCAAGCTCCTCAAAGGAACGAGCGATCTGCAGTCCGGCGTCGTGCGAGAGCAGCGCTGGCTGCTGCTCGTGCTCAACAACGCTTGGCATTGTTTCTTTCGCAGCCTCGGCGACAGCGGCAACTGCTACCTCGGCCGCGGGAACGACAGCTGGTCGCGGCTCCATGGCAACGACCGGAGGTAGCTCGAATGGAACCTCTACCGGCGGGCGAACAGCAACAATTTTCGCCGCAGGAACTGAAAAGGGTGCGGTAACGGCTTCCGTAGGGCGCGGGGACAGCGGTGCCTCGCCGACAGCGTCCGGCGTTTCAGTCCTCACCTCGGTGGCTCTTGCTTCCGGCGGCCGAAATGCCGGCGGCACTTCGCGCTGCAACTGCGCAGCGTTCCTCTCCGAGGCGGCACGGACGCGCGCAGCGACATCGGCAAGAGACATGGCGCGCGGCTGTGCCTCCGGCACGGGAGCCGACCCTGCCGAGTTGGCCGCGACGAAACGCGGATCGGGCTGAGCGACCGTTTCAGGGAATTCCACGCCAGCGTAGGTCTCGTCCACCGTCAAATGAATGTCCGAGTCGCGATCGTCCTCGTCAGCACCATAAACCGCCGGCAGTGACGCGGAGAGTGCCCTGCCCGCACCGGGGTCATTGCTCTCGATGATCTGGCGGATCGACGCCAGAATCTCTTCCATGGACGGTTCACGCGCTACGCTTGGCTGAGCCATATCTATCCCCGTTACTCCGAAAAACGACCGGATTGCGTGGAATGGGCATCCGAATCACCCATACCTTAGGATAGCCGAGGATTTAAAAAAATCATCGCGAATCAAATGAATGATGCCATGCACAGCTTTTCTGCCACGCTGCCTGGCGCTCGGATTCCATGGCGGGAAAGAAAACGGGCGCCAGAGGCGCCCGTCGAGAATCGGTCATCGGAGCTTTGGCTCAGAATACGAATTCACGCGCCTTGGCAAAGCCGGGCAGCGGCTTCACGGAGGCGTTGAAATAGACGTTTTCGGAAATTGTGCCGCGCTCGCTCACGAAAACCTTCGCACGCGCCGAACCGCCGTAGCCCTGTACGGTGACCAGACGGCCACCATCACGAAGCTGCGACAGCAAGGAGGAAGGAACCTCCTCGACCGAGCCGCTGACGAAAATGAGATCATAGGGAGCGCCTGACGCGTTGCCCGCATTGAGCGGCCCCGTGACGACCGACACATTTGTGTAGGCGGCGAGGTTGGTCTTGGCTTCCGCCGCCAGCGTTTCCTCCTCTTCAACGGCGATCACCGTACCGGCAAGCTGCGAGAAAAGAGCCGATACATAGCCACTGCCAGCGCCGATCTCGAGGACGACGTCATCCTTCGTGACAGCCGCAAGCTGGAGCAGCTTTGCAAGCGGCGACGGCTGCATGAGGTAGCGCGCCGGCTTGCCGGCCGCTGCAGGACAGATTTCAACATCACGATCGATATAGGCGAGCGGCTTGGCCTTCTCAGGAACGAAAGCCTCGCGCGGCACCGTGAGGAAGGCCGTCAGCACTGAATGCGAGGTGACGTCCGTCGTGCGAAGCTGGTTGTCGACCATGTTTGCGCGTGCTGATTCGAAATTCATCATGTCCTCTCGCCCGTAGAAGCGGCTTTGTCTGCACGTCTCTTAATCTCAGCACACCGGCCTTTCAAGGCTTCGCGAATGCCTGCGCCAAGAATTCCAGTACGAGTGTCGCGGAAGTGACCCGACCGCAATCCTTCATGGAACAAACGCGGGCGCCGTGATATTGTTGCAACCGGAGGAACAGAGGAGGAGTAGGCCATGCCTAATATCATCGAATATCTCTCGTTGTTCGACTTCTTCATCATCGCAACACTGGTCGGCATCTTTTGCTGCGGTCTTTTCGATCGTGAAACGAGCTGACTGCCTGCCTTCAGGCCGTTGTCAGGTTCTGCCCCAATAGTGTCGTTCCCTTGGGATTCGACGGACGGGACATGGCAATCAAACCAATCTTGCTGGGCAGCCTTTTCATCTGCGTGCTGCTCGCGATCATTCTCCTGATTCCCTTTGTGCGTGTCGGCGCGCCGAATGTCGCGACGTCGGGCGTGTCGCCAGTGCCGTCACTGCAGCGAGTGAACTGAACGCCAACGGGGGCGTTTTCGCTGGGTGACAAATGGACCGCCACTGCAAGGTTCTTTTTAGGCAAGAACAAACGACGAAACATAGCTCTAAGCACCAATAGCGGCCGTCAAACAGGAGCTGTAGCGTATCGACGCCGACCTTGGAGCCTCCCCAGCCCCTCCCCGGTCGACAACCCGGCCGGGGCCCTTGATAGCCGCGGCCGGGGCCGCCCGGCGGGCCTATTGCAGTTCCGTTTCCTCTTCTATGTCGACGAGAATGCCGTAGCGCAGCGCTTCTTCCTTTGCCTCTTTCAGGGCCTCGTCGATCAGTATCACCAGCACGTCGGCGTGCCGCTCGCGCTTCGCCATTTCCCGCGCCACGCTCAGGGCAAAGATCAATTGCGGCATTTGGGTCGCCGGCATGGGAGGCGCTCCTAACAACTCAACACAAAGCTTAGGGCCTATCGAAAATTCGGCAATCCGACGATTTGGGTATGGAAGACATGCGCCAGCGCTAGTGTTGTGTGGATTCTCACTATGCCGATGGAGCAATTGCCAAAGCAGGTGAACTTGGCGGCGCGGGAACGGACGCAACAAAGAGAGTGCTGTCGACACTGAAGGCTCTTACGTCGAGGCGGCAACCCAGAAGCCGGGAGGGCCAGCCTACTTGGCTAGCCCCTCCAGCATTTCGGGACAGTGAACATACCCCCGCCGAGTCTGCCACGGGCAATGGACCTGTTCAGCAAGTGGGTCCGGTGCCTCAAAGCCCCACCGTCCTCCGCAGACTTGCAAGAGACACAATAGCCCCGTAGCAGGGGCTATCCTAGACGGACCTAGGTCCTAATCCGATTGGAGTAGGTGGTTGCCGAGGTTAGGCTCGAAGTTTCGTCGGATGAAACCAGCACGTTGAATTCGCCGCTGTTGTCGACCGAATGGCGGCCTGAAGACGCGACCACAACACCGCGGCACTGTGGGAAACACAGCCGCAAAATCAATGACTGCAGAATGTATGGGAAGGTTTGGAGGCCTCGCCCGGAATTGAACCGGGGTACAAGGATTTGCAGTCCTCTGCGTCACCACTCCGCCACGAGGCCTCACGACGCTTCATGACTGAAGCGTTGGCGGGCATTTAGAATGAATAGAAATCGAGTGCAAGGGGGTAGTTGAAAAACCGGCGGTATTTTGGATCGTCATGCCGCCGGTTCCGTAATCAACCACTAGTAGGGCGAATAGCACTGCCGCCGCGGACCGTAATAGGGCTGATAGGTGTTGTCATAGGCCCGATAGGACCGGTAGCGGCTGTAACACCAGTCGACGTGCGAATTGCCCACCGGTCTGGCCTGCGGCTGCGAAGCGATCAGACCGCCGATGAGTGCGCCGGCAGCAAGACCGCCGAGCAGCGCGCCAGTATCGTTGTAATCGTTGCGGTAGTAGCCGTCGCGATAATAGCGATTTCCGTAGTGCCGATTTCCGTAGTCGCGATTCCCGTAGTGGCCATGGCGGTAGCCGCCACAACGATAGATGTTGCAGCGGTCGAAGCCGCGGCTGTTTCTGACGCCGGAATCTCCAAACCCACCGCGACTCTGAGCGGAATGCTCATCGCCTGAGTTTTCGGCAAAAGACGGACCGACGCCAGCGAGGCTCGTCGCAATTGCCAACATCAATACCGCAAGTTTTTTCATTCCGGCACCTTCTAATTTCGTACGCACTTCGCGTGAAGAACGCTCAGGATAATAACGTCCAAAAAGCTTCCAAGTTCCGCCTTACGCCTTCCATCTCCGGGCGAAAAGAATCGCGGCTGGTGCAATTGTGACACTTTTATTGCAAGTCCCGCTATTTTATGACGACCTTCAAAAATAGCTATGGATGGATGGAATGCTCAGCTGGTTTCGTAAACTTCTTCCTCGCGAGGATCAGTTCTTTGATCTCTTTGCACAGCACTCCCGAACAATCGTCGGCGCGGCGGAAGCGCTCAACCAATTGCTTGCAGGCAAGGATATCGAACACCATTGCGACCGGATCGTCGCGCTCGAAAACGATGCCGACAACATCACGCGCGAGGTGCTGCTTGCGGTCCGCCGGAGCTTCATCACGCCTTTCGACCGTGTTGATATCAAGGATCTGATCCAGTCGATGGATGATGCGATCGACATGATGCATAAGACCGTCAAGACGATCCGTCTCTTCGAGCAAACCGAATTCGATCCGCGCATGCAGGAAATGGGAGCGGCGATCGTCCAGGCAGCACACCTCATAGCCGAGGCGGTCCCCCTGCTCAGCCGCATCAACTCCAATGCCCCGCGCCTGATGGCGATCACCGAGGAAGTCACCCGCGTCGAAGGACGCTCCGACGAACTGCACGACAATGGTTTGAAGGGACTCTTCGTACGGCATGGCGCGTCGAATGCGATGGCCTATATCATTGGCAGCGAAATCTACGGCGAACTCGAGAAGGTCGTCGATCGCTTCGAGGACGTTGCCAATGAAATCAGCGGCATCGTGATCGAGAACGTCTAGATGGACGCCACCCTCGCCTTTCCATTGCTGGCGGCTCTCATCGCGGTCGCTCTCTTCTTCGACTTTCTGAACGGCCTGCACGATACCGCGAACTCGATCGCGACGATCGTTTCGACGCGTGTGCTCAGGCCGCACCACGCGGTCGTCTGGGCCGCTTTCTTCAATTTCATCGCGTTCCTGTTCTTCGGCCTGCACGTGGCTGAGACCTTGGGGACGGGCATCATCGATCCCAACATCGTGACGCCGCTGGTGATCTTCTCGGCGCTGATGGGCGCAATCATCTGGAATATCGTCACCTGGATCTTCGGTATCCCCTCCAGTTCCTCCCATGCGCTGGTCGGCGGGCTGGTAGGCGCTGGCCTCGCAAAGGTCGGCTTCAGCTCGATCGTATGGGGCGGATTGCTAAAAACAGCCGGCGCGATCGTCATGTCGCCGCTGATCGGCTTCATCCTGGCGCTCTTCCTCGTTCTTGCCGTTTCCTGGATCTTCGTTCGGCAAACGCCGTTCGCCGTCGATCGGACGTTCCGCCTCATGCAGTTCGTTTCCGCCTCTCTCTACTCGCTGGGCCATGGCGGCAATGATGCGCAGAAGACAATGGGCATCATAGCAGTGCTCCTCTATTCGCAGGGTTATCTCGGCGGAACCTTCCACGTACCGCTCTGGGTGGTCCTGTCCTGTCAGACAGCCATGGCAATGGGAACGCTCTTCGGCGGCTGGCGAATCGTTCACACGATGGGATCGAAGATAACCCGCCTTAACCCGATGCAGGGATTCTGCGCGGAGACCGGCGGCGCGCTGACGCTCTTTGCGGCCACGTGGCTCGGCATCCCTGTTTCCACGACGCACACGATCACCGGCGCCATCATCGGCGTTGGCGCGGCACGGCGCGTTTCAGCCGTCCGCTGGGGCCTGGCGGGCAACATCGTCGTCGCCTGGGTCATTACGCTTCCGGCAGCGGCACTCATTTCCGCATTCTTCTACTGGGCTGCAGGCCTGTTCAGCTGATCAAGGGGCGGGTTTCCGCCCCTTCTTCCACCAGACGGACAATCGCCGCCGCATCCGCCGGACGAGAGGAAGGTCGTGCGATAGAATAAGGAACCCCAGCGGAAGCATCCAGAAGCCGAGGACGGGCAGGAATCCCAAAAAACCGCCCAGGATCAGCACAACGCCGATCGACATCCGGGCAAGGCGCGACCGCGGGAATGGGAAACTTACGGACCCCAGAATGAGACGGCCCGTGGTGTGGTCGATGCCAAATCGCTTGGCGGCCGGTTTTCCAGTGGTATCATGTGCTTCAGTCATCCACAGGAGATGGGGTTATACAGAACGAATACAAGCGGATGTCATTTTTTTGAAAAAACCGCTTGGCAAATCGGGCAAGCATTTGTATTAGGCCACTCACACCGCGGCGAGCGGTGATCCCTGGTAGCTCAGCGGTAGAGCATTCGACTGTTAATCGACAGGTCGCCGGTTCGAATCCGGCCCGGGGAGCCAGTTTCAGAGATAAACGCCTGCTTTTGTTGATATTCCAAAAGCAGGCGTTTTCTTTCCCCACTTTTGAAATCGCGTTTGGCCGATTGGTTCCTGTGGATAATCTTCTACGACGTCCACGCCAGGCTGTGGTGGAATCAGAAAATTTGCGTCCGCTGCTCACCGTTCGACCATAGACCGGGAACTTTTCCTCGCCTCAGCGGTTTCCCTCACGCAGCGCTTCCAACACGCTGTGGGACTTGCATCGCCCAACATCCAGGTCCGCGTTAGGCCCGGCGCCGGCTCCCTGCCCGCCGGGCGAGTGCTTGTATGTCCGGTCCGATCTTTCACAATTCTCCCACCCAAATGCGCGCTATAATAGCATTTGCGCACTGCTTGTCTCGATTATCGTGACCGCCAGGCTCCGGCCCTCTTCAATTTCCGCATTCTTGAATCCAATGCGCGCCCTCCAACGGCGTTGCGAGATCGGTGTATTGAAACTGGGGATCTGCAGCATGGAATCAGCAATATACTTCGGAACTGGCGTCGTAGTAGCGAAGCGGACAGATGCATTCCCCTGGGAGGTCAGTGGGTGTTCTTGTCATCGATAACAGCCACTTTCCAGCCCCGTCCCACGGCTTAGGGACGATCCTCTACGAAAAAGACGCCATAGAAGAACTTTGGGAGAAAAGACCAGGATCTCGGTGGTCGCGTCCCGATCTCCAGATTCTGACCGGCGAGGGAGACAAGGCAGAGCTGAGCGGCACTTACGCTGTGCCGATCGCGCCGGGAGAAAAGTATGTTGTCGGCATCTTTGAAAATGGGTCTGGCCCCCTCTCAGACCCACATGTCCGCTGCACTGGCACCATAACAGCGGTGCCAGGCGCGCCGAAAACAACCGATCTCATAACCGACGGTGAGAACGGATCAGGCGAAGGGGAGTTTTGATTTCGTGTTTCCGCAGGCGATGACCACCGTGCAATGAACATATTGCAGGATTTCCACCTCCCAACGATGGATATTGACGATTGGCCGGAAACCGGTCGCCCGTATTCAATCGGATTCGCTTATGTCGAGAATACATTTGCATCGATCCCAACGGACCGCCCAAATATTTGGGTGGGATCGTGGGGCTTGGAGCATGATGCCCCCCTGGAGTCGGATGAGGGAGCCGGAAACTTTCTAATGAAACTTTCGCTGCCGACCGGGTCCAGGGAGACCGTATCGAGCAGAACTGTAAAGCTGCGATGCCCCACGACCACGACCGGCGATGACTTCGGTTACGAGGTCGATGTGACATTCTCTGTCGAATACGGTCGATGATAGTGGCAGTTCTCAAAGAAAAGCCGCCGACATTCGCGCCGACGGCTTCTTTTCGTGGGTGCCACGGTTGGCGCCCGTGGCACTGCTGACTAGAAGTTAAAATACAGGCTCACACCTGACCTACGATTGTAGGGGTAATAGTCGCGATAGCCGTATCGGGGATAGCCGTAATACCGCGGACGGTAGCACGAGCCGTAATACCGACAGTCGCGATAAGCGTACCGCCGATTCTTCCAGTGGCCATTCGCATATCCGTTGCCGTGGCCGCGGTGCTTGACCTGCTCGACGTCGGCGGTGTGGATAGGTGCTGCTTTCGGCACGCCAATTGGCGCGGCGTTTAGCGGCAGGGCGAAAGATCCAGCCAGGACCATGGCTGCGAGTGCGGCCAAAATCTTCTTCATCATCGGATCATCCTTTCAGGCTGCGAGCCTGGGTTAACAGGCATTAACCTCCGATGAACGGCTGCGCGCTGCGGACTTCGCAATAAAGTCAGCCGGCGCGCTGCTTTTGTTGGAGCAGGTAATGACCACGCCAGCCATTGGTGTAGTTCCCGGAAAATGAGATCGAAGAGCTCAGCCCTAGATGCTCCTCCTAACACCTCGCGCATACAGGCTTCGGCTCAGCATCGGAACAATTTTACCTGCAGAAGAAATAGCCCGCGAAGGTTGGGCGACCGGTGAAAAATCCGCGCGATTTTTGCCGCTGGTCTGGCGACCTCCGCTTTTGCCCAATCCGTTCCCGACCCAATCGGCCCGACCAATGGCGGCTCGAAAAATCCGAGCTCCAGCACCTACCCCGGCGACTAAACGAGCAGTGAAACGGCACGCATCCGATCACTGTCGCTCCGGTTGACCCGATGACAACGCCGAGCATCACACCACAGCCGAGGCGCTGGATTGCCGAGGCATGCCGCAAGCGAATTCGGGTGTTGATACCCGTGGTAGCGAGAGCGGCGTATCCATCAGTGACGCCTGCCGCGAAAGCGACGACTGATCTGACACATCGTTGATTTCCAAAGGGCCGGTGTAACCGGCCCTTCAGATTGCTGACAAACCCCTGGCACCGTCTGGGGGTTTGTGATTCATTGGGACATGTTGAAGAAACCTGCCCCCACCCAGACGGCTCTTGAGATGGTGACGCTCGACAGTCTGGTGCCGAAGGATCACCTGCTGCGCAAGATCGACGCGGTGATCGACTTTTCCTTCATCCATGATCGTGTTGCGGG
>NZ_KB897855.1:0-49894 GCF_000377185.1 Rhizobium sp. 42MFCr.1
TAAAGCGGCTAGTATAGGTCATGAGGCGATGTCTCCCTTATACGCGAGCGCGAAGCTCTCTCAACGGTTCGACGAAGCCTCGAAATGCGCAAAGGGTTCTGCTTTTTTACGAACGAAAGTTCAGGCCCGCTAGGACCAACCGCTCTGCGCATCGTCACTGCGGTGTTGCAATCACCTCAATGGCAAACGAGGCCGGTGCATCATAACCGATGCACCGGCCTCGCAATGTATAAGCCCCGCGCATCGACGCGGGGCTTTTGCGTGAGAACTAGTTGGCGATAAACTTGCCGCGGAAGGCGACCTCTGAAAGAGGCTTGCGCTGGCTCGGAACTTCCCGCTCCTGGTTCCGCTCCGAAAGGACGCTCTTATCGGCAAGACGTCCCAACGCGACCCCCGCCTCCACCCGGTAACCCTCGGGAATAGCAAAAGTTTGCTGGATCTCTTCGTGCTTGATGCCGCCCATCCCGTGAGCGTAGAAACCCGAAAGCCGGGCCTGAAGCGCGAGATAACCCCAAGCAGTGCCAGCGTCGAACGAGTGTGTGTAGCTTTTCCTGCCTTCGGAGAAGTCGCCGCTGAAGCCTCTTGAGACGACGTAGATCAGCGCCGAGGCGGTCTTTGCCCACTCTTGATTTGACTCGACGAGGAGACCAACGAACTTGTCCCAGTCCTCAGAACCTTTGAGCGCATAGATGAAGCGCCACGGCTGCTGGTTCGCGGACGACGGTGCCCAATGCGCGGCGTCCAGTATCGTCAGGAGCTCCGATTCATCGATCACTTCGCCGGTGAAAGCACGCGGTGACCAGCGCTCGAGAAACAAGGGGTCGATCGAATATTGGGATTCACGGCTATTGCTCTTTGTCATGGCTCTTCCAAGTGCTGTTCAGGCATTCCAGGTGATGTGGAGTTCTTCGCGGAAAGCAAATCGCTTCAGGTGGTCGGCAACGACATTCTCGTATCGCTCTATCTGGGCCGGGTCAGCGGCCGACAATCTCATATAAAGCGCCGCGTGATCGGCTGAAAACGTGACTTCGGCGGTATCACTGAAGGGTACACGCCCGCTTTTCGCCGTGAATTCCACGGTAAACTTGTGGCTCCAGTGTTTGCAGAGCTGTTGGAGATACTTGCTGGCGTGTTCGGTGGCGACAGTCGAGGTCGAAACAGGCATATCAAGCTCCTTCCTGCCTTCCTTAGGCCCCATCCGATGCGTTTGGCAAGCAACTCCGCCATCTCCGGTGGTGCACAGTCTGTTTCAACAATAGTGGCCTCCCACGCGCGTAAAGGCACGCTAAGTTCCGCCAATATCAGCATGAGAGGAAAAACGCCTTGCTCGTAAATGGAAAGTGGACGGAAGATTGGCAGCCGGTACAGGCCAAGGACGAGAAGGGCGCCTTTGTCCGTCAGATCTCCAGCTTCCGCAATTGGGTTACCCCTGACGGCGCGGCGGGCCCGACGGGAGAGGGCGGCTTCAAGGCCGAGGCGGGACGCTATCATCTCTACGTGGCCTATATCTGCCCCTGGGCATCGCGGACGCTGATCGGCCGAAAGCTGAAGGGGCTGGAATCGGCCATCTCGGTTTCAGTCGTCGAGCCGGTATTGACGAAGCAGGGCTGGCGGTTCGGCGTCTATCCGGGCGCCACGCGGGATCACATTCACGGCGCAACGTATATGCACGAGATCTATACGAGTGCGGCACGCGACTTTACCGGCCGCGCAACCGTGCCCGTGCTCTGGGACATGCAGTTGCAGACGATCGTCAACAACGAGTCGGCTGATATCCTGCGGATGATGAACGAAGGTTTCGGCGATCTTGCTAGCAATCCGATCGACCTATATCCGGCAGCGCGTCGCACCGAGATCGACGCTTTCAACGAACGGATCTATCCGAGCCTCAACAATGGCGTCTACCGCGCGGGCTTTGCCACGACGCAGCTTGCCTACGAGGAAGCGTTTGCCGGTGTATTCAAGTGCCTCGACTGGGTGGAAACAGAGCTTGGCGATCGGCCCTTCCTGTTTGCAGACCATCCGACTGAAAGTGACATTCGTCTTTTTGTCACGCTCGTGCGCTTCGATATCGCCTATCACGGCCTGTTCAAATGCAATTTGCGCCGTCTCTCGGATTACAAGAATCTTCGCCGCTTCTGCCGGCGAATGCTCGATTGGCCCGGTGTCGTCGAGACCGTCAACTTCGACCATATAAAGCGCGGCTACTACTCGATCGAAAGCCTCAACCCCACAAGCATCGTGCCTGCGGGTCCCGATCTAGGCGAAATTTTCTGAAGCAGCGTACCGCTTCGGCAAAAAGCCATAATGACACCGGTGAATATCTCGTTCATAGGTGATCAAAACGTGGATGCTGCTTAGGAGGAAATATTATGAAGCTCATGCGTGTTGGAGAGGTTGGTCGCGAGAAACCGGCCATGCTCGATTCCGATGGCAAGATTCGCGATCTGTCAGCGCACGTCTCGGACATCGGCGGCGAAGCGATTTCGCCCGAGGGCCTGTCGAAACTCAAGGCTCTTGACCCGAAGAGCCTGCCGGAACTCGCCTCGGGTCGCATTGGCGCCTGCGTTGCCGGCACCGGAAAGTTCATCTGCATCGGCCTCAATTTCTCTGATCACGCTGCTGAAACCGGCGCGACTGTTCCGCCGGAGCCCGTGATCTTCATGAAGGCAACATCGGCCATCGTCGGGCCGAACGACAATGTCCTGATCCCGCGTGGCTCCGAAAAGACCGATTGGGAAGTCGAACTCGGCGTCGTCATCGGCAAGACGGCAAAGTACGTCAGCGAAGCCGAAGCGCTTGATTATGTTGCCGGCTACTGTGTTTCCCACGACGTTTCGGAGCGCGCCTTCCAGACGGAACGTGCAGGCCAGTGGACCAAGGGAAAGTCCTGCGACACATTCGGTCCGATCGGACCCTGGCTCGTCACCAAGGACGAGATTGCCGACCCGCAAAATCTTGGCATGTGGCTGAAGGTCAACGGCGAAACCATGCAGAACGGCTCGTCGAAAACGATGGTCTATGGTGTCGCTCATGTGGTGTCTTACCTCAGCCAGTTCATGTCGCTGCATCCGGGCGACGTGATCTCGACCGGCACGCCTCCGGGCGTCGGCATGGGCATGAAGCCGCCGCGCTTCCTCAAGGCTGGCGACGTCGTGGAGCTCGGCATTGAAGGCTTGGGTACGCAGAAGCAGACCTTCCTGGCTGATCGATAAGGTCCGTTCTGCGATCATTAAGCATTCGAGCGCACCATCATGCCGGGGGTAAATTCCCCGGCATTTCTTTTTGCGGTGCGGATGGCAATGTTGCTGCGCAACAAAAACCTGTTAATCTGCGTTGAGGTGCCAGCACGTCGTTGGAAAGAATCCGATGCCTTTCAATCGGCGTCGTCTTCCAGGTTAGAGAAAGGTGGCGCATCTCATGTTTTATCAGCTTTATGAATTGAACCATGCCGCATTGGCGCCTTATCGGGCTTTCGCCGATATCATGCGCATGGTCTATGCCAATCCCCTCAATCCGATTTCGCAGACGCCCTGGGGGCGTACGATGGCGGCTAGTCTCGAGATGTTCGAGCGGACGACCCGACGCTACGGCAAACCGGCCGTCGGTCTGCATGACACTGTTGTCGAGGAAGGAAAGGTGGCCGTACGGGAAGAGATCGTCTGGTCGCATCCCTTCTGCAATCTGCTCCATTTCGCGCGCAATGTTCCAAGCAGCCATGCGCCAGACCCGCGCATTCTCATCGTCGCGCCGATGTCGGGCCACTACGCGACACTGCTGCGCGGCACGGTCGAAGCGTTGCTGCCAAGCGCCGACGTTTACATTACCGACTGGATCGATGCGCGCATGGTGCCGATGACGGAAGGCACCTTCGATTTTGACGACTACATCGACTACGTCATCGAGATGCTTCGCTTCCTGGGCCCGGATACGCATGTGATTGCCGTCTGTCAGCCTTCCGTGCCGGTTTTGGCTGCCGTCGCCCTCATGGAAGCGGAGAACGATCCGTTTTCGCCCTCATCGATGACCCTGATGGGCGGACCGATCGACACGCGCATCAACCCGACAGCCGTCAACCAGCTCGCCAAGGAACGCTCGCTGGAATGGTTCGCGGATAATGTGATCATGAATGTGCCCTGGCCGCAGCCGGGCTTCATGCGTCCGGTCTATCCCGGCTTCCTGCAGTTGTCCGGCTTCATGTCGATGAACCTCGATCGGCACGTGATCGCTCACAAGGAGTTCTTCATGCATCTGGTGAAGAACGATGGCGAGCCGGCCGAAAAGCACCGCGACTTTTATGACGAGTACCTCGCGGTCATGGACTTGACGGCGGAGTTCTACCTTCAGACGGTCGAACAGGTCTTCATCAAGCACGCGCTGCCGAAGGGCGAGCTGCTCCACCGTGGTAAGCTTGTCGATCCCGCCGCCATCCGCAACGTGGCACTTCTCACCGTCGAGGGGGAAAACGACGACATCTCCGGCGTCGGCCAGACAAAGGCTGCCCAGACCATTTGCGTCAACATCCCCGACAACATGCGCATGCACTACCTGCAGCCCGACGTCGGCCACTATGGCGTCTTCAACGGCTCACGCTTCCGCCGGGAGATTGCGCCGCGGATCATCAGCTTCGTGAAGGAACATGCCCGTTCCGGAAAGCCCGTGGTGAAGCGGGTGATCAAGGGCGGAAAATCCGCCTGATTTAGTATATTCTGAATTAGCGATTGTATTTCAAGGCGTTGTCCGATTTGGGCGGGCGCTGCCTTGAAGCGGGCCAGGCGTGTAACCACATCGATTCCAGCGTTCGGTATCTCGCCGGACGCGGAAAATGCGAGGACACCGCACGATGAACCAGTCAGCATTGCTTCGCCCGGATTGGACTCCGGCTACCATTGCCCTGATGATCCTCGGCTTCGTGGTTTTCTGGCCTCTGGGTCTCGCCATGCTCGCCTACATCATCTTTGGGGAGCGTTTGCGCGGTTTCAAGCGCGACGCCAACAGCGCCGCCGATGGATTCTTCGCCGGCTGCCGACGTTCACATGGCCGCTATCGCCCTCATTTCTCGACGGGCAATGTTGCCTTCGATGATTGGCGCAAGGCCGAGCTCGACCGGCTGGAAGAAGAGCGTCGCAAGCTTGATGAAATGCGCGAGGATTTCGACTCCTACATGCGCGAACTACGCCGCGCCAAGGACCAGGAAGAGTTTGACCGCTTCATGCGCGACCGCAAGAACGGCAAGCGCGACGACAATGGTCCGGTAGCAGAATACCAGACTCCGTAATTCCCAGGACCGTTCAGCACCGAAACTTGAACCGGCATCATCGATGCCGGCTTTTCTTTGCCAAGAATTCCAGCGAATCATATAGAAAATGCCCATGTTCCCGCTCCTTGCAAAGCCACGCCGCAGCGTTCGAAAACCGGCTCCGCCGGAAACGCGAACGCTTGACGTCGCCGGACGCCTGATGCCGCTGACGATCAAGCAGCACGAGCGGGCAACCCGCATTACCTTGCGGATCGAGCCTGGTGGTCGGGGCCTGAAGATGACGATCCCGAGCGGATTGGCACAGCGCGAGGTAAACGCCTTCCTCGACCGCCATCAGGGCTGGCTCTTGACCAAGCTTGCCAAATTCACGCCCGACAGTGGTCTTCGTGATGGCGGCACCATTCTCTTTCGGGGCGTATCCCATCGCGTTCACCACACCGGCAGCCTGCGCGGCCTGACAGAAGCCGTCGTCGTTGATGGCAAACCCGTGCTCAAGGTCAGCGGCATGCCCGAGCATCTCGGACGCCGGATTGCCACGTTCCTGAAGAAGGAAGCGCGAGCCGATCTCGAGAGGTTGGCAACGTTCCATGCCCGCTCGATCAATGCGCCGATCAGGTCGATCGCCATGAAGGACACCCGCAGTCGGTGGGGTTCCTGCTCCTCGGAGGGAAACCTGAGCTTTTCGTGGCGCATCGTCATGGCGCCGCCGTCAGTGGTCGACTACCTTGCGGCCCATGAAGTCGCTCATCTCAAGGAAATGAACCACGGGCCACGCTTCTGGGCGCTCTGCAAGAAGCTGTGCCCCCACATGGAAGAGGCGAAGCTCTGGTTGAAGCGGCACGGCAGTCAACTGCATGCCATCGATTTCGACTGAGCGACGCCTCGCAAAAATCAGCTTTTGTCGTGATTTGGCTCGACTCCAAGTGCTTTTCGTGTCACTTCGCTGCCATGAAACCGGATATCAAAATCTGCGGACTGAAGACGCCTGAGGCGATCGATCGCGCCCTCGCGCGCGGTGCAACACATATCGGCTTCATCTTCTTCGAAAAGAGTCCCCGCTACATCGAGCCTGATATCGCCGGCAAGCTAGCGGAGCCGGCCCGCGGCAAGGCCAAGATCGTTGCGGTCGTGGTCAATCCGAGCAACGACGATCTTGATGAAATCGTGGCGCTGCTTCGGCCCGATATCCTGCAGCTACATGGCGACGAGAGCCCGGAGCGCGTTTTGACGATAAAGGCGGTCTACGGTCTGCCGGTCATGAAGGCCTTTTCGGTGCGTACCACTGATGATTTGAAGCGGGTGGAGGCCTATGTCGGCATTGCCGATCGCTTCCTCTTCGACGCAAAGCCGCCAAAAGGGTCGGATTTGCCGGGTGGCAACGGGGTGTCCTTCGATTGGAGCCTGCTTACCTGGCTTGACGGCAGCGTGGATTACATGCTTTCCGGTGGCCTGAACAAGGGCAATATTGCCGAGGCGCTCGGCATCACCAAGGCGCCGGGGATCGACGTATCTTCGGGGGTCGAAAGCGCGCCCGGCGTCAAGAACGTCGCAATGATCGATGAGTTTTTCGATGCGGTCCAAACGGCTTGTCAGCCCGAAACGACCTCAGGGAGTTGAGAGTGAACCAGACGCCAAAACCGAATTCCTTCCGTTCCGGCCCTGATGAAGACGGCCGTTTCGGCATCTACGGCGGCCGTTTCGTCGCCGAAACGCTGATGCCTTTGATCCTCGACCTGCAGGACGAGTGGAACAAGGCAAAGGACGATCCGGAATTTCAGGCGGAGCTGAAGCAGCTTGGCACCCACTATATCGGTCGCCCAAGCCCGCTCTATTTCGCCGAGCGTCTGACGGCGGAACTCGGTGGCGCGAAGATCTATTTCAAGCGCGAAGAGCTGAACCACACTGGCTCGCACAAGATCAACAACTGCATCGGCCAGATCCTGCTCGCCAAGCGCATGGGCAAGACCCGTATCATCGCGGAAACTGGTGCCGGCCAGCATGGCGTTGCCTCGGCAACGGTTGCCGCCCGCTTCGGTCTCCCCTGTGTCGTTTACATGGGCGCAACCGACGTCGAGCGTCAGGCCCCGAACGTGTTTCGCATGAAGCTGCTTGGTGCCGAGGTAAAGCCGGTGACCGCCGGTCACGGCACGCTCAAGGACGCCATGAACGAGGCATTGCGCGACTGGGTCACGAACGTCGACGACACCTATTACCTGATCGGCACGGCCGCCGGTCCGCATCCCTATCCGGAAATGGTTCGCGACTTCCAGGCCGTCATTGGCACCGAGGCCCGTGAGCAGATTTTGGAAGCCGAAGGTCGGCTGCCGGATCTCGTCATCGCAGCCGTCGGCGGCGGTTCGAACGCGATCGGCATCTTCCATCCGTTCCTTGATGACGAGAGCGTCAAGATGGTTGGCGTCGAAGCCGGCGGCAAGGGCCTCAATGGTGACGAGCACTGCGCCTCGATCACGGCGGGTTCGCCCGGCGTTCTCCACGGCAACCGGACCTACCTTCTGCAGGATGGCGACGGCCAGATCAAGGAAGGCCATTCGATTTCCGCTGGTCTTGACTATCCCGGCATCGGCCCCGAGCATTCCTACCTGAACGACATCGGTCGCGTCGAATATGTGCCGATCATGGACCATGAGGCGCTCGAAGCCTTTCAGACGCTGACCCGCCTCGAAGGCATCATTCCGGCGCTGGAGCCGTCGCACGCGCTGGCCGAAGTCATCAAGCGCGCGCCGAAGATGGGCAAGGACGAGATCATTCTGATGAATCTCTCCGGCCGCGGCGACAAGGACATCTTCACTGTCGGCAAGATTCTGGGAATGGGTGAGTAAGCATGACCGCACGTATGGACAAACGCTTCGCCGATCTTAAGGCGGAAGGCCGGCCGGCACTCGTCACCTATTTCATGGGAGGCGACCCCGACTACGAAACCTCGCTCGGCATCATGAAGGCTCTGCCGGAAGCGGGTTCCGATGTTATTGAACTCGGCATGCCGTTCTCCGATCCGATGGCCGATGGTCCGGCGATCCAGATGGCTGGCCAGCGCGCTCTGAAGGGCGGCCAGACGCTGAAGAAGACGCTGCAGCTTGCCAGCGATTTCCGCAAGACGGACGATGCGACGCCGATCGTAATGATGGGCTATTACAACCCGATCTATGTCTACGGCGTGGAGAAGTTCCTCGACGACGCGCTGGCAGCCGGCATCGATGGCCTCATCGTCGTCGACCTTCCACCCGAGATGGATGACGAACTCTGCATCCCTGCGATCAAGAAGGGGATCAACTTCATTCGCCTGGCGACGCCGACGACCGACGAAAAGCGCCTGCCGACCGTTCTTCGGAACACGTCCGGCTTCGTCTATTATGTTTCGATGACTGGTATCACTGGCTCTGCTCTGCCGGATCCGTCTCTGGTCTCGGGCGCCGTCAAGCGCATCAAGCAGCACACCAACCTGCCTGTTTGCGTCGGCTTCGGCGTCAAGACCGCCGACCATGCAAAGGTCATTGGCAGCTCGGCCGATGGCGTGGTTGTCGGCACAGCAATTGTCAATCAGGTGGCAACGAGCCTCACCAAGGATGGGAAGGCGACAGCCGATACCGTCCAGGCCGTCGCCACCCTCGTTCGTGGACTGTCAACGGGTACACGTTCGGCGCGCCTTGTTGCTGCCGAATAATTTCCCCACATTGGCAAGAGTCAATCAGGAGTTTTCGACTTGAACTGGATCACCAACTACGTCCGCCCCCGCATCAATTCCATGCTGGGCCGCCGCGAAGTGCCGGAGAACCTCTGGATCAAGTGCCCGGAAACGGGTGAGATGGTCTTCCATAAGGATCTGGAAGACAACAAGTGGGTCATTCCGGCCTCCGGTTATCACATGAAGATGCCGGCAAAGGCTCGCCTTGCCGACCTTTTCGACGATGGCGTCTATGAGGCTCTGCCGCAGCCAAAGGTCGCCCAGGATCCGCTGAAATTTCGTGATTCCAAGAAATACACGGACCGTCTGAAGGACAGCCGCATCAAGACCGAGCAGGAAGACACCATTCTCGCTGGCGTCGGCAAGATGCGCGGCCTGAAGATCGTCGCGGTCGTTCATGAGTTCAACTTCATGGGCGGTTCGCTCGGCATTGCCGCGGGCGAGGCGATCGTCAAGGCGTTCGAACGCGCCATTGCGGAGAAGTGCCCGCTGGTCATGTTCCCGGCATCTGGTGGTGCCCGCATGCAGGAAGGTATCCTGTCGCTGATGCAGCTGCCACGGACGACCGTGGCGGTAGACATGCTGAAGGAAGCAGGACTGCCTTACATCGTCGTGCTGACCAATCCGACCACTGGCGGTGTTACCGCGTCCTACGCGATGCTCGGTGACCTGCATCTGGCCGAACCCGGGGCTGAAATCTGCTTCGCCGGGAAGCGCGTTATCGAGCAGACGATCCGCGAGAAGCTTCCGGAAGGCTTCCAGACCTCCGAGTATCTGCTGGAACACGGCATGGTGGACATGGTGGTCAAGCGCCACGATATTCCGGATACGCTCGCGCGCGTCTTGAAGATCCTGACGAAGAAGCCGGTTGCGAACCTATCCAAGGAAAACAGCGGGACGCTTGCTATCGCTGCAAGCGCCTGACAGAACCCATCACAGGCGGGGTGAGCGATGATACCCAGGGGCCAAGCCGTAGTGAGTGAAGCAGCACAGGAAATCGACAAGCTCTTGGGCCTGCATCCCAAGGGCTTCGATCTATCACTGGATCGCATTACCCGACTGCTTTCCGTCCTCGGGGATCCGCAGAAGAAATTGCCGCCTGTCATTCATGTGGCGGGCACGAACGGCAAGGGGTCCGTGACGGCGTTTTGCCGGGCTTTGCTGGAAGCCGGTGGCTACAGCGCGCATGTCCATACCTCTCCGCATCTCGTCAACTGGCACGAACGCTATCGGATCGGCGCCAAGGGCGGTCGCGGGCAATTGGTGGACGATGCGGTCTTCGCCGAGGCGGTGCGGCGCGTGGCGGCCGCCAATGACGGGCAGAAGATCACCGTTTTCGAGATCCTCACCGCAGTCACTTTCATTCTGTTCTCAGAGCATCGGGCCGATGCCGCGATCATCGAGGTTGGTCTCGGCGGTCGTTTCGACGCGACGAACGTCATCTCCGACCCGGCCGTTTCGGTCATCATGCCGATTTCCTTGGATCATCAGCCTTACCTCGGCGATCGCGTCGAACTGATCGCGGCAGAAAAAGCCGGTATCATGAAGCGCGGGCACCCTGTTGTGATCGGCAAGCAGGAATATGATGCCGCGCTCGACGTGCTGATGTCTACCGCCGAACGGCTGAACTGCCCGACCGCAGTCTTCGGCCAGGACTACATGGCGCATGAGGAATATGGGCGTCTCGTCTATCAGGACGAGTTCGGTCTCGCCGACCTGCCATTGCCCCGCCTTCCCGGCCGCCACCAATATGCCAATGCCGCCGCTGCGATCCGCGCCGTCAAGGCCGCCGGCTTTGCGGTCACCGAAACGATGATGGAAAAGGCGCTGCTGTCGGTCGAGTGGCCGGGCCGTCTCCAGCGTCTGAACGACGGCAATCTGATGGGCAGTGCTCCGGCTAAAGCGGAGATCTGGGTCGATGGCGGCCACAACCCCGGCGCCGGTGAAGTTATCGCCGAGGCCATGGCGAATTTCGAGGAAAAGCAGCCGCGCCCGCTCTTCCTGATCATCGGCATGATCAACACCAAGGATCCGGTTGGCTACTTCAAGGCTTTCAAGGGATTGGCCGAGAAGGTCTATTGCGTGCCGATCCGCGGCAGCGACGCGATGATCGATCCGGTGATCCTTGCAAACGCCGCCTATGATGCCGGCCTCGTCGCGGAACCGATGTCGACGGTCAGCGATGCGTTGGAGGCGATCAAGGAGGGCGCCTTTGAACAGGACCACCCACCGCGCATCCTGATCGGCGGCTCTCTCTATCTCGTCGGCGATGTGCTTGCCGACAACGGGACGCCCCCGAAATGAAAAAAGCCCGGTCGAATGCCGGGCTTTTTCCTATCTGCTTATGGATAAATTAAGCGGCGCTCGAGATCCAGCTCGAAAGAGCGGTCTTCGGGGCAGCGCCAACTTTGATGTCAGCAACTTCGCCGGCCTTGAACATGGCGAGCGTCGGAATGGAACGGACGCCAAACTGGGCGGCGAGTTCCGGGTTTTCATCGATATTGAGCTTGGCGACCTTCACCTTGCCCTGAAACTCGACAGCGAGTTCTTCGAGGCTGGGGGCGATCATCTTGCACGGGCCGCACCATTCAGCCCAGAAATCGACGACGACGGGTTCTGCGGATTCCAGAACTTCCGACTGGAAGTTGTTGATATCGACTTTTACGGTAGCCATAGGCTGCTCCTTTACGGATTCCTGTTGAAATACATGTGAGCGTGCGGTGCGGGAATTTCAATGCCCGTATTTCACTTTGTCTCGAGTTGCGCAAGCGCCGACGCCAATGCATCCGGCGTCAGAATGTGAACCGAAGCATTTTCAGTGTAGACAAGGACGCAATCGACGCGCTTGCCGGGATAGAGCGGCGCCAGGATCTCGCGATAAATCGTAAGCTGCGCCTTGTGTGCAAATGGGATGGCCTCTGCCGTCTGCGGCGGGACGCGATTGGTCTTGTAGTCCAGCACGACGACGCGATCGTCGAAGACCGCCATTCTGTCCACACGGCCGGAAACGGCATAGTCCTGGCCGGCGATCGTCAGCGTCCCCATGACGGAGACCTCAGCCTGTGCATGAGTCGAGAAGACGGCTTCGAGGTCGGCTGCGCCCAATAGCTTCAGGACCGAGTCGACCAATTGCCGCCGCTCTGCTTCGGGCCAGAATGGCGCCGCACGCTTGGCGTATCGTGATGCTGCATCTGGCTGATCGCCGCGCGGCACATCCGGCAGCACCTGCAACATGCGGTGGAGGAGCCGCCCTTTTTGCAGCGAGCGATCCGGCTTTCCCGTTTCCGTGAAAAGCGGGGAGGCGACGAGGAGGTCATCGGCGCCATCGTCGATGATCGTTCCGACGCCGGATGGGCTGAGCGGGCGCGGCAATTGCCTGCGCGGTGGCAGTGGCCTGTCGAGGCCAGGCGGGACCGTCTGTTGTCTGGCGGTCTCCGCGCTGCGTTCAAGGCGCTCGAACCTTCTCTCTATCCGTGGTACGCGCCATTCGATGCCAGCCCATGTCCCGTCAGGCCCAGAAAATGTCGCAGCAGATACATGCGGATGGCTGTCGGTCATCGCAGCGGAAATCATGGCATGCCAGGTATCGGTGTTGGGACGAATGCCCCTGTAGCCGCAAACGGTAAGGCGATCGGCGGCCCGGGTCATCGCAACATAGAGCAGCCGGCGATATTCCTGTTCCGCCAGCGATTGGATGCGCGTCGCGTCGGCCTGGGTCAGCGAGTTGCTGAGATCGCCGATCGGAACCCATGCCGGCATGGGCGGCTCGCCGCTCCCCTGTTCAAGCAGCCGCAGCTTCGGCATGTGCGAATGGGTGAAGGCCTTCGAGCCGCCGTCGACGAGGAACACGATCGGTGCCTCTAAGCCCTTTGAGGCGTGGACTGTCATGATCCGGACTTCATTCCGGCCTTTGTCCTGCTCACGCTTCACCTCCGGTGCTTCGATTTCAAGCGTCGAAATGAAGGATTGCATGCCGGGCAGGCCCGAGCTTTCGTGATCAAGCGCGAATGTCAGGAATTCATCGAGAATATCGCTGACCTCGGTTCCGAGCCGGGCAAGGAATTGTCGTCGGCCGCCGTGGCATCCGAGAACACGAGCATAGAAATCGTGAACCGACAGCGTCTCGGATTCGTCCAGGAAGAGCCTGAGGCGAGAGACGGCTGTTTCAAAGCGCGCATTTCCATCAGCGGCGAACTTCTGCACGTGAGCCCAGGCACTCTCGCCCTCCGTACGCAGGGCGGCAATTGCGAAGACGTCGTCTTCGCTCAGATCGAGAAGCGGGCTCTTCATCAGCGCTGCCAAGGAGAGGTCGTCCTCGGGCAACAGTAGAAAGCGGCCGAGCGCCACGAGGTCCTGCACGGCAATGTGGCTCGTCAGGCGCAGGCGGTCGGCGCCTGCAACCGGTATGTCGCCGCGTCGCTTCAAGGCGCGTGTCAGCGCGTTGACGAAGGCGTCGCGCTTGCGCACGAGGACGAGGATATCGCCGGCCTCGATCAGTCGCTCCTTGCCCTTCTCGACGATCGTTTCCTTGCCCACCAGATTGCCGATCGCATGAGCAATGCGACGGGCGAGAACGGATGCTGGGGCGCTCTCCGGCGTGGCGTCAAAGGGTGCGGTCCAATCTTCTTCCTTGATCGTCGCTTCAGGCGCGACCATCTCCCAGAGATCGACTGCGCCCGGGTGGCCTATGCGGTTAGAACGGTGCACCACCGGCTCGCCTGCCGCACTTAACCCGCGGGCATTTTCAGCCGGTGTGAAGATGTGGTCCACTGCGGCAAGGACATCCGAGGTCGATCGGAATGAGAGCGGCAGCCGCACCGTTGAGAAGGCGTGCCCGCTCTGCGAGACGCGCCGACGCGTCCGCTGGCTTTCTTCTGAAAAGCGTTCGGGCCGAGCGCCCTGGAAAGAATAGATCGATTGCTTTTCGTCGCCGACGGCAAAAAGGGTACGCACCACATTGCGGGCGCTCTCGTCGGAAAAGAAATCCTCGGCCAGCGACTGGATCACGCTCCACTGGATTGGACTTGTATCCTGTGCCTCGTCGACAAGGATATGGTCGATCCCTTGGTCGAGCTTGTAGTGGATCCAGGGGCCAACGTCGCTTTTGTGCAAGAGTTCGGAAGTCCGCGTTATCAGATCCTCGAAATCGAGTTGGCTGCGCTGCTTCTTGAGGTCGTCGTAGTCTTTGTTGAGGCGGTCGGCGAGGATCAGCGCTGCGCGTGTTGCCTCGTACATGCGGGCCGTTTTCAACCGATCCCGACACAATACCACGTGCGCTCGGGCCGTTGCCACGGCATCGATGAGCTCCGGTGCTTCAGTCAGCATGGCCTTCACGAAAAACTGCGAATCCGCCTTTGGTTCAGCCTTTACGGTAAGGAAGATTTTCTCCAGCACCGACGCCCGGCGCGCGGGGTCTCGTTCGCGCGCTGCCGACCGCAAGCCGGCTGCGATATCGTGCGCCTTTGCCCCGCCTTTCTGATCCGCAAGGTCTAGGTACCGGTCGAGCACCCCGCCGCGCAGACCAGGAAGCGGCCAATACGACTCGGCGATCCCGGTCGCAGTATCGTCTTCAGAGAGGTGAAGCTTCGTGCGCAGTACCGCATCGAGGCCACCCTTCCGCTCCGCATCCTGCGTGAAAGTGCGGATCGCAGTGCGGTTCGCGATGATTTCTTCAAGAAGGTTTTCGAGGCCTGGCTCATCGCCGAGATTGAGCACGTAAGCAAAGGCGTCCGCGAGCGCCGGATCGTCCTCCGGTGTAGTGGCCGTAAGCAGCGATCGCCGTGCATCCGAAAGAAGCGTCGCGGCAGCCCGATCGTCGAGCACGGAAAAGTGGCCGGCGACGTTAGCTTCTAACGGAAACTGGTGCAGCAAAGCTTCGCAAAACGCGTGAATGGTCTGGATCTTCAGCCCGCCCGGCGTTTCCAGTGCTTTTGCAAAGAGGCGCCTCGCCTCCGCAAGCTTCACCCTATCCGGCGCCTTGCCTTCGATCCGCGTGATGCGTTCTTCAAGTTCCGTGTCCGGCAGAACCGCCCACTCGGCAAGCCGCTCGAAAACGCGGTTCGACATTTCGGAGGCTGCCGCCTTCGTATAGGTCAGGCAGAGGATTGCTGACGGACGTGCTCCGGCCAGCAGGAGCCGGATAACACGCTGCGTCAGGACGTGCGTTTTTCCGGAGCCGGCATTGGCGGAAACCCAGGCTGAGCGTTGCGGATCGGATGCGATCGATTGCTGGATGGTCGTCCAACTCGTCCAGGCAACGGGATCATCGCCCTCAGGCAGCGTTGCGTCGTCATTCATCGCCGGTTTCCTCGTCGCTCTCTGCGGCAGACCATTCGGAAACGCGCGCCAGATGATCGTAATCACCACCGAAATCGAACTGCTGTGCCGGCACAAGCCGCGAGGTGAAGCCCTTTTCGCCTGACTGCAGGAGCGAGACGAACTTTATGAGTTGGTCGATCGAGTCGGTGGCCAGGTCCATGGCCGACTTTGCCTTGTCGGTTCTGGTCGAAGTCTCGTTGTTGACGGTGTCGACCTTAAAGCGATTGCCCGGCCGCAGGCGCACGTAGAGTAGATCTTGTGGAACAAGACTGCCAGCATCTCGGAAGGCGCCGGCGTGAAGCGCGGCGGCCTCCAGTGCCAGCTGGGGATCAAGAAGCGCGCGTGCCTGAGGGGCGGAGGGATTGTATCCGGTCTTGTAGTCGATGATGTCGGCGGTACCGCTGCCGGTGATGTCGATCCGGTCGGCGACGCCGCTCAGGCGGACATTGATCGCCTCCAACTCCACCCCGCCACGCACCTCGGTCAATGTTCTTCGAATGCCTGGCTGTCGCTGCGCCTCCCACTCGAGAAACGCGCGGGCAACTTCACGGAAACGCGGGCGCCAGACTGCATCGATATGTGCAGGAAGTTGCTCCGTATCGAAGAGTTCGTTCAGAATGTTCTCCATCGCCGTTTCAGCTGCCGGCGTTCCGGCAACGTGACCTTCACGGACGAAGCGGTCGATGATCTTGTGATAGAGCGTTCCTCGCTCCGCGGCGCCAGGGTCTCGATTGAACGGTGCTACCGGGTCAAGGCGCAGAACGCGGCGTGCATAGATTGCATAGGGGTCGCGACGAAGGCGCCCGACCTCGCTGAAAGAGTAGGACTTAGGCTGAATCTCCAGCGGCGGTATTGGACTTGGACGTTGCGCGGGCGCTTGGCTGTCGCCTTGGTCGATGAGGTTCGCCCAATGCACAAAATTGTCTCCGCGGGCCTTGAGCTGTGCCTCGAACTCGTGCCCGCCGAATGCGAGCAGCCGCTGCAACCAGCGCGACGCGACGGTTGGCGTCGAACCTTGTCGAAGGGCTCGCGAATAGATGAGATGGCGCGTGCCATTGGCCATTTCGAAATCGTGCGACAGCTGGCCGATGCGCCGTTCTGGAGGTTCCAGCCCGATCTCGGTCTTCATTGTCCGAGAAACGAAGGGGTTATTGGATGTTTGACCCGGCCATGAGCCTTCGTTCAGGCCGCCCAGGATCAATGTGTCTACGTTCTGCAGGCGCGCTTCTAGCGTGCCGAAGATGAAAATTCTCGGATGGCTTAGCGCCCGTGGCTTTACAGCCTGGCCAGCCAATAGCGCAGTGACGATGTCGATCCACTGCGGGCCATCCGCGTCGATCTGCCCTTCGGTTTCGATCACTTCGCCGAGCATCGACGCCAGGGTGTCGCCCGCTTCGCCGGACCAGAGACCAGCAAGATCGCCGCGCGCGTCGCGGGTTACCGCCTCCAATACGCGCCCGGTTCGCTCCCCCCAATCGGCGAGCCCAAAGCTGGCCGTTAGCCCCGGCTCTTCGGGAAGGCGCCGAACAAGCGCCGACGCTAGCGGTTCGGTCGCTTCGGCAACCCGTCGGGCAAGAGCACGCGCGTGGTCAATCGCATCGGCGGGAAGGGATTTTCGCCACTGCGGCGCGTGACGATCCAACGCCTGCTCAGACAGCTGCTGCTCAAGAAGCGGTTCCAACGCTGAGATGTCGACGTCGGCCACACCACCACGCAGTGCCAGCAGCTCCAGAGCTGCTACCGCTGCCACGTGCGCGCCACGCTCCAGCCCAAAATGCGCCAGGGGATGCTTCAGCAATCCGACGATAGCGACGGGATCGCCAGGGCGAAGGGTTGCTTCCAGCAGCAGTTGCAACAGCGTTCCCTGTGGGGTGGCGGAAAGCGGCGTGCCTGCGGAATCGTCCGCAACGATGCCGAAACGCGATAGTTCCGTCGTCACGCGGCGGGCTAGGTTTCGATCCGGTGTGATCAATGCCGCCCGGCTCTCGCCGTCATTGCCGGGCGCGCGCTCGAGCGCCAAGCGGAGGGCGATTGCAATTGCAGTGGCTTCCTCGCGCTCATTGCCCGCCTCGATCAGCGAGACATCTGCAAATGCCGCTGAGATCGTAGCGTCGGATAGTTTCGCCTTCCATGTGCCCCAGTCGCTGGTTGCTTCGGCAGGGGAGAGCGCATGTGAGAGGATTTCGCTACGCTGTCGCAATTCCTCGGGCGGCGCGGCAAGCTGCACCACATCCTGCCGCGTCAATTTCAGTCGCTTTAGCAACTGCGCGAGGCCGTATTGCGAGTGGCTGCGGCTCGCCGGGTCGGCGGGCTGATCTATCCGAATGTCGGGCGCCACCATTCGCCAATGCTCATCCGGCATGCCGAGGTCGAGCCCCGGCAGAACGATGACGCCTTCCGGAAGGTTGGCGACCGCTGCGATAAGGTCGGCCGTCGCCGGCACAGAGCCTGTCGATCCTGCAATGATGATGGGTCCCATCGGCCGGGCTGTCGCCAGGCGATTTGCTTCGGCACGAAGAATTGCGTTGCGGTGTTTTGCGGGCGATGATTTGCCGAGCTCATTCAGCCGCTCCGGCCAGAAGGCGCTGGCAATCTGCAGGAACTCGGCCGTCAGTTGCCACCAAAGCGCATAGTCTTTCGCATTCAGGCGAGACAGTTCGTTCCAATCCCGATCCTCGGTCTCGATGGCGTCGATCAATTCCGCAAGATTGCGCGCAAGCCAAATGGCGTCGGCGGGGCTTGCGGGCGCGACGAGCGGCGAATCGGAATGGATGCTGCGCACAATCTCCGGCAGCTTGTTTCGCCAGGCGAGGATAAGGCGCGCGAGTTCCAGCAGGCGGGCGGTGTTGGATAACGGCTGAGCAAGATCCAGGGTCGCGGGCAGGGCTTCGTCGAAATAGCCGCTATCGTCGTCGGTCTCGCCGAGCGGTCGGATAACCGGGAGGATTGCGGATCGTCCGCCGAGGAGATCGACGAACTCCGAGCGGAGCACGCGTGCTGCGCGCCTCGTTGGCAGATAGATCGTGGTTTTCGAAAGCGATAGGGGATCGCCGGGATCATACCGGAAATGCGGTGTCAGTCGGCCGTCACAAAGGCTTTCGGCAAGGCTCTTCAGGAAGGGAAGCCCTGCGGGGATGCTCAAGACCCTCGGCCGGTGATGCTCGGCCATCCGTCATGCAAACGTCCGGTATCGCCGGATCGTTTCCTCCGCTTCACCAATCGCTTCCGGCGTGCCGACAGTAAGCCAGTGTCCTTCGAGTACGGTACCGTAGAGCCGGCCGCGAGCTATCGCCTTGTCAAAATAGAGATTGAGGTTGAATGGATCGGCTGGCGCGTCATCGAGAAACGACGTGTCCATTGCAATGGCGCCGGCATAGACAATTGGGCAGGGACCCGAGTCGAAGAAACGCGTCAACCGGCCATCCCGCGCCATGTTGAAGTCGTTCTTTCCGTTGTGCCCGGTCGTGTCTTCCAGTTTCACGCAAAGCATAGCCATGTCCATCTCTTCCGGTCGGAAGAATCCGGCTAAGCGTGTCAGGTTGCTGGGAACGCCGCGGCGTTCTCCGATCCAGAAGAGGTCGGCATTCGTGACAAAAACCTTGCCGGGATTAAGCAGCTTCAAGCCCTTCGCAAGGCCGCCGCCGTTGTTCAACAGCTTCTCGCGTTCGTCGGAGATGATGATCTCGAGGTCTTTGTATGAAGCCAGGTGCGCCAGCATCTGATCGGCGTGGTGATGAATATTGACCACGACCCTTTCGACACCGGCTTCCGCAAGCGAATCGAGCGCGTAATCGATCATCGCCTTGCCGTCGATCTTCACGAGCGGCTTCGGGATGGTGTCGGTGATCGGCCGCATGCGGGTTCCAAGACCTGCAGCGAGAACCATGGCTTGCTTGATGCTCATCTGATCCGAGAAATTATGATTCGCTTGGTACTATTCCAGCCCTTACGCACCAGTCGCGCAAGGGGGCAAGCGTTTCATGTTCCAGCGCAACGGAAAGATAGGACAGGGTGCGCGGCATATGCCTCATATAGCCAGGTTTTCCGTCTCGTTGCATCAAGCGAACCCAGAGGCCGGCAAGCTTGCAATTGCGTTGTGCAGACATGATTGCCCAACTCTTCAGGAAACGAGCCTCATCGAAGCCACCCTCTGTTCTGCGCAGAGATAGATAGTCGTCCATCAATTGCCGGAACAGATCGGGCGGGACCGTGACGCGCGCATCCTGCACGATTGAAGCGAGATCGTAGGCTGTGGGGCCGATCATCGCGTCCTGGAAATCAATCAGTCCGACGCGCGCTATCCCACGCTCGTTGTCGCGCCAGATAATGTTCGGCGAGTGGAAATCGCGGAGGAGAAGGCTTTTTTCGGAGGCTTCAAGTTCGTCGATCAGCCTGTCCCAGATCGCGAGGTATTCATCGCGCTCGGCGCCACTGGCGGCGGTACGGCCACGCTTCCAGGGCAAATGCCAATCGAGAACGAGACGTACCTCCATCTTCATCGCCGTCCGATCGAAGTCGGGGATGTGGTGGACGTGGCTGTCGGTGACGCGAATGTCCTGCGGGATCGTCAGCGAGTGCAGATGCGCCAGGCAGGCAACGCTCGCCCGGTAGCGGTCGGCGATGGGCTGACCTTGCAAATCCAGGACGCCGTCGGTGCCAAGGTCCTCCAGAAGCAGGATGCCTTGGTCGTAGTCGACCTGGTAGATCTCCGGTGCAGCAAAACCCTCCTGTCGGAGCACATTGGCAATGGCAACGAAAGGATAGGCATTCTCGGCGATATGCGCGACCTTCGGATATGGCTTGCCATCCAGGACCGGCGGCCCTTCCGGCAACGGTGGCCAATCCATCAGCACGCGTCGATTCCCATCACCGGCATAGACTGCCTCGTAGGCTCGAAGCGAGGCATCGCCTGTCAGAAAACGACGCTTCGCATTGGTGTATCCCGCTGTATCGATGAAATCACGTATGGCCAGGACGCGTCGGATCCGGGCAGCCTGTTTTTCCGGGGCCGCAATGGTCACCCTTCGACCCAGGCCCTCGTGCTCCAGCTTGAGCGCAATGCGGTCTGCCGGCAGCTCGTCGCTTGCCATCTCAGGCCACTCGACGAGGCAGATGCCGTCCTGGAGTGCTTCGTCGAAGCCGAGTTCGGTGAGTTCGGCCGGATCGCCGAGACGGTACAGGTCGAAATGCGCGACCGGTATGCGCAGGTCGTAGGCTTGCACCAGGGTGAAGGTGGGGCTTGGCACGTCGAGTTCGTCATCATCCGCCATCGCACGCAGGAATGCGCGCGCGAGCGACGATTTCCCGGCCCCGAGGTCGCCCGAAAGGGCAAGGCAGTCGCCGCGTTTCAGCGCCAACGCCAGGTCCTCTCCAAAGCGGATTGTTTCCGCCTCATCCTTCAGGAAGAGAGAAATGACAGGAGTGCCCGACATCATTCGGCTGCGACGGACGTCGGAAGATCGACCGAAGGAATCCGGCAGGTCACGATCGTGCCCTTGCCCGGCTGGCTGTCAATGGTGACCGTCCCATGGTGAAGGCTGACAAAGCTGTCGACGATCGACAGCCCAAGTCCCGCGCCGCCCCTCTTGCCGCTCTTAGCGCCGGTCGCGAATCGATCAAACACATTGGCGATCATATCCTGCGAAATACCAGGACCGCGATCGCTGACGGAGAAGACGAAATCCATCCCTTCACGCCGGCATTCGAGCGAGATTGACGAACCCTCCGGAGAGAAATTGGCTGCGTTGGAGAGCAGCTTGACGAGGATCTGCTTCAGTCTTTGCGGGTCAGCGACGATCGAGCCCAGATGCGCCGGAGCGGTAATCTCCAGCGTCACGCCGCTTTCCTGCAGCCTGTCGGCAATCTGCATCGATACGTCGTCGAGCAGGTCGCCAAGATCAATCGACGAGTAGCTCAGCCGCATGATTCCGGCGTCGACCGTGGCAAGATCGAGGATGTCGTTGACCAGCGTCAGCAGCACCGAAGAAGAGGTCGAGATGTGATCGATATATTCAGCCTGCCGGTCGTTCAGCGGTCCGAGTCCCGGCGTGCGCAGCAGGTCGGTAAAACCAATAATGTTGGTCAGCGGCGAGCGCAGCTCATACGAGACATGCTGGACGAAGTCGTTCTTAAGCTCGTCTGCCTTGCGCAGTGCTTCGTTCTTTTCCGTCAGGGCGCGCTCAGCACGGACGCTGTCGGTCATGTTGACGAAGGTCAGCATCGTCTGCGCATTCGGCAGCGGGATGACAGCATAGTCGAGCACGAGACCCGAGAACAGCTCGAGCGTTCCCTGGCTGGAGCGGCGCTCGTCGTCGAAGCTGGTGATCAGCTCAGCGAAGGTCCTCCATCCGTCCGGACGGTCATATGATTGAGAGCACGCCTCGCCAAGGGCGCGGATATGCGTGCCGGGCTTGGCCTCCGCTTCCGTGATTCCCCAGAGCGCACGGAAGGCGGGATTGGAAAGGCGCATGCGCCCATCAGGTCCAAAGACGGCAACGCCTTCCGAAAGGTGGTCAATCGTCTCGCCCTGCACCTTGAGAAGCGTGTTGTAGCGCGTCTCGAGGTCGACCTGCTCGGTGAGGTTTTCGAATACCCAGGTGGCACCGCCTTGCGGATGCGCTGTCGCGAATACGCGGAGCGTCTGGCCGTTCGGCAGGTGCCACAAATCCGATTGGGTATCGATCGCTCGATAGACAGAGAGCGCGGTTTCCTTCCAGGATTTCCAGTTCAGTTGGTCCGGCAGCTTCTTCGCGGCGCGCAGGCGCTCCAGCAATTCCGCATTGTCGGGCCGGCTCTCGAGGAAAGCGATATCAAGCTCCCAGAGCGAGACGAAGGCCTGATTGTAAAACTGCAGCCGTCGGTCGCCGTCGAAAATTGCAACGGGCGTTGCGAGATGGTCGAGTGTTTCGGCGTGGCTTTTCAGGGTCCGCTCAAGCTCGGCGCGAACAGTCTCGATGCCGGAAACGTCGACGGCAATGCCGGCGGAGCCGCTTGGGACCTTCACATCGACAACGTCGAAGAAGGTGCGGTTGCCGCGCACCACGGTCGAGATCTTGTCGTGGAATGGTGACTCGGCCGTCGCCGTGGCACGGATGCGCTCGCGGGCAACGGTGGTCAGGAACTCGCGGCCCTCGTTGACCGCCTGATCTGGCGTGGGCGCCTCGACCGCGTCGCCGTAAGCGTGATTGACCCAGGTCAGCCGACCTTCGGTGTCACGCTGCCATGCCGGAAGATCGATTGCGTCGAGCATGCTTTGAAACGCCGAGATCGAGGACAACAGTCTGTCCCGCTCGATCTTAAGCTCAGCAAGCTCGGCGCGAAGATTGTTCAGCGCTACAAAACGGACGAATGCGCGGCCTCCGGAAACCCGGCCTTGCGCTTCCAGGATCTCCTCCCGGTGAGTTTCAACGACCATGTCGAAGCTATGGGCTGCCCCGCGCAGACGGTCGATCGCGCGCTCGAGCTCAGATGCGGAGCGCGACTTCAGCCACAGGCCGAAGGCGAGGAATTCGTTGTCCTGCGGCGCGCCGGTTTCGGGAGGCAGCTGACCGATAAGCTCAGGGCGCTCGTTGCCATCCCAGATCACGATCCGGCGATTCTTGTCTGCAATCAGTGCCTGATATTGCGAGATGCGCTGCTGCGCATCGGAGAGTGCCGAGCGGATCTCCCGGCTTTCGCTTTCCATATTCCCACGCTGCCGCACGACCCAAAGGGTGGAAAGCAGCGCGGCGGAGATCACGCCGATGACGACGGAAAGGCCGACAACCTGCGACGAGGTGAAAAGATGCGCGGATGTGACAGCCTCGGCTTCGACCTGCGCTAGAACCGGCTGCGCAATCGATGTCATTGCAGTGCCGGCCGCAAAAATCCGCGCCACATGAGCCAATAGTCCCGGCTTCTCGGCGACGGCCCTTGAAGTGCCGGCAGGTTTCCGTTCGCCCGAACGGAGCGGGCAGGGGTCAGCGTGAACGCCATCCTCTGCCTGTTCGACCAGGCTGTGCATCATTTCCGACATGCGCGGTATGTCTCCGTCCCTTAATGTGCCGCCATCACGACAAGACATCCCATTTTCGAAGCAAACGGACACGTCCGTGGCCACGAATCGAGTGTTAAAACAATACTTCGGAAGGGAATCTGCGGGAAGATGTGTGCCAAAAAATAAGGGCGACGCATTTGTCAATGCGACGCCCTCTAGATGTTGTGGATATTGATCTCGTGATTAATATCGGTAGTGGTCGGCCTTGAATGGGCCCTGTGGCTTCACGCCGATGTAGGAGGCCTGTTCTTCCGAAAGCTGCGTCAGCTTCACGCCAAGCTTGTCGAGATGAAGGCGTGCAACCTTCTCATCGAGATGCTTCGGCAGGATGTAGACCTGGTTCTGGTACTGGCCGGGCTTGGTGAAAAGCTCGATCTGGGCCAGCGTCTGGTTGGTGAAGGACGCGGACATGACGAAGGACGGATGGCCGGTGGCGTTGCCGAGGTTGAGCAGGCGACCTTCAGACAGAAGGATGATGCGGTTGCCCTTCGGGAACTCGATGAGGTCGACCTGCGGCTTGATGTTGGTCCACTTGAGGTTACGCAGTGCCGCAACTTCGATTTCGTTGTCGAAGTGGCCGATGTTGCCGACGATTGCCATGTCCTTCATCTGACGCATGTGGTCGATGCGGATGACGTCCTTGTTGCCGGTCGTGGTGATGAAGATGTCTGCCGAAGACACCACGTCTTCGAGAGTGACGACTTCGAAACCGTCCATGGCAGCCTGCAGCGCGCAGATCGGATCCACTTCCGTGACCTTGACGCGGGCGCCAGCGCCTTGGAGCGAAGCAGCCGAGCCCTTGCCGACGTCGCCGTAGCCGCAGACGACGGCGACCTTGCCTGCCATCATCACGTCGGTGCCGCGGCGGATGCCATCGACTAGCGATTCCTTGCAGCCGTACTTGTTGTCGAACTTCGACTTGGTGACCGAGTCGTTGACGTTGATCGCCGGGAAGGGCAGGAGGCCCTTCTGGCTCAACTGATACAGACGGTTCACGCCGGTCGTGGTTTCTTCGGTTACGCCCTTGATCGCATCGCGCTGCTTGGTGAACCAGCCCGGCGAAGCGGCAAGACGCTTCTTGATCTGTGCGAAAAGGATTTCTTCTTCTTCGGAATGCGGCTTGGAGAGCACGTCCTCGCCGGCTTCGGCGCGGGCGCCGAGAAGGATGTACATGGTGGCGTCGCCGCCGTCATCGAGGATCATGTTGGAGAGGCCGCCATCGGCCCACTGGAAGATCTTGTCAGTGTAGACCCAGTAGTCTTCCAGCGACTCGCCCTTGATGGCGAAAACCGGAACGCCGGCAGCAGCGATTGCGGCTGCGGCATGATCCTGCGTCGAGAAGATGTTGCACGAAGCCCAGCGAACTTCGGCGCCGAGCGCGACCAACGTCTCGATGAGAACGGCCGTCTGGATCGTCATGTGCAGCGAGCCGGTGATGCGCGCGCCCTTCAGCGGCTTTGCTTCGCCGAATTCGGCGCGGCAGGCCATCAGGCCCGGCATCTCGGTTTCTGCGATCGTGATTTCCTTGCGGCCGAAGTCCGCGAGGCCGATGTCGGCGACGACATAATCTTTTTCAGTGCTCATTGGGTTCTCCAGGCTGAAAAGCGGCTCAAAATTCGAAGGCGCAAGCGTATGTGCGCCAGAAAGCATCCACGCGGCATGCGCGGCTAGGATGGCCGTTTAGCAGGCTTCCATGACGAAGGCAATAATGATATAAAGAAGTCTTTATATGTTTATATGAGCTGCAAGCGGCTCAAATTTCCTCGCCGAACCGGTTCTGGATCAGTTCGTCGAGAGCATCAAGCGCCTGTGCGGCCTGATTGCCGCTGGCGGAGACTAGGACGCTGGAACCGGGGCTCGCGGCCAGCATCATCAATCCCATGATCGATGTCCCGCCGACCGTCATTCCGTCTTTCGATACGGTGATCGCGGCATCGAAATTCTCGACCAGCTGTACGAACTTTGCCGAAGCGCGTGCGTGCAGTCCGCGCTTGTTGATGATCAGAATTTCTCGGGAGAGTGCCGTCATGGGCGCAATGTGCTCACTATTTGCCGCTGAGGACGCGGCTGGCGACGTTGATGTATTTCCGTCCGGCTTCGGACGCTTCGACAAGTGCCTTTTCCATATTGTTCTCGCCGCGTACCCCGGCAAGTTTGATCAGCATCGGCAGATTCATGCCAGCGATGACTTCGGTGTGGCCACTGCTCATGACGGATATTGCCAGGTTGGAGGGGGTGCCCCCGAACATGTCGGTGAGGATGACGACTCCGTGGCCGTCGTCGGCGCGTGACACTGCTTCCAGGATGTCTTGTCGCCTTTGATCCATGTCGTCTTCGGGACCGATACAGACCGTTTCGATGAATTTCTGAGGACCGACGACATGTTCGACCGCATGACGAAACTCTTCAGCCAGCTTGCCATGAGTGACAAGCACAAGTCCGATCATGATATTACTGCTCCTAGTGGCGTATGCAAACGGTGGCCCCAATATCGCAATGCAGCAATCGCGTCCACCGTGGGGGCACATCTTGGCGATGAAAAGCCGAAGTGCAAGACAAAAATACGACTTTTAGGGCAGGATTTGCCAATTTCGCGGGCATTACTGGCCAATATCGGGCGCTTTTGCCATCAGTATCGCCAGCGGCAACGGAGTATTAGCCAGCAACCGAATGACCGGCAGATTTATGCTGCCAGCAATAGTTGTCTGCTCTCCTTCCGGCGGCAACCGTTTCTCTCCCGACGCGCTTGCCGGAAGCACAGCGTAATGCATCACGGCGCTTGCAATATGAGGTACTCGGACGATGCCGGTGCCGCGGAGTTCGATCAAACCGCAGATCGACGCGGGGCAGGTCGCAATCACGGTTTCGTCTCCTTTGGAGATGAGCACCTGATCGTCGGCGACGAGCACGGAATAGATGCCCATGCGCTGTGCTTCATTGATGCAGGCGAAGGCCAGCATCGACTTTCCCCAGCCGGAGGGACCCATGAAGAGAAGGCCGGTCGTGCCGACGACGATGGCCGTTGCGTGGATGTTTGAAGGCGCGCCCGTCATACGGTGGTATCGGCGGGAAGAGCGAGAATGAAGCGTGCTCCAAGCAGCTTCTCGCTCTCGGGATCGATAATGTTCTCCGCGCGCAGCGAACCACCATGCGCTTCGGCAATCTGGCGACTGATCGATAGGCCGAGGCCCGAATTCTGCCCGAAGCCTTCCGACTCCGGTCGGTCGGTATAGAAGCGCTCGAAGATGCGATCGATATTCTCTGCCTGGATGCCAGGGCCGTTGTCTTCGATATAGACAATGCAGCGCGAGCGGGTTCTGACCAGCCGCACGGTGATCTTGCCATCGTGTTCAGGAACGAAGGAGCGGGCGTTCTCGATGAGGTTGGTGACGACCTGCCCGATGCGCAAGTCGTGGCCGTTTACCACGAAGCGCGTCTTGACGCCCGGTTTGCGCTCGATCGCGAATTCGATCTGCACTTCCTTTTTGCGATTGCGGATTTGCCGCGACACGTCGATGAGGTCGCGAAGCAAAATCTCCAGATCGACCGAACCTGCATCGACCCGCGCCAATTCCGCATCGAGGCGGGAGGCGTCGGAAATGTCGCTGATCAGGCGGTCGAGGCGGCGAACATCGTGCTGGATAACATCGAGAAGCCGCTTTTTGGACTCGTCTGTTTTGGCGAGCGGTAGCGTCTCGACGGCGCTGCGAAGCGACGTCAGCGGGTTCTTCAGTTCGTGGCTGACGTCGGCCGCGAAGCTTTCGATCGCGTCGATGCGATCGTAGAGAGCCGTCGTCATCTCGCGCAGAGCAATGGATAGGTTACCGATCTCGTCCTGACGTGCCGAAAAGTCCGGGATTTCCTCGCGCTCCCTCGCGCCGCGGCGGACACGAATGGCGGCCGCCGACAGACGCCGCAAGGGATTGGCGATCGTCGACGAGAGGACGAGAGACAAGAGAACGTTGACGAGGGTCGCGACCCCGAACACGCGCATGATGCCCAGGCGCTCGGCGTGGACGATGTTGTCGATATCTCCGGCCTGCGTCGACAATAGCAGCACGCCAAGGACGGCGCGGAAGCGCTGGATCGGAACGGCGACCGACACGATCAGCTCGCCCTTCTCGGTGGTGCGAACCACAGCGCCGCGCACGCCGGTCAGCGCGTTCATCACTTCCGGATAAATAGAGCCGTCGCCGCCCGGGGCTTCCTTGTAGAGAGGCAGATTTCCAGGCTGCAGGACCTTGTTGAAGATGGTCGTGAACCACTGGCCCCAGGTCTGTTCTTCGTCATCGACCGGCGGCAGATCAAAGCGCAGGACCTGACCGCGTGAATAGAGGTGGCGCGAATCGAGCAGCAGGTTGGCGTCAGCGTCGAAAATCCGCGCCCGGGTTCTGGTCGGCGAAATCAGACGGCGCAGGACCGGCGCGACCTTCTCCGGATCGATCGGGAACTCGAGGTCCTCGTCGTTCGGAACTGGCGTAATGCTCTGCCCGGCCTGCAGTTCGAGCAGCTTTTCCGGGTCGATGGTGATCGAGTTGGTGTCGACTGAGGCCGAGGCCGAGACGGCACCGGCGATGATTTCGCCCTGCGTCAGAAGGCTTTCGACGCGGGCATCGATCAGCCCTTCGCGAAACTGATTGAGATAGAGAATGCCACCGACGAGAACGACAAGCGCCGCGAGATTGAAGAACAGGATGCGACGCGTGAGGCTCGAAAAGACGGCGTTGCCGAAGATGCGGCGGATGATCGTGAAGGGATGCGACCAACGGCGTCCCCTGACGCGGCGGCTGCTTACGCCTTCCGCCTCATCCAGATCCCTTTCCTGCACCAACTGCGCCAACGATAGGCCCTTTCGGAGAGCGGGTCGCTTTCGCGATCACCACTCTCGACAATTCTCAGATGCCGCGCCGCTTGGGCGTCAGGCTGCTTCGCGGAAGCGGTATCCCACTCCGTAAAGCGTTTCAATCATATCAAAGTCGATATCGACCATCTTGAATTTCTTGCGAAGCCGCTTGATGTGGCTGTCGATGGTGCGATCGTCGACATAGACCTGCTCGTCATAAGCCGCGTCCATCAGCGCGTCACGGCTTTTGACGACCCCCGGACGCTGGGCCAACGAATGCAGGATGAGGAATTCGGTGACCGTTAGCGTCACCGGCTCGCCTTTCCAGGTGCAGGTGTGGCGTTCCTGGTCCATGACCAGCTGACCGCGCTCGAGCGAGCGAGCGAGCTGTTGTGCCGTGCCCGGCTTTGGAGCGGCACCGCCGGCTGCGGCGGCAGCCTCGCGGCTCGATGCACGGCGCAGAACAGCGCGCACCCGCTCGACCAGCAGGCGCTGTGAGAATGGCTTGGTAATAAAGTCATCCGCGCCCATCTTCAGGCCGAACAGCTCATCGATCTCCTCATCCTTAGAAGTGAGGAAGATGACCGGCATGTCGGATTTCTGTCGCAGGCGGCGCAGGAGTTCCATGCCGTCCATGCGCGGCATCTTGATGTCGAAGATGGCAAGCTGCGGCGGGCGGGCGAGAAGACCATCGAGGGCGGAAGCGCCGTCCGTATAAGTCTCGACCTTATATCCTTCAGCCTCAAGTGCGATCGACACCGAGGTGAGGATGTTGCGGTCGTCATCAACGAGCGCGATTGTCGGCATGGTATTCGTCTCCGTCATCTATGCGCGTCTCCAGGAATTTTGAAGGTCCCCCAGGCGGCCTTTCTGAACCGGATGCGCTTATGGGGATAAAGGTGGAACAAATTGTGGCAAAGATAAAGGGTGGGATTGTCGCAAAGTTTTGAAGACAACCAAAAGCTGTGTTGCCAATTTGACGAGCGACTTCTGATTCAAACGATTTAAAATAAGGCGGAAAAATTTAAATCGATTAATAGTTTGATATTACTACATTTTATAGATTTTCGGCTCTTGCGTTTTAAAAAACCAGCCCGTACGGTCAGCCTCAGTTCTTAACGGCACGAGCCTCAAGGGAAGGGAAAGACCATGGAGCTGTTCGGAGTCCACAACCCGGCGATAGAGCTGGCGACGATCGGTTTGGGGAGCGCAAACAGCGCTCGCTATAACTTTACCGCCGCCTCCCTCTATGAAGAATCGATTCGCCGGGGTGAGGCTGAGCTGACCGCCCATGGCGCCTTGCGGGCCCTGACGGGCCAGCACACCGGCCGTTCGCCGAGGGACAAGTTCGTCGTACGTGACGCCAAAACCGATGGCGAGATCTGGTGGGACAACAACAAGCCGATGTCGCCGGAGCACTTCGCGCTGTTGAAGCAGGACATGCTCGCGCATGCCGCCGGCAAGGATCTGTTCGTTCAGGACCTCATCGGAGGTGCTGACGAAAACAACGCGCTGCCGACCCGTGTCGTCACGGAGCTGGCCTGGCATTCGCTGTTCATTCGTAACCTGCTGATCCGCCCAGAGCGCCCGACGCTCGAATCCTTCGTCCCGAAGCTGACGATCATCAACCTGCCGACCTTCAAAGCCGATCCAGCGCGTTACGGCTGCCGCACAGAAACGGTCATCGCTTGCGACCTGACGAATGGCGAAGTGCTGATCGCCGGCACCTTCTATGCCGGCGAGATGAAGAAGTCGGTCTTTACCGTGCTGAATTACCTGCTCCCGGCAAAGGGCGTCATGCCAATGCACTGCTCGGCCAATGTCGGTCCGGCTGGGGATTCCGCTGTCTTCTTCGGCCTTTCGGGCACCGGCAAGACGACGCTTTCGGCGGATCCTGCCCGCACGCTGATCGGCGACGACGAGCACGGGTGGGGTGAGGATGGCATCTTCAACTTCGAAGGCGGCTGCTACGCCAAGACGATCCGTCTCTCGGCGGAAGCGGAACCGGAAATCTACGCAACGACGCAGCGCTTCGGCACGATTCTCGAAAACGTCGTTCTGAACGATGAACGCGAACCCGACTTCAACGACGGCTCGCTGACGGAGAACACACGCTGCGCCTACCCACTGGATTTCATTCCGAACGCCTCCAAGACCGGCCTCGCCGGTCACCCGAAGACAATCATCATGCTGACGGCCGATGCCTTCGGCGTCATGCCGCCGATCGCCAAGCTGACGCCGGATCAGGCCATGTACCACTTCCTTTCCGGGTACACCGCCAAGGTGGCCGGTACCGAACGGGGCGTGACCGAGCCGGAGGCGACGTTCTCGACTTGCTTCGGCGCGCCGTTCATGCCACGCCATCCGTCGGAATACGGCAATTTGCTGAAGGATCTGATCGGTCGCCACGGCGTTGAATGCTGGCTCGTCAACACGGGCTGGACCGGCGGGGCTTACGGCACCGGCAAGCGGATGCCGATCAAGGCGACCCGCACGCTGCTGGCCGCAGCACTCTCGGGTGAGCTCGGCAAGGCAGACAGCCGCGTCGACCCGAACTTCGGCTTTGCTGTTCCCGTTGTGGTGCCGGGCGTTGACACGGCCATCCTCGATCCACGTTCTACGTGGCAGGATCCGGTCGCCTATGATGCGCAGGCTAGCAAGCTCGTGACGATGTTCATCGAGAACTTCGCGAAGTTCGAAGGCCACGTGGATGGCGGGGTGCGCGATGCGGCTCCGGGGTTTCGCGCCGCCGCTGAATGATGCGCCAAAACATTGATGATTCACGTGAAACCCGGCGGTCTCCGCCGGGTTTCTTTGTCTGTTCCCAAGGGCCGGCCGATGTGAGATAGAAAATGTATGGCCAGCGAACCGCTTTACATCAACGATCGAATTATCATCGCCGGGTGGGAGTTGACCGAGCAGTTCGTTCTGGCGGGCGGCCCCGGCGGGCAGAACGTCAACAAGGTCTCGACAGCAGTCCAGCTCTTCTTCAACATCCCAAACTCACCGTCCTTGACGGAGCGGGTGAAAGCGAATGCCGTGAAACTGGCCGGGAAGCGCCTCTCGAAAGAGGGCGTGTTGATGATCGAGGCAAGCCGCTTTCGCAGCCAGGATCGCAACCGCGAAGACGCGCGCGAGCGGCTGAAGGAACTGATTCTCGAGGCGGCAAAACCGCCACCGCCACCGCGCAAGAAAACCAAGCCGACAAAGGGGTCGGTCGAGCGCCGGCTGAAGGAGAAATCGGGCCGTGCGGAGGTGAAGAAGATGCGCGGGCGACCGCTCGGAGATTGATATGCTGAAGCTTCCGAACGGCGTCAGTCATCGTCCTGTTTATCTGGACCGGCCGCGACAGCAGGCTTTGGTGGATATTGTCAGGTCGATCGTGGCGGGTGCGCCGCTCTTCGTGCCCGTCATGCCTGGCACCGGCAAGCCGATGTCAGTGCGCATGACGAATTGCGGACCGCTCGGCTGGGTAACCGACAAGGAGCGCGGCTATCGCTATCAGCCGACCCACCCCGTTACGGGCAAGCCCTGGCCGGACATGCCTGTGGAATTGATCGAGATCTGGAGCGACGTCTCTGGCTATGACAAGCCGCCACAGGCCTGCCTCGTCAACTTCTACTCCGACGAGGCCCGCATGGGACTGCATCAGGACAAGGATGAACAGGACCTTGCAGCGCCTGTTGTGTCGATCTCGCTCGGCAATAGCTGCCTGTTTCGCGTCGGTGGCCTCGCGCGCGACGACCGCACGCTTTCCTTCAAGCTCTCAAGCGGCGATGTCGTGATCTTGGGTGCGGAAGGGCGCCTTTGCTTCCATGGCGTCGACAGGATCTATCCATCGACGTCGACCTTGCTGAAGAATGGCGGCCGGATCAATCTGACGCTTCGCCGGGTAACGGCCTAGAGCTTCCTCAATGCGACCTGTTCTATCAGGTGATTGTTGCCCTTGCGCAGGATAAGGTCGGCACGCGGGCGCGTCGGGAGGATGTTTTCCCGCAGGTTCTTCAGGTTGATGTTTTCCCAGAGGCCTTCGGCAATCGTCAGCGCTTCCTCCTCGCTGATCGAGGCATAGCGGTGGAAGAAGGAGTGGGGATCGCGAAACGCCGTTTCGCGCAGCCGCAGGAAACGCGTCACATACCAGTCGTGAATCCGGCTTTCATCCGCATCGATGTAGATCGAGAAGTCGAAGAAGTCGGAAACCATCGGAACGATCTTGCCGCCAGCCGGCAGGTCGCGCGACTGCAGCACGTTGATGCCCTCGAAGATCAGAATATCCGGCCGATCGACGATCTTGTACTCGTTCGGCAGCACGTCATAGACAAGATGCGAATAGGACGGTGCCTTGACGTTCGGCTGCCCAGCCTTGATCGCGGCCAGGAAACGCAGGATCGCGCCGGTGTCGTAGCTCTCGGGAAAACCCTTGCGCTGCATCAGGTTTTCACGCTGCAGCACGGCATTCGGGTGCAGGAAGCCGTCCGTGGTGACAAGATCCACCTTTGGACTGGACGGCCAGCGCGACAGCAGTTCCTTCAGGATACGGGCGGTCGTCGATTTGCCGACAGCCACGGAGCCGGCGATGCCGATCACGAAGGGAGTCTTCGCGACGTTGGAGAGGCTGAGGAAGCGATTGCGCTGCTCGAACAGCAGCTGCGAGGATTCCACATGCGCCGACAGAAGGCGCGACAGCGACAGATAGATGCGCCGCACTTCATCGAGGTCGATCGGGTCGCCCATGGAGCGCAGCCGCTTGACCTCGTCCCCCTTCAGGGTGAGCGGCGTATCCGCCCGGAAGCGCGCCCATTCCTCGGAAGAAAAGAAGTGATAGGGCGAATAGGCATTCGCCTGAAAATGATCGAGCGTTTCGGGCGCTCCGATGAGCTGTCTTGCGATACTCATGAACTTTGCCGGCTCGCCTTTTCTTTCAGGCCGGATTGAGCGGTACGGCGCTCAAGCTCCGCCATGACACTTTGCAACGGAATGCCTGCGACCTTCAATACGACCAATAGGTGATAGAGCAGGTCGGCGGCTTCATAGGTAAGGTTTTCGCGGTCATCGGCGATCGCTGCCATCACGGTCTCGATCGCCTCTTCGCCGAGTTTCTTGGCCGCTTTTGGCTGACCGGCAGAAACGAGCTTTGCCGTCCAGGATTCTTCCGGAGAGGCCTTCGATCGCGCATCGACGATCTTTTCCAGGTCGGCGAGGGTAAATTCGCTCATGATTCCGCTTTCCACTCAGTCCAGACGCATGTCGATGCCGCACGACGACATATAGCGCTTCGCTTCCCCGACGGAATAGGTACCAAAGTGGAAGATCGAAGCAGCCAGAACGGCATTGGCATGTCCTTGCTTGACCCCGGCCACGAGATCATCGAGGTCGCCGACGCCGCCCGAAGCTATCACCGGCACCCGAACCGAATCCGCTATGGCACGCGTCAGTTCGAGATCGTAGCCGACCTTCGTCCCGTCCCGGTCCATTGAGGTAACAAGCAGCTCGCCGGCGCCACGCTCGACCATTTTCCGAGCGAAATCCACGGCATCGATGCCGGTCGCATTGCGGCCACCATGCGTATAGATCTCCCAGGCGCTGACATCGCCTTGGACAGGCACTGTCCGCCGCTTGGCGTCGATCGAGACGACGATGCACTGGTCGCCGAACTTGTCGGCGGCCTCCGCAACGAAATCCGGATTGTTGACGGCGGCCGAGTTGATAGAGATCTTGTCCGCGCCACAAAGCAGCAGCTTGCGAATGTCAGCGATGGTGCGAACGCCGCCGCCGACGGTGACAGGCATGAAGCATTGCTCGGCGGTGCGAGCGACGACATCGAAGATCGTCTCGCGATTGTCCGAGGAAGCGGTAATGTCGAGAAAGCAAAGTTCGTCGGCGCCGGCGGCATCGTAGGCCTTGGCGGCCTCGACCGGGTCTCCGGCATCTACCAGATTGACGAAGTTGACACCCTTGACGACGCGGCCGTCCTTGACGTCGAGGCAGGGAATGACGCGAGCCTTGAGGGTCATTGCGCAGTCTCCTTTGCGCGTGCGGCTGAAATCAGCGCCAGCGCTTCTTTCGGGTCGATGCGTCCATCATAGAGCGCGCGGCCGGAAATCGCACCCTCGAGCTTGCGTGCGTCAAGCTCGAGCATCCGCTTCACGTCCTCGATCGAAGCAAGGCCGCCGGACGCGATGACGGGGATCGATACGGCTTCGGCAAGCTCGAGCGTCGACGACCAGTTGATGCCGGCAAGGATGCCGTCGCGGTCGATGTCGGTGTAGATGATCGCGGCAACACCGGCGCCCTCGAACTTCTTCGCGAGCTCGATGACGCCGAGCTCGGAGGCCTCGGCCCAACCTTCGACTGCGACTTTGCCGCCCTTGGCATCGATTCCGACAGCAACACGGCCGGGAAACTTCTTGCAGGCTTCAATCACGAGCGCAGGATCGCGCACGGCGATCGTTCCGAGAATGACGCGGGCAAGGCCGCGCGACAGCCAATTCTCGATATGGTCGAGTGTACGGATGCCGCCACCAAGCTGAACGGGGTTCTTCGTTGCCTTCAGGATCGCGTCGACAGCAGCGCCGTTGACGCTTTCGCCAGCAAAGGCGCCATTCAAGTCAACGACATGCAGCCATTCGAATCCCTGGTCTTCAAAGGCCTTCGCCTGGGCTCCGGGATCGGGATTGTAGACGGTTGCCTGGTCCATATCGCCAAGCTTGAGGCGAACGCACTGCCCATCCTTGAGGTCGATTGCGGGAAATAGGATCATTCTGTCAGTCCTTGCAATGCGCGAGCTCAAGGCTTCCAGCGCAGGAAATTGGCAATCAGGGCGAGGCCGAGATTCTGGCTCTTTTCGGGATGGAACTGGGCTCCGGCCATGTTGTCGCGACCGACGAAGGCGGTGATCGGGCCGCCGTAATCGGCCGTCGCGAGCACGTCGGCGGGGTTTTTCGCCGCCAGATGGTAGGAATGCACAAAATAGGCATGCAGCCCGTTCGGCCCCGTCGGAATGCCGTCGAACAACGGGTGGGGGGATTTCAGATCCAGCGTATTCCAGCCGATCTGTGGAATCTTCAGATTGGCATCACCTGGCGTCATTTCGACGACATCGCCGGGTATCCAGCCAAAGCCATCCGTGACGGTCTTCTCGAGACCGCGCGATGACATCAGCTGCATGCCGACGCAAATACCAAGGAAGGGCCGGGCCTTCTTCTCAACCACATCGATCAGAGCGTCCGACATGCCGGAAACGGCATCGAGGCCGCGTCGGCAGTCGGCATAGGCGCCAACACCCGGCAGCACCACGCGATCGGCGGCGGCTACAACCTCGGCCTTGTCGGTCAGATCGATCACGGCATCGATGCCGACTTCCCGTGCGGCCCGTTCGAAGGCCTTCGTCGCCGAACGCAGGTTGCCGGAACCGTAGTCTATAATTGCGACGCGCATTCAGCGTCCTCCATCAAAACCAAAGAGACCGAGCGAGGTGGCGTTGTCGTGTCGCGGGGCTTGGGCTGCGGGATCCCATTGCGGCGACGGCGCCGGGCGGCTGTCGTCGGCGTCGGTCTGGACATTCAAAAAGTAGATTTCTTCTGCGGTCTGCAGCGAGTCGGCGGAAACGAGGTCGGCCTCAGCCCAGCCCTTCGCAACCAGATTGCGGATGCGAAGATTCTGGCCCTCGAGCGCCACCAGCAGACTGGTGCCGAAGGTGATCGCAACGCCGACGGGCCAGAGGTCTACGCGGTCTGCCAGCGCACCGCCAAGGCTTTGCAGGAGAAATGCCGCGATGGCGTAGAGCCACAGCTGGTGGAAGGCCAGCCATATCCAGGGGAAGAGAAACCCGAGCACGGTAAAACCGTCGCGAATGAAGCGCGTCTTCTCGTGGTTGGAGTCTGTTCCGCTAGGCGCAGTCAGAACCAGATAGCTGGAAGTCATGTCGTCAAGCTCCCTCAGGGGGCTCAGACGAGCGTGCCCTTCGTCGAGGGAACACGGCCCGCCTGTCTCGGATCGATCTCTGTCGCCGTACGCAGCGCGCGGGCAACGGCCTTGAAGCACGTCTCTGCAATATGGTGGTTGTTGGCACCATAATGGTTGAGAATATGCAAGGTGATGCCGGCGTTCTGGGCAAGCGCCTGGAAGAATTCGCGAACGAGTTCGGTGTCGAACGTGCCGATCTTCGGCGCACTGAAGGTGACGTTCCAGACAAGGAAGGGGCGACCGGAGAGGTCGACGGCTGCCTTCGTCATCGTCTCGTCCATGGCGAGGTCGATCGATGCATAGCGCGTGATGCCGCGGCGGTCGCCGAGTGCCTTGGCAATCGCCTGGCCGATCGCGATACCGGTGTCTTCCACTGTATGGTGGTCGTCGATATGGAGATCGCCCTTGGTCTCGATTTCCATGTTGATCAGCGAATGTCGTGACAGCTGGTCGAGCATATGGTCGAAGAAGCCGACGCCAGTCGAAATTTTCGACTTTCCGGTGCCGTCGAGATTGACGGAAACGGAAACCGAAGTCTCGTTCGTCTTGCGGGACACGGTACCCGTGCGGCTTGCTGCGGTCTCGGCCATAAGGCTGCTCCATCGGGAAATACGGGCGTTCCTTATCAGGCGTGCCGCGAAATATCCAGAACCGCGGCAGCAGAAAAAGACGCCATTTGCAATCGGCATTCACGCACTTACATAGGGCTCGACAGGGCCGGCGTTCGGCCCGACTCAACAAGCCCGGCAGACGGGCAAAGGTGAATAGATGACAACGATTATTACAGTTCGAAAGGGCGGTAAGGTCATCATGGCCGGCGATGGTCAGGTAAGCCTCGGCCAGACCGTGATGAAGGGCAACGCCCGCAAGGTGCGGCGCATCGGCAAGGGCGAGGTTATTGCCGGTTTCGCAGGCGCCACTGCGGATGCGTTCACGCTCCTCGAACGCCTCGAAAAGAAGCTCGAGCAATATCCGGGGCAGCTGATGCGCGCCGCCGTCGAGCTTGCCAAGGATTGGCGCACGGACAAGTATCTCCGCAACCTCGAAGCCATGATGCTCGTCGCTGACAAGCAGGTGACGCTGGCGATAACAGGCAACGGCGATGTTCTCGAGCCGGAGCACGGCGCCATGGCGATCGGTTCGGGTGGCAATTATGCGCTCGCTGCGGCCCGCGCCCTGATGGACACAGACAAATCCGCCGAAGAGGTCGCGCGTCGCGCCCTCGATATTGCCGCCGATATTTGCGTCTACACGAACCATAATGTGGTGGTGGAAACGCTCGACGCCGAAGCTTGACCCGGTTTCAAAGATTCACGCCCCGATGGGATATTCGATATGACCACATTTTCCCCCCGCGAGATCGTTTCCGAACTTGACCGCTACATCATCGGCCAGCATGAGGCCAAGCGCGCGGTGGCGATCGCGCTGCGCAACCGTTGGCGTCGCCACCAGCTCGATCCGGATCTACGCGACGAAGTGATGCCAAAGAACATCCTGATGATCGGCCCGACCGGTGTCGGCAAGACGGAAATCTCTCGCCGTCTCGCCAAGCTGGCGGGCGCGCCCTTCATCAAGGTTGAAGCGACCAAGTTCACCGAAGTCGGTTACGTCGGACGCGACGTGGAGCAGATCATCCGCGATCTCGTCGAGGTCGGCATCGGGCTCGCACGCGAGAAGAAGCGGAGCGAAGTGCAGGCAAAGGCGCATATGAGCGCCGAGGAACGCGTTCTCGATGCGCTCGTCGGCGCCACGGCCTCGCCGGCGACCCGTGACAGCTTCCGCAAGAAGCTGCGCAACGGTGAACTTGATGACAAGGAGATCGATATCGAGATCGCCGACACCGGTACCGGCATGGGTGGCTTCGACATTCCCGGCATGCCGGGCGCAAATATCGGCGTGCTCAACCTCTCCGAAATGTTCGGGAAGGCGATGGGTGGCCGCACCAAGAAGGTCCGCACGACGGTCAAGGCATCCTACACGGATCTGATCCGCGACGAGTCCGACAAGCTGATCGACAACGAAGTTATCCAGCGCGAGGCGGTTCGTGCGGTCGAGAATGACGGCATCGTCTTCCTCGACGAGATCGACAAGATCGCCGCTCGCGACGGCGGCATGGGTGCCGGCGTTTCGCGCGAAGGCGTGCAGCGCGACCTGCTTCCCCTGGTCGAAGGAACGACGGTGTCGACGAAGTACGGGCCGGTGAAGACGGACCACGTCCTTTTCATCGCCTCCGGCGCATTCCATGTCTCCAAGCCGTCCGATCTGTTGCCGGAATTGCAGGGTCGTCTGCCGATCCGCGTCGAACTGCGCGCGCTCACAAAGGAAGACTTCCGCCGTATCCTGACGGAAACCGAGGCGAGTCTTATCAGGCAGTACAAGGCGCTGATGGAAACGGAAGGCCTCACCCTCGAATTCACTGACAATGGCATTGATGCCCTGGCTGATGTGGCCGTCCACTTGAATTCGTCTGTCGAAAACATCGGCGCCCGTCGCCTTCAGACCGTCATGGAGCGCGTTCTGGACGAAATCTCGTTCAATGCTCCGGATCGCGGCGGCTCGACCGTGACGATTGACGCCGACTACGTCCGAGAGCACGTCGGTGACCTGGCGCAGAACACAGATCTGTCCCGGTTCATTCTGTGATGAACAAGCATCGGGTCCTGTCCTTACTGATGTGACGCCGCGATTTTGACAGCTTGGACTCTCGACAGCGGGCCCTTTACTTTTTAGTGAAGGGCCCGTCTCGTTATCGGCGCCAGCATTATTCGGCCAAGATTGTGGTCCAGTCAGCGCGCTTCGCGACAATGCCAAAATGATGGGAATGCTGATCGTGCGACGCCTTATGACAAGCCTCCTGATTGTTGCTGCGGTGCTGACCTCGGTGCCTGCTTTTGCCATGCAGGTGGTGCCGTCAGGTAATCGTCATGCCGAGCAACCGGATGTTCCGGACGCCTCGGTTCGTCGCACCAAAGGCACGAAGAGCTCGTTCGATCGGAAATACGAGAAGGTCCGTGACCTCTTGGCCACGGATCACGAACTGATGGGCAAGATCAAGAAAGTTTCGGCCGCTTATGGCATCGACCCGATCCACGTGGTCGGTGCGATCGTCGGCGAGCATACCTACAATGTCGACGCCTATGACCGCCTGCAATCCTATTACGTGAAGGCCGCTTCCTATGCCGGCCAGAGTTTCCGTTTCGCCTATGATGGCGAGGACGTGGACGATTTCGTCAAGCGGCCGGAGTTTGCTGAATGTAGCGGCAAGGGCGATTCCTACACGTTGTGGAGTTGCCGTGAGGACGTCTGGGAAAGGGACTTCCGAGGCAAGACGGTCGGTGGCAAGAGCTACCCGAACAACCGCTTCAGTGCCGTCTTCTTTCAGCCCTTCTACGCTGGTCAGACCTTCGGCCTCGGCCAGATCAACCCGCTGACCGCGCTGATGCTCTCGGATCTCGTCTCCAAGGTCTCAGGTTATGAAAAGCTGAACGAGAGGGACGCCGGTGCCGTCTACAAGGCAATCATGGAGCCCGATATCTCGCTTGCCTTCGTCGCTGCCTCCATCCGCCGCTCGATCGACGATTACAAACAGATCGCCGACATGGACATTTCCAAGAATCCGGGCCTGACCGCCACCCTCTATAATGTCGGCAATTCGCGCCAGCGCGCGGCGGCCCTGGCGGCCAAGAACCGCGCTTCAGGCGAAACCGTCTGGCCGGAGGAAAACTATTACGGCTGGTTGGTCAACGACAAGCTGGACGAGTTGGAGCGCCTGCTCTAGCTTCCGCCTTGCCGGGAAGAGTTTAGAATCTTCCGCGAAAGGCTGAATTCTCATGGACATGCGTCCGGATCCCTTTGAACCTCCGGCACCGTTGCCCCGCACGGTGCCACCGAGCCGCCTTGAGATCATCCGCACCATCCTGCGCAATCCGCTGGAGCTCTGGGGCGAGCCTTCCTACACGCTGCCGTGGATCCAGACACGGTTCTTTCGGGAAAGAACCCTGATCGTCAATGATCCCGGTTTGATCCGCCATGTTCTCGTCGACAATGCCACGAACTACCGCATGTCGGATATTCGCCAACTCATCTTGCGCCCGATCCTGCGTGACGGCCTGCTGACGGCGGAAGGAGAGGTTTGGAAGCGATCCCGCAAGGCGGTATCACCGGTCTTCACGCCGCGCCACGCAAACGGCTTCGCCGGGCAGATGCTTCGCCAGTCCGAGGACTACGCGATAAAATACGAATCCGCTGGCAGAGACGGCAAGGTCTTCGAGATTGCCGCCGACATGACGGAACTGACCTTCGCCATGCTCGCCGATACGCTGTTCTCAGGCGAGATCGTCACCTCCTCCGATAGCTTTGCCGACGACGTAAACGCACTCCTCCACCGCATGGGGCGCGTCGACCCGATGGATCTCCTGCGCGCGCCCTCATGGGTTCCGCGCGTCACCCGCATCGGCGGTCAAAAGGTGCTGGACAAGTTCCGAAACATCGTGCGCCAGACCATGGATGCCCGGCTCGCGCGTATGCAAGCCGATCGAGCCTCCGCGCCGGACGACTTTCTGACCTTGCTCCTTGATCAGGCTGCAACCGGCGGGCTGACGAACGACGAGATCGAAGACAATATTCTCACCTTCATCGGCGCGGGCCACGAAACGACGGCGCGGGCGCTCGCCTGGACGCTCTATTGCGTCGCCAACACGCCGCACATCCGCGAGGCGATGGAGGAGGAGATCGATCGCGTGCTGGCCCAGGATGTCGAGCCGGTAAAATGGCTCGATCTGATGCCTTACACGCGTGCCGCCTTCGAGGAGGCGCTGCGGCTCTATCCGCCGGCGCCGTCGATCAATCGCGCCGCCATCGCCGCCGATCGCTGGACCGATGCGAAAGGCGAAACGGTCGAGATCGAGGCCGGAGTCACCGTTCTCATCATGCCGTGGACGCTCCATCGTCACGAGCTCTATTGGGACAAGCCACGCGCCTATATCCCGGAACGGTTCCTGCCGGAGAATCGCGCCAAGATCGGGCGTTTCCAGTTCCTCCCGTTCGGCGCGGGTCCGCGGGTCTGCATCGGCGCGACCTTTGCCCTGCAGGAGGCTGTTATCGCTCTGGCCGTGCTGATGCACCGGTTCCGCTTCGATATGACGGACAAGACAAGGCCATGGCCGGTTCAGAAACTGACGACGCAGCCGCAAAACGGCCTGCCGATGCGCGTCACGCCGCGGTCTTTGTCCGTAGCGGCATAAATCTTTCGAATTATTGCATAATTGACTATGAATGAAAGCCGCGCAAAGTGGCAGCATGAAAAAGCTGCCGTGGTCTTGGGAGACATTGAATGAGCCGCATCGATAAAAACGGTCTTGCTGTTGAAGCCGTCCTTCATGAGTTCCTGGTGAAGGAGGCGTTGCCCGGCCTGCAGATCGATGCCGACAAGTTCTTTGCAGATTTCTCGGCCATCGTTCACGATCTGGCTCCGCGCAACCGCGAACTGCTTACCAAGCGCGATGCACTTCAGCTTCGAATCGATGATTGGTACCGTCAGCATGGCGCGCCGACCGACATGGAAGCGTACCAGGCGTTTCTGCGGGATATCGGCTATATCCTGCCGGAAGGCTCCGATTTTCAGGTATCGACCGCCAACGTTGATCCCGAGATCGCCTCGATCGCCGGTCCGCAGCTCGTCGTTCCCGTCATGAATGCGCGCTATGCGCTGAACGCCGCCAACGCGCGCTGGGGCTCGCTCTACGATGCGCTTTACGGGACCGATGCGATTCCCGAGAGCGATGGCGCCGAAAAGGGCAAGAGCTACAATCCGCAGCGCGGCGAGAAGGTCATCGGCTGGGTTCGCAATTTCCTCGATACCGCTGCTCCGCTCGACAGCTGGAACTGGAAGGATGTCGCGACCTTTGCTGTCAGGGATGGTGCACTCGTCATCACTTCGACCGACGGCGAGCATGTTTCGCTGACCGATGCGGCGCATTTTGCCGGCTATCTGGGCGATGCCGCGGCGCCGACGCAGATCCTGTTAAAGAACAACGGCATCCATATCGACATCGTCATCGACGCCTCGACCGCCATCGGCAAGAGCGATCCGGCGCACATCTCCGACGTCTGGCTGGAATCGGCGATTACGACGATCATGGACTGCGAGGACTCGGTTGCAGCAGTTGACGCCGAAGACAAGGTCGTCGTCTATCGCAATTGGCTCGGCCTCATGAAGGGCGACCTGCAGGAGGAGGTGTCCAAGGGTGGCTCGAGCTTCATCCGCAAGCTCAATCCCGATTTGGAGTACAGCGGCCCGACCGGTACGCCCTTCGAAGTGCATCGCCGGTCGCTGATGCTCGTGCGCAACGTCGGCCATCTCATGACGAATCCCGCCATCCTCGATCGTGACGGCAACGAAGTGCCGGAAGGGATCATGGACGCCATGATCACCGGCATGATTGCGCTCTACGACGTCGGCCCCAATGGCCGGCGCAAGAATTCCCGCGCCGGTTCGGTCTATGTCGTCAAGCCAAAGATGCATGGACCCGAGGAAGTCGCCTTCGCTGCCGAGATCTTTTCGCGCGTCGAGGATGCCCTCGGCATGGCGCGCAATACCATCAAGATGGGCATTATGGACGAGGAGCGGCGCACTACCGTCAATCTCAAGGAGTGCATCCGCGCCGCCCGAGAACGCGTCGTCTTCATTAACACCGGTTTCCTGGACCGCACCGGCGATGAAATCCATACCTCGATGGAAGCCGGGCCAATGATCCGCAAGGGCGATATGAAGCAGGCTGCCTGGATCGGCGCCTACGAGAACTGGAACGTCGACATCGGCCTTGAATGCGGTCTTTCCGGCCATGCGCAGATCGGCAAGGGGATGTGGGCCATGCCGGATCTGATGGCGGCGATGCTGGAGCAGAAAATCGCGCACCCGAAAGCCGGCGCCAATACTGCCTGGGTTCCGTCCCCAACCGCTGCGACGCTGCACGCGACCCATTATCACCGCATCAACGTCGCCCGCGTTCAACAGGGTCTGAAGGACCGTGCGCGCGCCAAGCTCTCCGATATTCTTTCAGTCCCCGTAGCGGTTCGTCCGAATTGGACGCCGGAGGAAATCCAGCGCGAACTCGACAACAATGCCCAGGGCATTCTCGGTTACGTTGTCCGCTGGGTCGATCAGGGCGTCGGCTGCTCCAAGGTGCCCGACATCAACAATGTCGGCCTTATGGAAGACCGCGCGACGCTGCGCATCTCCGCCCAGCATATGGCCAATTGGCTGCATCATAAGGTCACGACCGAAGCGCAGATCGCCGAGACGATGAAGCGCATGGCCGCAGTTGTCGACCAGCAGAATGCATCCGATCCCGCCTACGTGCCAATGGCAACCGATTTCGACGGTTCGATCGCCTTCCAGGCGGCACTCGATCTTGTCTTGAAGGGCAGGGCACAGCCGAACGGCTATACCGAGCCTGTCCTCCATCGCCGCCGCCTCGAACTGAAGGGCAAGCAGGCTTAAGAACAAATCAATAGAAAAGGCCGCCGAAAGAATGTTCCGGCGGCCTTTCTAATACCCCATTTCGGCAACAGCTTACTGGATAACGATGACCTTCGAAGTCGTCTTGCCCGGACGTACGCGGCTGTAGAGGTCGATAACGTCCTGGTTCATCAGACGAATGCAGCCCGAGGAGGCCGCGGTGCCGATCGAAGCCCATTCCGGCGTGCCGTGCAGGCGGAAGAGGGTGTCCTGACCCTTTTCGTTGAAGAGATACATGGCGCGCGCGCCGAGCGGGTTGCTGAGGCCAGGGCCCATGCCATCTTCGACATACTTGGCAACTTCCGGCTTGCGCTCGGCCATTTCCTTCGGCGGATGCCAGGTCGGCCATTCCTGCTTCCATGCGACATAGGCCGTGCCTGCCCAGGCGAAGCCCTGCTTGCCGACACCGATGCCGTAGCGCATCGCCTTGCCGCCGGGCAGGATGTAATAGAGGAAGCGCTCGCGGGTGTTGACGATGATCGTGCCCGGACGCTCGGTGGTTTCGTAAGAGACGATCTGGCGGCGGAACTGCGGCTTGACCTTCTGGATCGGGATCGCCGGCAGCGAATATCCGGCATCCGTCGTCACGCCATAGGCGTCGTCGAAGATCTGCGCGGTCTGGACGGTCGGGCCCGGCACGGCCTTGTCTTCAACGGAGGCGCTCTCGGTAGTCGAAGAGCAACCGGCCAGAGCGAGCGTCGCCATCAGGCCGAATACAGGAAATGCATTGCGGATACGCATGGATGTCTCTTAGGAAATGGGCAAGGGGAAACGGTCTTTTGAACCATCTTTGATTATGGTTTATTTTCGATTAACTTTGCCTTTGCAAGCTGTTGCAGTGCGGCAAAATCAATACGCAGCGGCAAATTAGAAGCGCATGGTTTTTTTGCAACAACGCGCGCGCCAGACCTACGGTTATCCATGACGATTTTGAGTGTTTACAATAACAATCCGTTAATAGACGGCCGGCAGTCGGACAGAGCTATGCTCGTGCGGCGCGGGACTCAGATTTTACTTCATGAGATGCGTCACGCCGTGTTGCCGGAGCTGTCGCTTGCGAGCGGACGCCGGGCGGATCTGATCACCATTTCGGAGAAGGGCGAAATCTGGATCATCGAGATCAAGACCTCGATCGAGGACTTTCGCGTCGACCGCAAGTGGCCGGACTATCGCCTGCATTGTGATCGGCTGTTTTTCGCCACGCACAAGGATGTTCCGCTTGAGATTTTCCCCGAGGGCTGCGGGTTGTTTTTATCGGATGGCTACGGCGCGCATATGATCCGCGAGGCGCCCGAACATCGCCTTGCCCCAGCGACGCGTAAATCTGTGACGCTCAATTTCTCCCGCGTAGCCGCCCAGCGCCTGCTGATGGCCGAATGGGCAAACGGCAAGCCGTTTGAGGTCGACGATATTTAGGGTTATTTCGGCGCGCGCTTGGCGAGGATCCGCTGCAGCGTGCGGCGATGCATATTGAGCCGCCGCGCGGTCTCCGAAACATTGCGCTCGCACATTTCATAGACCCGCTGGATATGCTCCCAACGCACACGGTCGGCTGACATCGGGTTTTCCGGTAGCTCTGCTTTCTCGCCCGCCCGCTGCGTCAGGGCGGCATAGACGTCGTCCGCATCGGCGGGCTTTGCCAGGTAATCGACCGCGCCGAGCTTCACAGCGGTAACGGCTGTTGCAATATTGCCGTAGCCGGTCAGAACGATGATCCGGGTATCGTCGCGGCGCTGGCGGATTGCCTCGATTACGTCCAGACCGTTGCCATCACCAAGCCGCAGGTCCACGACGGCATATTTCGGTGGATGGCTCTTGGACTTGGCAACACCCTCGGCGACTGACTCAGCTGTCTCGACCGTGAAGCCGCGTGTCTCCATCGCGCGCGCCAGACGGCGCAGGAAGGGACCGTCATCGTCAACGATCAGCAAGCTGGCGTCCGGACCGATATGATCCGCATTGGCGAGGGAGGATTCGTGGTCAAGCTCGTTCATATCTATCAATCCCGGCGGCTGCCCCGCCTGATATAAGTCAATTATTCAGCTTTTTCATTATGCCCATAGCGTCATTTTGTCGAATTCGCATCGATGAGCATGCGCGGCCATTCGACACGGACACGCGCTCCGGCGGCTTCCGGCATGCGGTTCTCGAAGACCAACGACGCGCCGGATCGTTCCAGGAGCGTCTTGGCGATAAAGAGGCCAAGTCCCAGCCCACCGGCCCGGTCCTCCCGTTGCCGCTTCGTGACGTAGGGCTCGCCGATCCGGGTCAGGATATCGGAAGAATAGCCCTCTCCATCGTCCTCGATGGTGATGCGGACCTTTCTCAGATCGTGTTCGACCGTGACCGTTACCTTGTCGCGCGCGTAGTCGACGGCGTTCTCGATGAGATTGCCGAGCCCGTACATGATGCCGGCATTGCGGTCGGTGATAGGCTCGCCCTTGCGCGGGCTCTTCTCGATGAGCTCGAGTTTGATCCCGAACTCCCTGTGCGGCGCCACGATCTCTTCCATCATGGATGAGAGCGGCAGCCGCCGAAGATGGGCCTCGCCCTCTGCCGAGAGCGTCGCCAGCCGCCGCAGGATGTCGCGGCAGCGCTCGCTCTGGCTGCGCAGGAGTTGCACGTCCTCGCGAAAGCGATCGTCATCCTTCAGTTCCCGTTCCATTTCCTTGGCAACCACGCTGATGGTGGCAAGCGGCGTTCCGAGTTCGTGTGCCGCTGCTGCGGCAAGACCGTCCAGCTGCGAAAGGTGTTTCTCCCGCTGCAGCACGAGTTCGGTTGCCGCCAGCGCGTCGGCGAGCTGGCTCGCCTCCATTGAGACCCGGTATGCATAGAAGGCGGCGAAGGCCATGGTCGATGCGATCGAGCACCAGACGCCGAACTGCATCACCGTGTGCACATTGATCTCGACCCCGTCGAACCACGGCAAGGGAAAGGGTGAAAAGGCAAGGATGGTGATGCAGACCATCGCAATGAAAATGAGCACCGTGCTGAAGCGGATCGGCTGCGATGCGAATGAAATGATCACGGGAACGCAGACGAGCGCGGCGAAGGGATTAGCAAGGCCGCCGGTGATGAAGAGCAGTGCGCAAAGCTGCAGAAGATCGAAACCGAGCAGTGCGAAGGCGGCGCCTGGGTAGAGCCGGTGCGTCGGCGGATAGCGGATCATCAGGTAGAAGTTGACCGCCGCCAGCGCCGCGATCAGCAACCCGCAGGCAATAAGCGGAAGCGGAAACTTCAGCCAGAAGGCAACGATGAACACCGTCACGGCCTGGCCGCCGACGGCAAGCCATCTCAGCCGCACCAGCGTCTGCAGTCTCAGGCGCCTGCTGTTGTGCCTGTCCTCTTCCGACGAACTTTCGACAGTATCGACCATTTGACATTCCTTGAGCCATGCTAGGGCTCATGTACCACGCGGTTTTGCCCTTGTCGTCGGCGGGGCGTCCTCCGGCCGTTCCGGCCAGGGGTGCTTGGGATAGCGGCCGCGCATGTCGGCGCGCACGTCCTTCCACGATCCGGCCCAGAAGCCCGGCAGGTCGCGTGTCGTCTGGATCGGCCGGTGTGCGGGCGACGTCAGTTCCAGAAGCAGCGGCAGCCTTCCGCCTCCAATTGCCGGGTGCTGCTTGAGGCCGAAGAGTTCCTGCACGCGGATCGTCAGAGTCGGCTCCTCGCCGTCGTACTGGATCGGATGTCGCTGTCCCGTCGGCGCGTCGAAATGCGTCGGGGCGAGGCGGGAAAGATCCCGCTGCAGCTCGTGCGGGATCAGCGCCATCAACCCGTTCGAAAGAGCAGACGAGGAAATGTCGGAAATCCCGCGGGCATCCGTCTGGTAGGGAACGAACCACTCGTCCAGCCGCGCAAGCAGTGCCTGGTCGCTGACATCGGGCCAAGGATCGCCGATGTTGCGATGAAGAAAGCCGATGCGTTCACGCAGTTGCATGGCTTCCTTGGAAAAGGGCAGCAGTTCCAGCCCCAGCTCGCGCACGCCTACCGCCAGCGCGCGGCTGACGGCTTCGCCGGTTGGACGCGGCAGTGGCGTCTCCTCGAAGACAATGGCGCCGAGCCGCGTCGCGCGCCGGGCCCTGACCTGCCGGCTCTGGCGGTCGAAGAAGACCTGATTGTCGGTGGAAATGGCGCCAGGTAGCTCTTCCTCGATCTCGCCACGCGAAACCTCTGCTGCAGACAGAATTCGCCCCTGCGCCGCCCGGCCGGTCAAGTCGGCGATGACGAGCATCTGGGTGCCGGCAAGTCGCTCGGTTTCCGGCAGCTCCGCACCGCGCCCGTTCGCCATCAGGAATCGGCCTCTGCCGCCGCGTTGCAGCGCGATTCGGTCGGGAAAGGCGTGCAGCAGAAGGCGTCCCGCCTGGCTCGGTTCCGTTGACTTTGCGACATCGAGACCCTTGGCCAGTCGAGCCGCCAGCTGGCGCGCGCCCTCCGCGCGCTCACCTCGTTCCGACCGGAAGCGTCGCATCCGTTCCTCGAGGTCAATACCGGGACCACCGAGGCCCTGTTCGGTCAGCAGCACGGCAAGGGCGGCCGCATCTCTCGCTTGCCCAGTCTCGCCGGCTGAGATCACCATGGCGGCCAAACGTGGCGGCAGCGCAAGGTCACGCATCATCCGTCCGCGCGGGGTGAGTGCGCCGTCCTTGTCAAGCGCGCCGAGTTGCAACAGGAGCGCGCGCGCCTCCGCCAGCGTCGTCTCCGGCGGCTGGTCGACGAAGGACAGCACGCGGGCATCCTGAACGCCCCAGTGGGCAAGGTCGAGGACCAGACCGGAGAGATCACTGGAGAGAATCTGCGGCGGCGTGAAAGCCGGCAAGGCCGCGGTCTGTCCCTGATGCCAGAGGCGGATGGCGATGCCGGGCTCGGTTCGGCCGGCTCGCCCGGAACGCTGGTCGGCGGAGGCGCGAGAGACGCGCACCGTTTCCAGCCGTGTGATGCCGGTTGAGGCCTCGAACACCGGAAGCCGCTGCAAGCCGCTATCGATTACGATCCGTACGCCGTCGATGGTGATCGATGTCTCGGCAATCGAGGTGGCGAGCACGATCTTGCGCGTCCCGCCTTCGGCCGGTCGGATTGCCGCGTCCTGTTCTTTCTGTGTCAGGTTGCCGTAGAGGGGCGCAATCAGTGTCTCCGGCCCGAAGCGTCCTTGGAGCCGCTCCGCCGTGCGGGCGATCTCCGCCTGGCCGGGCAGGAAGGCGAGGATCGATCCGCTTTCACTGGCATGGGCGTCGACGATCGCACGCGTCATCGCATCCTCTATGCGTTCGCCGCCCGGCCGATCCTTGTAGCGGACGTCAATCGGATAGCTTCGCCCCATGCTTTCGATAACAGGCGGCTGGTCGAGAAGCGCAGCAACGCGCGCAACGTCAAGCGTCGCCGACATCACCAGCAGGCGCAGGTCGTCGCGCAAGGCGGATTGTACGTCGAGCGCCAACGCCAGGCCGAAGTCGGCGTCCAGCGAGCGCTCATGAAACTCGTCGAAGATGACGGTCGAGACACCCGAGAGTTCCGGATCCTCGAGGATCATGCGCGCGAACACGCCTTCGGTCACGACCTCGATGCGGGTCTTGGCGGAAACCCTGGTGTCGAGCCGCATGCGATAGCCGACCGTTTCCCCCACAGTCTCGCCAAGCAGCGAGGCCATGCGGCTGGCGGCCGCGCGTGCTGCCAGCCGCCGCGGTTCGAGAAGTACGATCTTGCCGTCGCCGCGCCAGTCCTGCCTCAGCAGATAGAGCGGTACGAGCGTCGTCTTGCCGGCGCCCGGCGGCGCCGAAAGGACTGCGCGCCCCTGTGCACCGAGTGCTGCCCCGATTTCGGGAAGAACATGCGAAACCGGAAGCTCCGGCAAGGAAGTCATAGGGGTCACGTCGGTGTCTTCGTTTCGTTGGCGGGAATGGTGCCGGCCCCCACCATTCAGGACAAGCGCCGGTCATTCCCCACGTGTCGGATCGAAAACGAAACTACCGATGCTGCCCTATCGCGTGCAAGTCATGCCGACATCCGGACTGCGGCGGAGCCCAACCGCCCCAAATGACACAGCCCAAAGTGGTGGCGACCGAAACAGCACAGGCAGGGGTCGCCGCCTCCGCACCAAAAGCAATCCGAAACCGCGCTTCCAGAATATATCTCAATCGAATCAATCTGTTACAAAAATGTCAAAAAACTTTGTCTGGCGCTGTTGACTTAGAAAAGGGGTAGGATCTATAAGCCCCCTCACTGAACGAGGGCGGCGGCGCTGCTGGCGACGA
>NZ_KB897856.1:0-49603 GCF_000377185.1 Rhizobium sp. 42MFCr.1
CAGGCGCAAGACGAGATCTCCCCAGGTAAGAACGCACTCCTTCACTGCACGACCGCCGGATTTACGCCACCGCCCCTTGGTCACAAGAGCTTCGCGGTCGTTTGCCCGCTCGCCCTGGTTGGCACCGCCTCATATCCGGTTCTTGTTCATCGGCCCGCAGTTTCGATCCACGCTTCCTCCCCACGGTCGGTCGCCCTTCCGCAGTTGCGCTTCTCTTCGTTCGCCGTGACCAGCTCACGGTGGGGTTTCCACCCACAAGAATGCGCCCATGCTGGGCGCACAAACACAAAAGCCGGGCTTCCGCCCGGCTCTACAGGATCAAATCCTTGGCAACGATCAGCCGCGTCCGCGCTTGCGACGCTGGCCGAGCCCCATTTCCTTTGCGAGGCGCGAGCGCGCTTCGGCATAGGCCGGCGCTACCATCGGGTAGTCGACGGGGAGCTCCCATTTCTCGCGGTATTCTTCCGGCGAGAGATTGTGGTGGGTCATCAGGTGACGCTTGAGCGACTTGAAGTTGCCGCCGCACTCCAGGCATGTGATCTGTTCATCCTGAACGGATTTACGCACCGATACAGCCGGCTTCTGCTTCTCGACAACCGCCGTTGCAGCTTGCGGCGTCGACGTATTGCTAAGTGCCGAATGCACGTCAGAAATCAGGTTAGCGAGATCGCCAACCGGGACCACGTGGTTGCTGACATAGGCGGCAACAATATCTGCGGTGAGCTCGACCAGCAACTCCGGCCCGCTACCGGCTGCAGTATCCGTCATAATACGTTTCTCCTGTTTCAATGCTCCAAAGGTCTAAGCCTCGTCAGCCAAGACCGTCATCGTAGAGCCAACAGCAAAAAACCCAGGCTACGGCAACCTGTTTCGAAAAACTGAAATCCACCCCTAGATTCCTGAGGCCGAAACCCGTTCTTATACTGCCCGATTTCGAATTAGTACGCTACCACGCAGCTTACTTCCTCAATTAAACACTGAAATCCAAAGCCAACGAGGAAATAAGCAACGTGATTCTAATTCAATATCAGAACTCTACTTGATCACCAATTATCACCGTTTTACGAAAACGCCAATTATTATTTCATATATATCTACCGAAAAATGTCTATTTCGCAAGAATTGCCTGCCATAAACCCAAACATTAACCATTAAGAAATCTGCAAAAGGGTGCAAAAATCAACTTAAAATACTGAATCGGAAGCGCTCTCATCTTTTGGCGAGGTCATCGCGCACCGATTGGGGGCCGAGGCGATATCCAGACTGGTGCGCGGCCTTGGCAAGGAGGTGCGCCGCGACCGGCGCCGTCAGCAGGAAGAAGACGAAACCGGCGAGCGCCCGCGCAAAGACCGAAACCTCGCCCGCGGCGACACCGGCGGCAAAAAGCAGCATGCCGGAACCGACCGTTCCAGCCTTGGAAGCGGCGTGCATGCGCGTGTAGAGATCCGGCAACCGCACGACGCCGAGTGCGGCAACGAGCGCAAACAACGAACCGGCCAGCAAAAGGAAAGCGACGACGAGCGCTATCACATAGTCTATCATTTCTTGCCCTTCCTGCCATTCTTGTCGCTGCGTTTGGCCGCGACTTTGGGCTTTTTCGGGGCACGCGCCTTTTTTTCGCTGTGCCGTTCCGCGACAGGAGCGCGCGACATCACGAAACGCGCGAAGGCGACCGTTGCCAGAAAGGCGACGAGTCCCAGCGAAATGGCGATGTCGATATAGAGGCTGAAGCCCGTCTTGACCGCCAATACGGCGATGAAGCCGATTGCCGTGCCTGACAGTATATCGAGCGCCAGGATCCTGTCGGGCAGCGTCGGCCCGACGAGGACCCGCCATCCCGCCAGGAGAAAGGCAATCCCAAGGATGACCAGGGCAACCGCGGCGGCCGTGGACATGATGGCAAGCGGGGAGATCATCGAAATGCCTCCATGATCCGGCGCTCGAAACCGTTGGCGATATCGCGCTTGGTCGCCTCGGGATCGGCGCAATCCAGCGCATGCACGTAAAGCGTCTTGCGATCGTCGGAGACATCGACCGACAGTGTGCCCGGCGTCAGGGTGATCATGTTGGCTAGAAGCGTGATCTCGAAATCGCGGTCGACGGTCAGCGGAAAGGCGAAGATGCCGGGTTGCAGCCGCATGTTGGGCGTCAGCACCGTGACGGCGACCTTCCAGGCCGAGATCGCCAACTCCTTGAGAAACAGAAGGGCAAGCCGCACGATCGCGAAGGACCGGCGAAGATATCCCCGGCTGCCATAGGGTTCGCGGATGATGGAAAAGCACAGGGCGCCGATCGCAAAGCCGAAGAGGAGGTTGTGCGGCGACGCGCTGCCGGTAACGGTCGCCCAGGCAATGGCGAGCAGCACGTTCAGCAGCAGGGCGATCATGGCATCCCTCCATCCGGGAAGACCGACTGCAGATAAGCTGTCGGATCGATGAGGCCGGTCGCCGCAGCCTGCGCCATGTCCAGCAGCTGTTCGGGCAGGATGCCGAAAGCAACGACAAGAGCTGTCAGGATGAAAAGCGGCAGCCCCGCCTGCCAGCTGATTGACACTGCCGCCTGCGGTGACGTTGCCGGTCGCCAGTAGGCGAGCAGGAAGACGCGTCCGAATACGACGGTCAGCAGGAAGCCGCCGATCAGGATCGCGGCGGCCAGCCACCAGGCGCCGACGTCGATCGATGCTCTGACCAAAATCACCTTCGGCCAGAAGCCGGAAAAGGGCGGCAACCCACACGCGGCGACGAAGAGGATGAAAGAGAACGCGGCAAAACCGCCGCTCTTGCGATAGAGGCCGCCGAGCGCGGTCAGCGAGAAACCGCCGGCAAGGGCGGCAGCCTGCCCGGCGAGAAGATAGAGCGCCGTCATCAGCACCATCGAATGCAGCGCGTAGAAGATCGCGCCGGACAGGCCGCCGGGCGTGCCTAGCGCTATGCCGACCAGCATGTTGCCGATGCCCGAGATCACGACATAGCCGAGGAGCTTGCGGATATCGTCCTGCGCCAGCGCCCCAAGCGCGCCGACGACGATGGTCGCTGCCCCCACCGCCGCAATCAGAAGGCTCAATTGTTCGCGCTCGATCGGCAGCAGCATGACCATGACGCGAATGAGGGCGTAGACGCCGACCTTGGTCAGCAGACCGGCAAACAGTGCCGACACGACGATGCGCGGCGTATGATAGGAGGCCGGCAGCCAGAAATTGACAGGAAAGGCAGCGGCCTTCATGGCAAAGGCCAGCAGCAAGAGGGCGGAAAGGGTCATCAGCGGCGCGGTGTCGCGCACACTCTCCACCTTGCCAGCGATATCGGCCATGTTGAGCGTGCCGAAGACAGCGTAGACGATGCCGACCGAGATCAGGAACAGCGTCGTGCCGATCAGGTTCAGCACCGCATATTTCATGGCCCCGTCGATCTGCCCGCGCTCGGAGCCGAGGATCAACATCCCGAAGGACGAAATGAGAAGCACCTCGAACCAGACATAGAGGTTGAAGACGTCGCCTGTCAGGAACGCGCCGGAAACGCCTGCCATCAGAAGCAAAAGGAAGGGAAAGAAACCGTATCGGCGGCCGCTTTCGGTGACGTCCTTCAACGCATAAAGGCCGCCGGCGAGCGCTGCGATGGCAGCGGTCAGGGCCATCAGCGCGCCGAAGAGATCGACGGTGAAGGCGATGCCGAACGGCGGAAGCCAGCGCCCCATGACCATGGTCAGCGGGCCATGCGCCACCACCTTCGCCAACAGCGCGGCATCCAGCAGGACCAGACCGGCAAGGCCCGGAATGGCGACCTGCGCCTGCAGTCGCAGCGAGCCGCGCATCATCAAGAGCACGGCGCCGAGCGTGATGCAGAGCGCCACGGGTGCGATGACGAGCCAGTTGGCGAGCGGCACAGGCGCCGTGACCATCGCAGCCGAGAGATCGGTGATCGTGCTTACCGGAGCCGCCATCTAGTACCCCATCGGCGGCAGCGGTGGATCGACGGGCTCGGCGACACGCATTTCGTCGGTGTTGTCGGTGCCGATGTCCTGATAGGCGCGATAGGTCAGCACCAGCAGGAAGGCGAGGAAGGAAAAGGAGATGACGATCGCCGTCAGGATCAGCGCCTGCGGCAGCGGATTGGCGGCGCCGTTAGGGAGCGTATCGAGGTTTGCCGCGATGATCGGCGGCACCTCGCGCGTCAAACGTCCTGCGGTAAACAGCAACAGGTTCACCGCGTTGCCGAGGACGGCGATCCCGAGCATGATCCGGATCGAGAATTTCGACAGCATCAGATAGATCGCGGCGGCGAAGAACAGGCCGACGAGGATCGCAAACAGCGGCTCCATCACTCGATCTCCCTTTCCTCAAGCGCCAGCGCGATCGAGGTGATGGCACCGACGACCACCAGGTAGACCCCGATATCGAAGAGCATGACGGTCGAGAGCGGCACCTCGACACTGGCTATCTCAGGATAGATCCACAGCCCGGTCATGAACGGCACGGCAAAGACGACCGACAGCAGACCGGCGGAGCAGGACATCAACAGTCCGGCCCCTGATATCGCCAGGGGATGGAAGACGATGGCGCGGCGCACGGCGCCGACGCCGCGGGCAATGCCGAAGATCGCCAGCGCCGAGGCGGCAATCAACCCGCCGATGAAGCCGCCGCCCGGCTCGTTGTGGCCGCGCAGGAGCACAAAGACGGAAAAGAGCAGCATCAGAGCCGTCAACACCGGCGTGATCGTGCGGAAGATCAGTGTGTTCATGGGCGCTCGATCCCCAGATCCTCAGGCGCGTCAGGATCGTTTTCGGCAAGCTTGCGCTCGGTCTGCGCGCGGATTCGAATGAGGGCGAGGATCGCAAGGCCGGTGATGGCGACGACCGCGATCTCACCCAGCGTGTCGGTGCCGCGGAAATCGACGATGATGACGTTCACGACGTTGGCGCCGTGCGCGATGGTCTTTGAGTAAGTGTTGAAGAACTCCGTCAGCGCATTGTTGAACGGCCCCTGCGTGGCCTTCATCAGAAGCAGCGCGAAGCCAGAGCCGCAGGCGATCGCGATGCAGCCGTCGAATATCTTCTGGCTGAGCGGCCGCCGATCGGTCGGCGACAATTGAAGGCGGGTCATGACAAGCGCCAGGATGACGACCGACAGGGTCTCCACCATGAACTGCGTGAAGGACAGGTCGGGCGCGCCGAACAGCAGGAATATGATGGCGACGGAGAAGCCCTGGATGCCGAGCGTGACGATCGCCGTCAGCCGGTCGCGCGCGATGACAACGCTCAACAGACCAAGAACGGCGAGCAGGAAGATCGCCCATTCGTGGACCTGGACCTGCCGTGGCCAGACAGGCAGCATCGGCATTTCGCCATAGAGCCAGAGGGGGACGAGCAGGATTGCGGCAAGGCAGAGGAAGGTGCAGGTGATGTAGAGTTCAAGTCGCCCCGGCTGGACGAACCGCGTTACGCGCATCGATAATCTAATCAGACCTACGATGAAGTAATCGAAGCCACGATCCGGTCCGGGTCCTAGCTTGCACAGTACCGTCGCCATGGCCAGACGCGCCTGGTCTATCCGCCAATAAACGAGCGTGCCGAGCGCGATCGTAAGACCAGACAGAAGCAGCGGCACGCCGACATGCGGGATAAGGGAAATCTCGATCACGCTCGCCGATCCACGGATGGCGGATGCCGTTGGAGACGAGATGTAATGGTGCGCCGTTGCGGAGAAAACCGCAGTCATCAGGCCCAATAGCGCCAGCAAGACAGGACCGACCCAAAGCAATGGCGGTGCCTCGTGTGGGTGCTTGGGCGTTGCACGGACCGGCCCGAGAAACGGCTTCAGCGCCACGGCGAAGCCAATCGCGAACATCAACGCGTTGCCCGCGACCGCAACCATTGTGAAGACGATCGATCGTGGGTCCGCATGTGCCAGCGCGGCGTAAATCTCTTCCTTTGCGAGGAATCCGAAGAACGGCGGCAGACCGCCCATGGAAATAGCCGCGGCGAGTGCTGCCGCAAAGGTCAGCGGCATCGCCGCTTTCAAGCCGCGCAGACTGGTGATGTCGCGCGTGCCGGTCTCATGGTCGATGATGCCCGCAACCATGAACAGCGCACCCTTGAAGAGCGAATGCGCCATGAGGTAGAGCGCCGCGGCCTCGGTGGCATAGGGCGCGCCGAAGCCGGTCAACAGCACGAGAAGGCCAAGCGAGGAAACGGTCGTATAGGCGAGTTGCAGCTTGAGATCGGTCTGGCGGATCGCAAGCAGCGTGCCGACGATCAGCGTCACGCCACCGAAGAGCGGCAGCAAGGTCTCCCAGGCCGGTGTCCCGCCCATGACGGGATTGAGGCGCATCAGGAGATAGACGCCCGCCTTCACCATCGTTGCCGAATGCAGGTAGGCCGAGACCGGCGTCGGCGCCTCCATCGCGTTCGGCAGCCAGAAGTGAAACGGAAACTGCGCCGATTTGGTAAAGGCGCCACAGAGGATGAGGATCAGGATCGCCAGATAATATGGATTGCCACGCAGCAGATCGCCGGATTGCAGCAGCGTCGACAAATCAGTCGCGTTTGTCGTGCTCCAGATCAGGAGCAGGCCCGCCAGCAGCAGCAGGCCGCCACCGCCGGTAACGACGAGCGCCTGCAGGGCGGCGCGACGCGCTGCCTCGCGCTCGTGGTCGAACCCGATCAAGAGGAAGGAGGTAATCGACGTCAGTTCCCAGAAGATGAAGAGCATCAGCAGGCTGTCCGAGACGACGAGGCCGAGCATGGCGCCCATGAACAGGAAAATAAAGGAGAAGAAGCGCCCCTGATCCAGATGCCCCTTCAGGTATCCGCCCGAATAGAGGACGATCAGCGTGCCGATCCCGGTAATCAGCAGCGCGAAGGTCAGCGAAAGACCGTCGAGCAGCCAGGAAAAGCGGAGGTCGAAGCTCGGCACCCAGGCATAGCCGCCTGTTATCACCTCGCCGCCCGCTATGACCGGCAGCAGGCTGGCGAAGTGCGCAAAGGCCAAAAGCGGCGCAAGCGCCAAGAGCCAAGCGGCGTTCGCCCCAAGGACGCGAACGAGAAAGGGAGCGAGAACTGCGCCGAGAAGTGGCAGACACAAGGCCGCAAATGTCAAAGCCGTGACACCGGCCATGTGCCCTCCTCTGCTGGCAGTGCTTCGTGGAGCCGGCGAAAGCCGGAAGTCCGTCAGGTTTACGAGAACAGGAGCGCGGTCACAAGTCTTGTTCGACCGGGAGCAACCGGCAGCGGCAGGATACTCACAGGGAACGGATCATCTCGGGTCGGTCAGCCCCTTGCAGTATCTTCGAAGCGTCTATTGAAGCGATAGTTACAGACTCTGTCCAGGGCGCCTCAAACCTCCGGGGCGATCGGTTTATCGACGAAATATCAACGGCATCGCCGTTTTCGCCGGAACGGGATGACGCTTTGACGAGCTCGGCATCCCTTGATCCATGCGACCTTTCGCACCACATTGCTGTCGAAAATCAAAGCCGCCCCCCGGCGCGAAAGGAACAAGCCATGGCCGATACGACAATCGCCAAAGTTCACAAGACCGACGCGGAGTGGAAGGAACAGCTGACTCCCGAGCAATACCGGATCACCCGCCAGCATGGCACCGAGCGTGCCTTTACCGGCCCCTATTGGGATTCGTTCGAAACCGGGCTCTATCGTTGCGTCGGCTGCAATGCACCGCTGTTCCGCTCAGACACGAAGTTTGATGCCGGTTGCGGATGGCCGAGCTATTTCGAAGCTGTCTCACCCGACGCGGTGACCGAACTCCGCGATACGACGTACGGCATGGTCCGCACGGAGATCCGCTGCGGCACTTGCGATGCCCATCTGGGGCATGTCTTCCCCGATGGTCCGCCGCCGACCGGCCTGCGCTACTGCATCAACGGCCACGCGATGGTGTTCGAGCCGGAGAAATAAAAGCTCGCGTCCGAGCTGCTTAGAAGCGTTCGACGACCGCCTGGACGCTTTCATCCAGCGACAAGCGGGACGTATCCAATATCGCGCATTTCTTTGCCACGGCCTCGCGGCGGAGGAAGGATGCCCAGATCATCATTTCGGTGTTGGCAAGCTCTGGCTGCCGGCGTTCGACCGCCAGGCGATGCGTTCGTGTTTCGTCATCGCAGTCGGCCAGCAGCGGCAAATAGGCAATGCCTGTTGCTGTTGCCGCTTCTTCTAGAAATGCAAGGCGCATCTGGCCTTCGAGCAACTGATTTCGGCCGGAGTGCTGTGCCTCCGCGAGGCTCTCAAACCACTTGAAGGTCATGGCCCGCTGCCATCCGGCTGGCGAGCCGTAGTCCGCCGCCATCCGCGAGAGCGGGGGAACGCCGATGTCATCGAAATGGTGGACGTCGATTTCACCAGCGAACCGAGCGGCGATCGCCTTGGAAATCGCCGTCTTGCCCGATCCGGAAGCGCCAGTGAGAACGATGAGGCTCACTTCGTGACCCTAAGCTCCATGCAAGTCAGATCGAGCCAGCGGCCGAACTTCGTGCCGACCTCCGAGAAGGTGCCGGCAACGCGGAAACCAAGCTTTTCGTGCAGTTTGATGGACGCAGCGTTTGCCGCCTCGATGCCGGCGATCATCACGTGGATGTTGGCCTCGGCCGCACGCTCGATCAGCGCCCGCATCAGCAATTCGCCGATCCCCGCGCCGCGGCAATCCTTGTCGACATAGACTGAGTGTTCGACCGTGTGGCGGTAGCCGTCGAAGGCTCGCCAGTCACCATAGGAGGCATAGCCTGTGACCTTGCCATCCTTCTCCGCAACGATGACCGGGAAGCCCTTTGCCTTGCGGGCCTTGAACCACTCGATGCGGTTGTCGAGATCAACCAGCGTTTCGTTCCAGATGGCGGTCGTATGCTCGACAGCGTGATTATAAATATCGCGGATTGCCGGGAGGTCGGCTTCGGTGGCATCGCGCACGAGAACGGCGTGGTTCATATCAAGTCCAATTTCAGTTCGGTTCCGGCAAGCGGCATACGCCCGGCATTCAGCGTTGTAAACCAACGAAATGACGGGACGAAAGCGATCATTCGCGATAGCAGAGAATTGATCGAAATGGACACGCAGGCCGGCTGATCAGACCCCGGAGCCTGCCATGCTGAAGCAGGTGAGCACCGCCGAGTAGTGCACGGCCGCCGCGGCGACCACGAAGCCGTGCCAGATGGCGTTCTGGAAGCGCAGCTTCTCCCAGACGTGGAAGATGACACCGAGGGAATAGATGATCCCGCCGATTAGGATCAGGAGCATCGATACAAAGGGGATGCGCTCCGCCACCGGCCCGGCCACGAAGATGCCGCTCCACCCCATGCCGAGGTAGAGAAGGATGGCAACCTTGTCGAAGCGGCCTGGAAGGGCGCACTTCAGGAAGATGCCGAGCCCCGCGATCGCCCAGATGCCGATGAGCATCCCGAACAGCAGCGGACTGTCGGCGCCACGCTCCAGGAAGGGTGTGTAGGTGGCGGCGATCAGGATGAAAATCGAGGAATGATCGAGCCGGCGAAGGAACCACTTCGTCCGCGAAACCGGCCAGGCGTTATAGGAGAAGGAGATGCCGATCGTCAGCACGAGGCCTACGCTGTAGATCCATGCCGCCGCGAGTTCGCCATTGGAACTCCAGAGAGTGGCGTAAAAGATCAGAACGGTCGCGCCGATGAGCGCGAAAGCAAGCCCAATGCCATGGACGACCCCATCGGCGATCAGCTCATATTTGTCGTAAGCCCAGCGGATGCCGTTGAACTCTGTCATGCCGGGAAACCCCTCACCTTTCCAACCGATCGTCGCACCGAAACGGTGTGCAGGCAACACAACAGCGATGGCACGCCGTTAAATCTTCGTGAGCCTTGGACGCTCTGGCTTCGGCGTGGAGATACACAGGTGGAAGGCAGAAGGGTAGCCTGAAAATGGGCCACCCTTGATGACATGCCACCTTAATGACTTAGAGCCTTTCAGCTCATGCAGTCTTCGCAGAGCGGGGCATAGGGTACGGCGCCGAGACGCTTCTTCGAAATCGGCTCGCCGCAGCGGACGCAGGTGCCATACGTGCCTTTCGTGATCCGATCGAGGGCTGCGTCGATGGCGCGCAGCTCTTCCTGGCCGGCCTGGCCAAGCCCCTCCAGCACTTCGTCGTTCTCGCTCTCGATCGCGCGGTCGTCGCTGTCCTGCTCCTTGGTGCGCCCGAGATCAACGTCGATGCGACTCAGCCGCGATAGAAGCTCGCGCTGGCGGTTGCGTAGGATCTGCTCGTAGGTCTGCGTGTCGGTCATGGATATTCCTCCATCGGTCTTTTGCCGTTGTTTTCTTCTCAGCGCTGCCTATCGACCAGCACCGAGCATTTGGCATGCCTGACGACGCGGTCGGCGGTGGCACCGATGAAGTAGTTGCTGAAGTCGGGAATGTGCGAGGCGACGATGATCAGATCCGCATCATGCGCTTCGGCGGCAGCGAGGATACTGTGGGCGGGGCGGCCGTGACCGATCTCGATCATTGCCGGTATGCCGCTCGTGCGGATCAGCATGCCGAGTTTCTGTTCGGCATCGTCGATCGCGTTTTGCCGCAGCTCGGGCGGCAGATCGATCGCGACATAGGTGGGAACGTCCTCGACAACGTTGAGCAAAATGATCTCGCCACCTTTTTCAAGGAGCGTGGATGCCTTGCGGAGTGCCTTTTCGCCCCTGTCCAACCCGCCTATTTCTATCGGAACGATGATTCTCTTGTACATTCAGGCCCTCCAGCGCTGCCGTTTCTTACGGCCACATCCTCTCAAGAGATAAATAAGGCGCTTTGATCAAGATCAAGATCAGGATGGATTCTTGTCAACAAGCATCGAACGCTGAATCGTCAAAATCGGATCTTCTGTGAACAATCAGAATGCGCCATATAGTGATCAAGTACAGCGACCAAGGGAACCTCTGAGGCACATGAACCGGCGCAAATTCCTTGGTATTGCTACGGGCGGCGCTTTCGCCGCTACCGCCGGTATGCCTCCCCCATCCAAGGCAGGAGATACACCCATGACCACTGAAACGTCCTACGCCCTGACGCGTCCTGCCTATGTCGATCAGTCGCATCTCGTCGTCACCGACCTGCCGCTGGTTTCCAATTTCTATCAATCGATGCTTGGCCTTAATGTCATCGAGAAAAGCGCGAGCGGCGAAATCCTCGGTGTCGACGGCACGCCACTTCTGACGCTGACGACAGGCAAGGATGTGCGTGTCGCACCGCGCAACGCAGCCGGCCTTTTCCATACGGCCTTCCTGATGCCCAGCCGCACCGAGCTCGCCCGCTGGCTGCGCCACGCGGCGCACAACAATGTCGTCCTGGACGGCGCATCCGATCACCTCGTCAGCGAGGCCATCTATCTCTCCGATCCGGAAGGCAACGGCATCGAGATCTATGCCGACCGTTCCCACGACCAATGGAAATTCCAGCCGGACGGTCAGGTGGAAATGGCGACGCTTCGCCTCGATCTGCAACCACTCTACAACAGCGCACCCAACGATGCCTGGAACGGAATGGCCGACGGAACGGCAATCGGCCACATCCACCTGCAGGTCGGCAACATTCCGGAAGCAGACACCTTCTACCGCGATATTCTTGGCCTGAAGCTGATGGCGCGCTATCCCGGCGCCAGCTTCTTTGCGACCGGCGACTACCATCACCATGTCGCCGCCAACATCTGGAACAGCCGCGGCGCCGGCACCCGCGCCGAGGGCATGACGGGCCTTTCCGACTACACGCTACGCTTCAACGACAAGGAAGCGCTCAAAAAAGCTGTCACCAAGCTCGACGAACTGGAGATCAAGAGTGAAACGCGCAATGGCGGTGTCTTCCTGCATGATCCCTGGGGCATCGGCCTGACCCTGTCTGCCTGACCTTAGGAACCTGAAGGGGTTCCGCGCGTTTCCGTCGCGAAGCAACTGGGCTTCCGGGGATCGTCTATCGATGGGAATTGCCAACGGCATCCGCAAACAGGCCAGCAAAATGACAGTGGGCACGACTCCCGTCAGCGCCTGGGCAGAAAAACTGACCCAGGACACGGAGGAGATGCCACAAGCGCCGATGCGTCGCCTGGAGAAGGACGGGCTTGATGTCAGCATGGCCTGGGCCATCATCGGTATCTTTGGAGTGCTTGCACTATCGGCCATCTACATGATGTCGTTGATCCTCATTCCGGTGACGCTCGCCGTCGTCGTCGGCATGATCCTTGGGCTGCTGGCGGAAAAGCTCAGCAAGCTCGGCGTGCCGCGCATCACCAATGCGGTCATCCTGTCTACTGCGGTTGCGCTTGTGATCGCGCTTCTCGCCAATTCGCTTGCCGGACCGGTGACAAGGCTCGTCAACGAGGGCCCGGCCTTCGTCGAGAAGACCTTCAACCGCCTCATGCCCTATCTCGAGCGCATCAAGTGGCTGCACATTACGCCGGAGACTTTCCAGACCGGGCCAATGTCGAGTGAGAAGCTTCTGGAGAACACTGGCAACGTCGTGCATCTCGTCAGCACCAACCTCACCCCTGCCCTCGTGCAGGCGTTGATCTTCTTCGCCGCGTTGCTGCTTTTCCTTGCCGGACGGGTGACGTTGCGCAAATCCATCATTATGGTGTTCCGGTCGCGCTCGCAGCGGCTTGCCGCCATCCGCGTGATCAACGGCGTGGAACAGGTTCTCGGATTTTATTTTGCGACGGCGTCGCTGATCTACGTCTGCCTTGGCCTCGTGATGATGGTGATCGCCTATGTAGGGGGCCTGTCGGCGCCGGTGCTCTGGGGCTTCTTCGCGTTCCTGTCGAGCTTCATCCCATATCTCGGCATTACGATGATGACGCTGGCGGTCGCCATCGCGGGGATCATCACGCATGACGGCATCGTGGTGGGCCTTATGCCAGCGGCGGCATTCTTCATCGTCCACCTCGTCATGGAAAACCTGATCTTCCCGGCGGTCATGGGAAAGCGCCTGGAAATCAATCCCTTCGTGGTGTTTCTGGCGATCTTGTTCTGGACTTGGATGTGGGGCGCAGTTGGTGCTATGCTGGCACTACCACTATCGCTGATTGTCATGACCATCGTCGATGAACTTTTCATCGAAGAGAGACTGCAACCGCAATTGCCGAAATAATTGAGGTAAGAAGCGTCAGATGGCAGAAATCGATCTTGCAGATTCCAGCCAGAACCGGCTGAAGAGCGGCACCTCCCCTTGGAGCCACGCAGGAACAAAGCCCAATTACCAGCCACTTCAGGACAATCTCAAAGTCGACGCCATGGTGATCGGCGGCGGGATTACCGGCGCGCTGATGGGCCAGCACCTCGCGGAACGAGGTCTTTCCGTGGTCATCGTCGACCGCGAGACGCCGGGTCTCGGCAGCACGGCAGTGAGCACCGCCATGCTGCAGTGGGAGATAGACCGAACGCTGAGCGAACTCGAGCGTTTCCATGGCTTCGAACGCGCCGCCGGCATCTACAGGCGGAGCGCGGCCTCGGTCGCCGGTCTCTCCAAGCTGATCGTCGCCCACCGGATCGCCTGCAACCTGCTTCCCCGGCAATCGCTGTTCCTCGCCAATAACCAGGAGGGCGCGGGCGATCTTCGCAGGGAGGTCGAGCTGCGTCGTCGTGCCGGACTGCCAAGCCGGTATCTGGAACATTGCGATCTCTTTACCGAGTTCGAAATCGACCGCGATGGGGGCATCCTGTCGCGCGGCTCGGCGGAGGCCGATCCGCTGCTCCTGACCAGGGGCCTGCTGGACATTGCCGTGAAGCAAGGCGCGCGCCTGATCAGCGCCTCGGTCACCAAGCTACATAGCGAAGGCGGGCGGGTCAGCGCCGAAACAGACGGTGCGTTCGTCATCGAGGCGAAAACGGCGGTGCTCGCCACCGGCTACGCCATGCCGGGCATCGATATGCCGAAACAGCACCGGATGACATCGAGCTGGGCGCTGGCGACGATACCGCAGGATCCGGCAGCGCTCTGGCGCGATCAGGTGCTGATCTGGGAAGACAGCCACCCCTATCTCTACATGCGCACGACGCCTGATGGGCGGATCATCGCTGGCGGCGAGGATGACGACACCGTCGATCCCGCGGCCCGCGACGCCAAGCTGGCCGAAAAGATCATGACGATCCGGGAGAAGATGAAGCGGCTCTGGTCCAGCGCCGACACCCGCGTCGCGACGGCATGGTGCGGCACGTTCGGGGCGACGTCGGACGGGCTACCGCTGATCGGTCCGGTTCCCTCGATGCCACAAGTCTATGCCGCCTATGGCTATGGCGGCAACGGCATCACCTTCTCCTATCTTGCGACACAGGTTATCGGCGCACTGATCGGCGGAGGGTACCGCGACTGGTTTGATGATTTCGCGCTGGATCGCGACGCGCCCGACGTGCCCCGACCCTCGAACGTGAGTGAGGAAACGCTACAGAGCGCCCTTGGCTAGCTCACTGCGTCGTCCGGTCGTCGCCGGTGTCCTCGACATCCTGCAGCCGGACGAATTCGACACCCTTGGCCATGAGATCGACGATCGCCTTGGCGACGCCCTCGCCGGCGGCGTGGGTCGGCTGGTTGATGTGGGAGATCACGACGTCGCCGTCTTTGGCCGATGCAATGCGCTTTTCCGTGACAACGGCGCCGAGCAGCGAGCCGCCGTCTCCATTCACCGAGTAACCGGCGATGCGGTACCCCATGTCGCGAATCTGGGCGATGGCGGAGAGGTCGTATTTGGCGGTCGAGCCGCGGAACCAGTGCGGCGGGGCAATACCGGCTGCGAGCATCGCATCGGCACCGCCCTGCACTTCCTGCCGCACGGCCTCGGGCGAGCCCGCGGACGCGATGCCATAGATCGAGACCGGCTTGTCGACGGCTGGAACGTGATTCTGACCGTGGTTCTCGAGTTCGAACAGATCGGGATTCTCAAGGAAGACCTGCAGCGCCTGCGGATTGTGCTTCAGCCAGCGCGCAGTGACGAAAATGGTCGCGGGAATGCGCTCCTGGACCAGCACCGAGAGGATGCGGTCGTCGGCCTGACCCATGCAAGCGTCAAAGGTCAGCGCCACCCGCGCGTGACCCTTGATGCCCGACCGGGCAATGCGCAGATGCGGCTCAACCAGCTTCGGCCCTGCTGCCATCTTGGGGGCCTGCACGACCTTCGAGGGCGCGGTGACGACCGGCGCTTCCTCCGGCGGAGGAGCGGCAGCGGACACAATCGAGGCGGATGCGATCAGCAACGCCGAAACGAGAAGAATACGATTCATGCCAAAGAGAAGCCGTTCGTGGTTCAAGCGCTGCATAATGCACATCGCGGTCAGGCGCCATGTGGTTTGATGCCGCCTGCGGTCGCTGCTGCGATTCGCCGCCGGCTTCAGCGGCAATTCTGATGCCTGAGGACTAAGGCTTCAGAAAGGCAACTCACGGCGCGCGCCGCGATCAATCATAGAGGTAATATTTTTCCCACTTCTCGCGCGGGACCTTTTCGCCAATCTTGTATTGCAGATCGCGGACATTGATGTGCTGCGGGCCGGTGATGCAGGTGTAGGAGAGATGATACCAGTCGCCCTTGCTGCGGAAGACCGCGCCTGGCGCCTCCAGCCTGTCGTCGCTCGGAACGGGATCCTTGAACGTGTAGGCGATGACCTTGTCGGGCTTGTAGCCGGTCTCGTCCTTGTTGATTCGGCTCATCGCCTCCGTGTCACAGCTCTGTTCGAGGCGGGTCGCGGGATCGAGCTTTTCGAGTTGCTTCTTGATGGCGGGATCGACTGCGAAGGCTGGAAAAGCAAGGCTAAATGCGGACAGAAGCAACACGAGACGTTTTGGCATTACGGTGGGATTCCTTTGCATTCTCATTCCGGAATCGCCTGTGGAGAACCGTGGTTTGACGGTCGTACGAGGGGCGAATTCCGGGTGGCATAGCGGACTTTCTTAAACAATGTGGTGACATCAAGGCAACGTGAGCATTCCTTCGGTTTTGCCACAGGTCCGTCTTGGGCGCTTGATCCCAGGCATCCGCCTCTCTATCTCTTGCCCACCTGACATCACGTTTCCGGAGCTTTCCTTGACCGTCTTCAAGAACTTGCCGAACCCACCCGTCGCCGCCAAGAAGCCGATCTCCGATACGCGCCACGGCATCACCCGCACCGACGACTATGCCTGGCTGCGCGCCGACAACTGGCAGGCGATGTTCAAGGATCCCGCGATCCTCGATCCCGCGATCCGCCAACATCTGGAAGCCGAAAACGTCTACATGAACGCGGCCATGGAAGACACAAAGGTGCTGCAGAAGACGCTGTTTTCGGAGATGCGCGGCCGCATCAAGGAAGACGACAGCTCCGTGCCGATGAAGGACGGCGACTACGCCTACGGTACCTTCTTCGTGACCGGCGGCGAACAGCCTCGCTATTTCCGGATTCCGCGTAACGGCGCCGTCAAGGACGAGGCTATCCGCACCGTTCTGCTCGACGGCGACAAGGAGGCCGCGGGCAAGGCCTATTTCAGGCTCGCCGGCCTCGATCACTCGACCGACCACAGCCGCGGCATCTGGGGTTACGACGACAAGGGTTCTGAGTTCTATACGCTGCGCGTGCGTGACCTTGCGACTGGCGAGGACCTGGCCGACGTGATCGGGAACACCGGCGGCGGCGGCGTCTGGGTGCCCGATGGCAAGAGCTTCTTCTATTCTGCGCTCGATGAGAACCACCGCCCGTCGAAGGTGTTTCACCACATTCTTGGCACGCCTCAATCTGAAGACCGGCTGGTTTATGAGGAAAAGGATGCGGGTTTTTTCATGGGCGTCGGCGGTTCGCTGCTCGACGACTTCATCTACATCGACATCCACGATCACGAGACCTCGGAATACCGCCTGCTGTCCACCAAGGACCTGACGGCCGAGCCGAAGCTGGTCGCCGAGCGCGAGGAAGGCATCGAATATTCGATGACGGAAGGCGGCGACGTCTTCTACATCCTGACCAATGACGGCGACGCCAAGGATTTCAAGATCATGGAAGCGCCGGTTGAAAACCCGGGCAAGGCGAACTGGCGCGAGGTCGTGCCGCACAAGCCCGGAACCTTGATCATCAGCCACATGGCCTATGCCCGCCACCTGCTCTGGTTGGAGCGCAAGGATGGCCTGCCGCAGATAATCATCCGTGACCGTCGCACCGGCGAGGAACACGCGATCGCCTTTGCCGAAGAGGCCTATTCGCTCGGGCTGCAGGGGGCCGCGGAATACGACACCGACGTCATCCGCTTCTCCTATTCCTCGATGACGACGCCGTCGCAGCTATACGACTACAACATGGTGACGCGCGAGCGCACGCTGTTGAAGACCCAGGAGGTGCCCTCGGGCCACAATCCGGACGATTACGTCACCCGCCGCGTGTTCGCGCCCGCCTGGGATGGCGAACAGGTGCCCGTCACCCTGCTCTATCGCAAGGACACGCCGCTCGACGGTTCGGCACCCTGCCTGCTCTACGGCTACGGCGCCTACGGCATCACCATTCCGGCCGGCTTCAACACCAACTGCCTGTCGCTCGCCGATCGCGGCTTCGTCTATGCCATCGCCCATATCCGCGGCGGCAAGGACAAGGGCTTTGCCTGGTACGAAGACGGCAAGATGGAAAAGAAGACCAACACCTTCAAGGACTTCATTGCCGCCGCTGACTATCTGAATCAGGAGAAGTTCACCTCCTATGCCAACATCATCGCCGAGGGCGGCTCGGCCGGTGGCATGCTGATGGGCGCCGTTGCCAACATGGCGCCGGAAAAGTTCGCCGGCCTGATCGCCGCCGTTCCCTTCGTCGACGTGCTGAACACCATGCTCGACGACACGCTACCGCTGACCCCGCCGGAATGGCCGGAATGGGGCAACCCGATCGAGAGCAAGGAAGACTACGAGCAGATCGCCGCCTATTCGCCCTACGACAATGTCGGCGCCAAGGCCTATCCGCCGATCCTGGCGCTCGGCGGCCTCACCGACCCGCGCGTCACCTATTGGGAGCCGGCAAAGTGGGCGGCGCGGCTGCGCGAAAAGACCACCGGCTCGGCACCGATCCTGTTGAAGACCAACATGGATGCCGGCCATGGCGGCGCTTCGGGACGCTTCCAGCGCCTCGAGGAGATCGCCTTCGAATATGCTTTCGCGATCAAGGTCGCGGGCAAGATATAATCGGCTGGAGGAGCCCGTGACGGTCTATGTGGCGCTCCTGAGGGCGATCAATGTCGGCGGCACGGGCAAGCTGCCCATGGCGGAGCTGAAGGCGGTCTGCGAAGAGCTCGGCTTCAGCGACGTGAAGACCTACATCCAGAGCGGCAACGTGCTGTTTCGCGCCGATGCAGCAGAGGTCGAGGTCGAGCAGAAGCTGGACGACGCGCTGGGAAAGCTGCTCGGCAGGAAGCCCGGCGTGATGCTGCGCAGCCGCAAGGAGTTGGAAGCGATTGCCGCCAACGCGCCCTTCCCCGATGCCAAGCCCAACTATCTCCTGGTAAGCTTCCTACCGGAAGCGGCGCCTGATGATGCGCTGGACAAGATGGTGGCCCCCGATGGCGAAGAGGCCGTTCTCGCCGGGCGCGAAATCTATGTCCACTTCCCTGTTGGCTCCGGCAAATCGAAGCTCAAGCTGCCGGCCTTGAAACCAGGAACGGCGCGCAATCTCAATACCGTGCGCAAGCTCGCCGAGATGGCGGCTGCCATGGAAGACGACCGCTAGGCCGGATCACTGGCGAACGATCTGCGGCTGAAACAGCAGCTTCACGAAGCTGCGCAGCACGAGAACCTGGTCGGCGAGCCCCTGCGGTTCCTTCAAGGCCTTCGACAGGACGATGCCGCCCTCGAGCACCGTCGAAACCATGTCGGCCAGTTGGTCGATCTCGATCGGTTCGCGCGGCGTGTAGACTACCATGATCTCCTCGAACATGCCGCGGAACCGCCGTCGCCAGGCGAGCACCGCCTGTTTGTTGGTTTCCTGGATGTCGCGGTCGAACAGGCGTTCATAGTAGCAGACCGTGGCCACGAGGCAGCCCGGATGGCCGTTCGGCAGGTCGGACAGCAGTTCGGCAAGCAGCTTTAGACCGAGCATGAAGGATTGCAGCGGATCTTCGGTCAGCTCGCGGGCGCGGGTGAATATCTCGTCGTAGATTCGTTCGTCGTTTTCGATGTACCGCTCGAGCAGCGCCTTGGCGAGCGCGTTCTTGTCCCGGAAGTGGTAGAAGAAGCCGCTCTTGGTGATGCCGGTCTCGGCGATCAGCTCTTCGATCGAGGTGCCGCCGAAGCCCTTCTGCAGGACGGCAGTTTCGGCCACATCCAGGATGCGGGTTCTGGTCTCCTCGCCCTTGCGCATCAAATTCCCTGTACCGCCGGTACGGTTTTTGCCCGCCAGCTCTGGTCTATATGGAGGCCTTTTGTCATCCGCCCCGCGGAAGCGGCTGAAATCAAAGGCAAACATCATGCGATGCCCAACTATACCGCAAGTCGTCTAGTTTCGCAGCCCGGAAGCGGAGAACTTGTTCGTGAGAATTGCTTGCACATAGAGGGATTGTCATGGCCAAGTACAGACACAGCCTGCCGCAACTCAAGGGCGGCGCATTCGTCACCGACGGCGGCATGGAAACGACCTTCATCTTTCATGACGGGCTGCAGCTGCCGCACTTCGCATCCTTCGTGATGATGGCTTCAGAAGAAGGCCGCGACCGGTTGCGCGCCTACTATCGCCGTTACCTCGACATCGCCCGCAAGCATGGCGCCGGCTTCATTCTCGACAGCCCGACATGGAGGGCGAGCCCCGATTGGGCGGAAAAGCTGGGTTACACGTCGGAGGCGCTGCATGACGCAAACGTTCAAAGCATTGCCCTGCTTGCGGGATTGCGCGAGCGGCACGAGGAGCCGGGGCGGCCGATCGTGCTCAGCGGCGCGATGGGGCCACGCGGCGATGGGTACAAGGCCGGCCGGATGAACGCGGCCGAAGCCGAGGATTATCACAGCGTCCAGATCGGCAGCTTTGCCGAGAGCGATGCGGACATGATCTCCGCCGTCACGCTGAACAACATCGACGAGGCAATCGGTATCGCCCGGGCGGCCTCGGCCCGGGATATGCCCTGCGTTATCTCCTTCACGGTCGAGACCGACGGCAAGCTGGTGACCGGGCGCAGCATGCAGGAGGTAATCGAGACGACGGATGCGGCGACGGGCGGTTCGGTGGCCTATTACATGATCAATTGCGCGCATCCGACGCATTTTGCCGAGGCGCTGGATCATCGCGCGGGATGGACAAAACGCATTCATGGGCTGCGGGCGAATGCCTCGCGCATGAGCCATGCCGAACTGGACGACAGCGAAACGCTGGATGCCGGCGATCCGGTCGATCTCGGGCAGCGGTACAGGGATCTGATGCAGAGAATGCCGCAAATCAGGATCGTCGGCGGCTGCTGCGGCACCGATCACCGGCATGTTGCCGCGATCTGCGAGGCTTGCCTGCCGGCGCTTCCGAGTGCCGCGTGACGGTCAGTTCTCTGCCGCGTCGCGGTCAGTGTTCTGCGGTGTGCGCAGCCTTGCCGGCGTTATGACCGCTGATGTCGGCGCCGGCGCTGCGCGAAAAGCGCAGGTTCCAGAAGGTCGCCGTGATCGAGATCGCGGTGACGAAAAGGAAGGCGGCGGAGAAATCGTGGAGCTCCGGCGTCTCGCTGCCGTTGACCGTCATCGACGTGTGGAGCGCCAGCGCGCCGACGCAGATGCCGAGCGACAGCATCAGCTGCTGGAACGTCGTGTAGAAGCTGGTGGCCGAGCTCATGCGATCGCGGTCGATCTCATCGTAGGCCACCGTGTTGTAGGCCGTGAACTGGAACGACATGAAGAAGCCGCACATGACGAGGATCGCGAAGATCAGCCCCAGCGGCCAGTCGGGCCGGAAGGCGGCGCAGAGGGCATAGCCGCAGGTGGCAATGATGCCGTTCGCGACCAGGCTGTTGCGGAAGCCGAAACGGCGCAGTACGCTGGGTGCGACGGCCTTCATCGCCATCGAGCCGAGGGCCGCTGCGGTGACGAGCTGGCCGGCCTTGGCCGCCGACAGTCCGAAACCGAGCTGGAAATAGAGCGGCAGCAGGAAGGGCTGCGCGCCCTGCGTGATACGGGTCAGCGAACCGGCAATGACCGACGTGCCGAAGCTCGACACCTTCATCAGCGAAAAATCCATGATCGGCGCCGGGTGGCGGCGGGCATGCTTGAGATAGGCTACGCCGAAGAGCAGACCGACCGCGATGAGGAACAGCGAGAACGCACCCTCGCCCGGACGGCTCGAGCTTTCAAAACCGAACAACAGCGAGCCGAGCGCAATACCGGAGAGAATGAAACCAACCGAATCGAACGGGCGCTTCGCCTCGCCCTTGAAGTCCTCGATGAAGATCGAGACCAGGGTGAAGCCGATGATGCCGATTGGCACGTTGATGTAGAAGATCCAGCGCCAGTCGAGATAGGTGACGATCAGGCCGCCAACCGGAGGGCCGAGGATCGGGCCGATCAGCGCCGGCACCAGCAGCCACGACATGGCGTTGACCATGTCCTTGCGGGAGACGCTGCGGAGCAGCACGAGGCGCCCGACCGGCAGCATCATCGCGCCGCCAAGGCCCTGCAGCAGTCGCGCCAGCACGAGACAGAGGAGATTGGGCGACAGCGCGCAGAAGATGGAGCCTGTCACGAAGACGGCGATCGCCGAGCGGAAAACGGTGCGCGAGCCGAAGCGATCGGCAATCAGGCCGCTTGCCGGAATGAAAATCGCCAGGCTGAGAAGGTAGGAAGTCAGCGCGATGCTCATCGACGGGGCGCTGACGCCGAAATCGCGTGCCATGGTCGGCAGCGCCGTCGCCAGAACGGTGGCGTCGAGCTGCTCCATAAACATGGCGCTCGCCACGATCATCGCTATCACGCGGAAATTGGGCTTGGCGCGCCCGACGGCAGCCGCCTGATAGATCTGATCCGACATCGTCAGGGATCACTCGCAATGGCGTGGCCGGCGCGGAAGCGATGGCCGCGGTATGGTATGGCGTGATGCCAAAAGGGGATTAGAGATCCTTGTATACGCCCGCAAATGTGGCGTCGTTATGCTTATATGGAAAGGCAGCCGTGCCATCCGGGAATGGCTGGCTACTGAAGCGCCGCACGACCAGCCGCAAGCTCGGAGCAAGGGCTCCCGGCTTGCGTCATGCGCGCCGGAGCCCTACCTAAAGCATATGACCCTTGCTCAGAATGCATCCCCTTCGCGGCCCTTCGCCTTCGACAACAGCTATGCGCGGTTGCCACAGCAATTCTTTACGCGCCAGGCGCCCTCGCAGGCCGCCGAGCCGTGGCTGATCAAGCTGAACGAACCGCTTGCGGAAGAACTCGGCCTCGATGTCGAGGCGCTGAAGCGCGACGGCGCGGCGATCTTTTCGGGCAACCTCGTGACTGAAGGCGCCGATCCGCTGGCGATGGCCTATGCAGGGCACCAGTTCGGCTCCTTCGTGCCATTGCTCGGCGACGGGCGGGCGATCCTGCTTGGCGAGGTGATCGACCGAAACGGCCAGCGCTGGGACATCCAGCTGAAGGGTGCGGGCCAGACCGCCTATTCCCGCCGCGGCGATGGCCGTGCCGCGCTCGGCCCGGTGCTTCGGGAATATATCGTCAGCGAAGCGATGCATGCGCTCGGCGTCCCGGCAACCCGCGCGCTGGCCGCCGTTTCGACCGGGCAGCCCGTTTATCGCGAGAACATTCTGCCAGGTGCAGTGTTTACCCGTGTTGCCGCAAGCCACATTCGCGTCGGCACGTTCCAGTTCTTCACCGCGCGGGGCGATACCGACGGCGTTCGGGCGCTGGCCGATTATGTGATCGACCGGCACTATCCGGAACTCAAGGACAGGGACAATCCCTACCTCGCGCTCTACGAGACCGTCTGCGAGCGGCAGGCGGCCTTGATCGCCAGGTGGCTGCATATCGGCTTCATCCACGGCGTCATGAATACCGACAACATGACCATTTCGGGCGAGACGATCGATTTCGGCCCCTGCGCCTTCATGGACGAATACCATCCCGGCACGGTCTTTTCCTCGATCGACCAGGGCGGCCGCTATGCCTATGCCAATCAACCCGGCATCGGCCAATGGAACCTGGCACGGCTTGGCGAAACCCTGTTGCCGCTCTTTGATGCGGATGCGGAAAAGGCCGTCGAGCTAGCCAACAGCGTGATCCAGCAATATGGCGAGCGCTTCCAGATCCACTGGCTGCGCGGCATGCGCGAGAAGATCGGCCTATCGACCGTCGAAGACGGCGATCTGGACCTTATTCAATCGCTGCTTGCCGCGATGCAGGCAAGCCAGGCCGACCTTACCCTCGCCTTCCGCCGCCTTTCCGACGCCGTCGGTCCAGGAGATGGCGAGGCACTGTTCCTCTCGGCTTTCCGGGAACCGGATGGGGCGCGCGAATGGCTTGCCCGCTGGCGCGACCGCCTGACCCGTGACGAGGGCCGGACCGAGGCCGAGCGCAGGGCGGCCATGCGCTCTGTCAATCCCGCCTTCATTCCGCGCAACCACCGCATCGAGCAGGCGATCAACGCCGCCGTCGAGGATGCCGACTTTTCGCTGTTCGAGGCGTTGCTTGCCGTTCTCGCCAAGCCGTATGACGACCAACCGGACTTTGCGGCCTACATGGAGCCGCCGAAGCCGGAAGAACGTGTGCTGCAGACCTTCTGCGGCACGTGATCGGATGCAAACCTATCCCCTCTGACACCTATGGTCGCAGTTGACGCCCATTGCGACCGCTCTATCTCGCTGATTAGAAGGCATTTTTCGCGCCTGACCGCACCCGGCCTCAGCGGGAGTTCCCCATAATGGTAGTAATCGTCATTACCTCCGTTCTTTTTATGCTCCTCGGCCTTGCCCTGGTCGGCGGCGGGCTTTGGCTCATCATCCTTGGCGGCAGCTTCTTTTACCTCTTCGCCGGTGCGATGTTTCTCATCACCGCCGTCCTGCTTCTGCTGCGTCGTGCAGCCGCCCTGTGGGTCCACGCGGCTCTGATCATCGTTGCGCTTGTCTGGGCGATCTGGGAGGTCGGTTTCGATTGGTGGCAACTCGGTCCGCGCGGCGGTCTGATCATCCTGCTCGGACTGTGGCTGCTGACGCCCTGGATCCGTCGGCCCCTCGGCTTCCAGAGTCCGACCGGGACGTCCTACGGGGCCAGCCACTGGCCGCTTACCATTCCGGTGCTGATCGCCATCGCCGTTGCGAGCTTCTCGATGACGACGGACCGGCATGACCTGCACGGCAACCTGCCGACCGAGGCTTCCGGCACGACGACATTCGGCGGCACCGTTCAGGACGGCGAATGGCACCAGTATGGCCGCACCCCATTCGGCCAGCGCTACTCGCCGCTCGACCAGATCAATGTTAGCAACGTCAAGGATCTCAAGGAGGTCTGGCGTTATCAGACCGGTGACGTGAAGCGACCCGATGATGTCGGCGAAACGACCTACCAGGTGACACCTCTCAAAGTGGGCGACACGCTCTACCTCTGCACGCCGCATAACTGGGCGATCGCGCTCGACGCGACGACCGGCAAGGAAAAATGGAAATACGACGCCAATTCCGGCATGAACCCTGACAGGCAGCACCAGACCTGCCGCGGCGTCACCTATTACCACGATACGGCGACGGCCGCCGGCCAGCCCTGCGTCGATCGGGTCTACCTGCCGACCTCGGATGCGCGGCTGATCGCTCTCGATGCGCTCGACGGAAAGGTCTGCACGAGCTTTGCGGATCAGGGTGTGCTGCATCTTGAGCAGGGCATGAAGTACAATCCGGCCGGCTACTACTATTCGACCTCGCCGCCGGTCGCGGTCGCCGGCAAGCTAATCATCGGCGGGGCCGTCAACGACAACTATTCGACGCACGAGCAGTCCGGCGTCATCCGCGCATTCGACATCAATTCAGGTGCTCTGATCTGGAACTGGGACTCCGGCAATCCCGATGTGACAACCCCCCTGCCCCAAGGCCGGACCTATACGACCAACTCTCCGAACAGCTGGTCGGTCTTCAGCGTCGATGACGGGCTCGGCATGGTCTACATCCCGCTCGGCAACCAGGTGCCGGACCAGCTCGGTATGAACAGAAGCGAGAACGTCGAGAAATTCTCTTCCTCGATCGTCGCGCTCGACATCAACACCGGGCAGCTGAAATGGGTTCAACAGTTCGTCCATCACGATCTCTGGGACATGGACGTGCCGGCCCAGCCGGTGCTCTTCGACATGAAGAAGCCCGAGGGGACCGTCGTGCCGGCGCTGGTAGGCCCGACCAAGCAGGGCGACATCTACGTGCTTGACCGTCGTACCGGTGAGCCGATCATTCCCTTCAAGGAAATCCCCGCGCCATCAGGTGCCATCCCTGAGGATCATACGTCGCCGATGCAGCCGATCTCCGACCTCACCTTCTCGCCGCCGCCGCTGCAGGAGAACGACATGTGGGGGGTGACTCTGCTCGACCAGCTCGCCTGCCGCATCGATTTCCACCGATACAAATATGAAGGGCGATATACGCCGCCTTCGCTCGTGGGCTCGATCATCTACCCCGGCAATTTCGGCACCTTCAATTGGGGCAGCGTTGCTGTCGACCCGGAGCGGCAGATCATGTTCGGCATGCCGACCTATCTTGCCTTCACCTCGCGGCTGGTTCCCGCCTCCGACATCCCGCCGAAGGGGCAGGATGAGAAAGGGAGCGAACAGGGCCTCAACCGCAACGACGGCGCACCCTACGGGGTATTCATGGGACCGTTCCTCGGACCGCTCAAGGTCCCCTGCCAGGCGCCGCCATGGGGCTACGTCGCCGGCGTCGATCTTCTCACCGGCAAGATCGCCTACAAGCTGAAGAACGGCACCGTGCACGACATGACGCCGCTGCCGCTGCCGTTCAAGGTCGGCGTACCCGGCATCGGTGGCCCGATGCTAACCAAGGGCGGGGTCGCCTTCCTCGGGGCTGCCGTCGACAACTACCTGCGAGCCTACGATGTCACCAACGGCCAACAACTATGGCAGGCCCGTCTGCCGGCCGGCGGCCAGGCGACGCCGATGACCTATACGACCAGCGACAACAACCAGTTCGTCGTCATCGTCGCCGGCGGACATGGCTCGGTCGGCACCAAGGCCGGTGACTATGTGATCGGCTACGCCCTGCCCTGACGCCTCGAGACCCATTGGATGGCCGCCACTTGTCCCGGCCATCCAAGCCCGCCGACACAAGCTCCGGGCAGGACTGCCGCGCCATTCTCCGCGCATTGCTGAGGGAAGCTGACGATCAGCTGGACTATCTTCGCGGTCTGAGAATTCGACTGCTCGGCGACCGCGTGTTGCAGCGGTACGCGTGGAACATCGCCAGCAAACTCGAATGGACGAATACCTATTGTGCCGAATACATCGCCGTCGCGCAGCTCCAGGCGGACGCATTGGTTACTCTGGACCCTGATCTTGCCCCGGCGGCGCAGTCCTTCGTCCGCGTTGCCTCGGTGGAGGATCTGCTCGCAACGATCGCGTGAGTATGGCGATAGGCGACAACAGGGCGGCTGCTTTCGGCGCAAAGCGGTCATGTTGAGTTGCCAAAGGACCAGTGGCGCCACATTTCACGAAACCTGCCTGGCACAACGCTTCAGTTCGGCGATGAAGCCTTCACAAACTGACTCAGATCGATGCGACGGAGATTCACGTTTCCGTAGCATCTCTTTGAGAGGAAAGCGCTATCCGACCATATCGGCCACGATCTTTCCGACCTCGGCGAAGACAGGGTTGATCTCGGAGACCGGCGCCTTGGCCTGCGTCAGGTAAGCCGCGACCAGGATCGCACCGTGACCGGGCGGCCAGACGACGGCGATATCGGCAGCGCTGCCGTTGTTTCCGGTGCCCGTCTTGTCGCCGATCTTCCACGTGTCCGGCAGGCCGGCGCGCAGCCGCGCGCCGCCTGTCGTGTTCGCCACCATCCACGCCACCAGCTTGTCACGCGACGGTTCCGACAGGGCCGAGCCCAGCGTCAGGTTACCGAGTGTGTCGACCATCGCGTCCGGAGTGGTCGTATCCTGCGGGTCGCCGTCCTTGGCTTCGTTGAGCGCCGTTTCCCAGCGGTCGAGCCGCGTCGATCGATCGCCGAGCGTGCGCAGCCATTTGGTCAACTCGGCCGGTCCGCCGAAGCTCTCCAGTAGCAGGTTGCCTGCCGTGTTATCGCTCAGTGTGATCGCCGCCTCGCAGAGTTCGCCGATGCTCATGCCCTCGCCGCCGACGTGCTTTTCCGTTTCCGGCGAATAGGTGACGAGCTTGTCCTGCTCGTAGACGACGCGCCGCTCGAGATTTTCCTGTCCCTTGTCGACACGCGCCAGCACCAACCCCGCAGCCAGGACCTTGAAGGTGCTGCAGAGGGGGAAGCGCTCGGTCTCGCGGTAACCGAAGGAGATGTTGGTCTCCGTGTCGATCGCCGACACGCCGATGCGACCGCCGATCGCCTTTTCGAGCGCGTCCATCCGCCGGTTGATTTCATCGTCGCTGTTTTCCGACCACGCAACGCGCGGCAGGAGCAAGGCAGGTGAAAGCAATGCCGAACCGAGAAGGGTCCGGCGACGGATCGAAAAGCCACGCATGAAAATTCCTCTGCCTCAAATCAACGAACACTTGGCTAGAGACTGATTGTGGCCCCGATGAGTCGCGTCAAGCGGCTGCGGACTGCGTGACCTCGACGGTGACATGCGAGAGGCCGGCAACGGGTCCGAGCTTTGCCTTGTAGAAGGCAGGACTTTCCGCCTGTGGGGTCACCAGAGCGACGATCGCGGCGTGGTGGCCGGGACCGACCTGCCAGACATGGAGATCGGTGATCCGCTCGCCGCCCGTTTCCAGCGCCGAACGGATCTCGTCCTGTAGATCTGCCTCCTGCGGCACGACATCGAGCAGCACGCGGCCGGACGACCGCATCAGGCCCCACGACCACTGGGCGATGATAAGGCCCCCGACGATGCCCATCAGCGGATCAAGCCAGAGCCAACCGTAGAGGCTGCCGAACAGCAGTGCGGCGATGGCAAGTACCGAGGTCAGCGCATCCGCGATGACATGGACGTAGGCGGCGCGCATGTTGTTGTCCGAGGCATGTGCGGAATGTGCATGGTCGCCATGGTGGGCATGATCGCCGTGATGGTGATGCTCGTGATGGTGGGAATGGCCATGGCTGTGGCCATGATGGTCGTCCTTCAGGAGCCAGGCGCTCGCCAGATTGACCAGCAGACCGACGACAGCGACGCCGATCGCCTGGGCGAAACTGATCTGCACGGGATGGGTGATGCGCAGGAAGCTCTCCCAGGCCATCAGGAGCGCAATCAGCATCAAAATGATGGCGCTGGCAAAGCCCGCGAGATCGCCGAGCTTGCCGGTGCCGAAGGTGAAGCGCGGATTGTGCGCCTGACGGCGGGCATAGAGATAGGCAACCGCCGAGATCAGCAGCGCACTCGCGTGGGTCGACATGTGCCAGCCATCGGCGACCAGCGCCATGGAGCCGTAGTAGGTTCCGGCGCCGATCTCGACCACCATCATGACGGCGGTGAGCGCAATGACGAACCAAACGCGCCGGGCGTTGCGGTCGTGGTCGGCACCCAGGAAAACGTGGTCGTGCTCAAGTGTTTGGGTCTGTGCGGCCATCGCACGCTCCTCATGTCGGTTGTCTCAGCGAATGTAGGTTCGCAGAACTTCGGATATTTCCTCGACGGCCTCCATCCGGGCCTTCTCATCGGCGGCATGCAGGACATGCTCGTGAAGGTGGTCGTCCAGCACTTCACCGGTCAGGCCGTTCAGGGCGCCGCGGATCGAGGCAAGCAGCTGCAAGATCTCCCCGCAGGGTCGCTCCGCCTCCAGCGCGCGCTCGACGGCTTCCAGTTGGCCTTTCAGACGGCTGACGCGAGCCAGCAGCTTCTTCTTCTGGTGCGTGGTGTGGGACATAAGCTTATCCATTTAGCATAGGGGGGTACCCTATATACAAATATCCCTGAGATGAAAAGCGACATCAACGGCCTCGCGATTTCGGCGCCAAGAGCGATCAGCGGCGGCGTACAGATCGGCATGACACTTGCCGATCTGGCTCTCGATGTCGGTGACTGAGCGATCGGACGGCTGCGTCAGGCGACGCTGTTCGCTTCCAAGCGCGAGCTCACAAAACCCATTGACAAACACCGCGTTCTGGATGATCTATCAACACATGATCAAGAACGCGCACATCACCAGCTCGTATTTTTGGCTGTACCTGTAAGGGGCGGCCGGACAGATCATATTGTCAACAAGCCGCCGTCAGGCGGCTTTGTTGTATCGGCAGCGTCCTGACGGCAGAACACCACACAAGGACGCGAAGACCATGCTTGAAATCGAAGACACCGAAATCTCATTGATCCGCCCGCCGGTGATCAATATCCGCGCCGCCAAGCCGCGTGACCTGCCCGAACTCAACGAAATGATCGGCCTGCTCGCCAAGCACCACGGCGATCCGGCCGCCTCGAGCCCGGAGCAGCTCGAGCGTGACCTGTTCGGTCCGGTGCCATGGATCAGCGCCCTGGTTGCCGAAAGCGATGAAGGCCTGATCGGCTACGCCATTCTTGTGCCGCTCTACAGGGCGCAGGACGGTGCTCGCGGCATGGATCTGCATCATCTCTTCGTGCGGGACGGCCATCGCGGCCATGGCGTCGGTCAGCATCTCGTCAACCGCGCCCGCGACACGGCCCGCAGTGCAGGCTGCGGCTACCTCTCAGTCAGCGCCGCCACCGGCAATGTACAGGCCCATCGCTTCTACGAGAATATGGACTTCGTGCCTCGCCCGGTCACCGGCATGCGCTATATGCAAGCTTTGGCATGAGCGGCATTGACCGCCCCGGACAGCCTGCAAGGAGAAACGGATGACCCGACTTGCAATCGTCCTCACCGATGGATTCGCCGACTGGGAGGTCGCCCAACTGACGGCCTCCGCGCGCTCCTATTTCGGCTTCGACGTGGTGATCGCAACGCCCGACGGCGCTGAGGTGCGCTCGATGGGCGGCATGCGCGTTGCGTCCGACACCGTCGCGGAAAACCTGCATGCCAATGCCTTCGACGGGCTGGTGCTGTGTGGGGGCACGATCTGGGAAACGGAAAAGGCACCCGATCTGAAGCCTGTGATCGACGACTTCACTACGCATGGCAAGCTCGTGGCGGGAATCTGCGGCGCGACTCTGGCGCTTGCGCGCGCCGGAGCATTGAATGCGACCGACCATACCAGCAACGCCGCCGACTTCATCGCCAGCGCGCCGGGCTATGCCGGCCAGGCGCACTACAAGGACAGCCCGCAGGCAGTGCGCGCCGGAAAGCTGGTGACGGCGCCGGGATCGGCACCGATGACCTTTGCTGCTGAAATCTACCGCGCCCTCGGCCACGCAGGCGACGACCTCGACCAATATGTCCTGATGTTCGGCGCCGAGCACCAGCCGAAGGCGGCCTAGGCCGACGCGCCGCTTGTCTTATCGAAGGACCGGCTCACCGTGGAAGCGGCGGCGTGAGGGCTTGGAAACACCGAAGCCCACCTCCATCATCAGACGCGGCTTCGTCTTGGCAACCGTGCCCATATGAAAACCGAAGGGATCCTCGGCGAAGCCGAAGCCGGCCGCGCCGGTCAGCGTCATCACGCTCTCCTTGCCGTAGAATTCGAGGATCTCGTGCGCGGGGTGGCCGACCAGAAGGGTCAACTGGTGCTTGAGGCGCCGCTTGTTGTGGCTGCCCCTGACATAGACATGCGGACCGGTGCCCTCGTCGACATCGACGAGATAGAAAAAGAACTTCAGCATCCGCCAGTCATCGAGATCGAAGTGATACTTGTCGAGCGATGCCAGGCTGCGGTCGGCTTCGCTTGCTCTCGTCGGAAAACTCCACCAGGTGCGGGTGGTGATCAGCCGGGCCTGCGCACCGAGATAGCAGCGCGCAATCTCCGACAGAACCGGATCGCGCTGGACAGCACGAACGGCTGGGCAATCAAGCGCTCGCTCGAAATGGTGGCCGCTCAGGATCGGCCGCCCCCATTGCTGCTCCACGGCTCGGCGATCGGACGCCAGGAACTCGATCTTGCGATCGAAATTTCCAAAGCATGGGGTCGCGCCTGCAAAGCTGGCGATTTCACGGGTGATCGCCTCGGGTAGGCTCAGGTTCGGAAATATCCCGTCGCGCCGCAGCGCCGCGACGGCATCTGCATGATTCACGCCCTTGAAGAGCGTCGGCAGATTCTCGATCGCACCATTGCTGCGCCGCGCGGTCAGCCAATGCACCTTGCGCGCCGGGACGGTGCGCGCCAGCAGGAACATCGGCAGCCAGGCAGGATTTTCGCGGATGTCGGCCATGTAGGTCGGCAACCGGGCGACCATGCGCCGCAATTTGCCGCCCTTGCGGGCAACAGTTTCGAGATCATCCGCAGAGTTGACCGACGTAACATGCATGCGGCTGTCCTTTCGGAAGACGTTCTTGGGCGTCGTTCGGAAAGCGAACCGGGGTTCGCCACAGGGCATTCCAGTGCGTGGAGCCGAGTGGAGTGCTGCAATGCGGCATTTTTGAGATATCGCTAATATTAATGGCTCGGAACCGCCTTCAGGTAAGCTGCGATCGCCTCGAGCTCCGGCTTCGGCAGACGAGCGAGGTTGCGCTGCACCTCCGCCATCGAGCCGCCTGCCGTATCGAAGTCGGGCGTGAAGCCGGTTTCCAGATAGTTGGCGATATCGTCCTGGCTCCATGCGCCGACGGTCTTCGAGCCTGGCGTAATGTTAGGGATGCGGCCCCGGCCTTCCGGATTCGGTGCTCCCGACAGCCAGGTGTTTGCCACGAAGCCGCCAAGCCGATCGCGCGGCGTGTGGCATTCGCCGCAGTGGCCGGCGCCTTCGACCAGATACTGGCCGCGCTTGACCTTGTCGTCGACATTGGCCGCGAGCACGACGCGCGGCTCGTCGTTGAAATAGAGGAACTTCCAGCCGCCCAATGCCAGCCGGATGTTATAAGGGAAAGGCAAGTCGTGCGGCGGGGCGACGTTCCCGCTATTCGGCAGCGTCTTCAGATAGCCGAAGAGATCGTTGATGTCCTTGTCGCTGATCCGGGCATAGGAATTGTAGGGAAAGGCCGGATAGAGATGCTGTCCGTTCGGCGAGACGCCACGCTTCATCGCATTGCCGAACTGCGCCAGCGTCCATGTCCCGATACCCGCCTTCTCATCGGGCGAGATGTTGGGCACGTGGAATGTGCCAAAGGGGCTCTTCAACGCCAGGCCGCCCGACAAGGTGAGCTTGGCATCGCCCTCTGATCCCGGCGCGGCGTGGCAACTGACGCAGCCACCCGTCCAGAAGACCATCTCGCCGTTCTTCAGGTCGGGATCGCCGAGGTTGGCCCAGTGGCTTTCGGGGAGCGCGTTGGGCGCGGTGATGAAATAGAAGACCGCCCCGCCAATGACGAATACACCGACGAGACAGAGCAAATACCGGACGAACCTGCGGATCATTCACCGCTCCTGTTGCCAACCGCTTTGCGGAAAACATAAAACGATCCGCACCGGCGGCAAGGCTGGCACGGATCGTTCGAGCAAAATGCCTGGATCGCTATTCGGTCTTTATGCGGAATTTCTCATGACAGCCGCCGCAGTTGCCGCCAAGCGTCTTCAGAGCGCCGCCGACTCCGGCTGCGTCGGTCGGAAGCTGGGCGAGAACCTTGTCTGCATCCGCTGAAAGCTTCGCCGCACGAGCCTTGAAATCCTCGTGATCTTCCCAGATCTTCGGACTTGCTGCCTTATCCCCGGTTTCGGTGCCTGGCTTGAATTGATCCGGGAAAACCTTTGCCGTTTCCGAGATCGTCATCAGGGCAGCCTTCACCGCTTCCGCATCATAAGGCTTCTCGCCCTTGGCGATCGCTGTCATTGCCCCTGCCGCGCCCCCGACCTTCTTCATCAGCGCAGAACGTGCTTCGTGCGTGCCGTCCTCCGCTGCAATCGCAACGCCTATCACCCCCAGACCGGCGATGAGCACTGCCGCGGTTATAGCTTTCAGTCTCATGTCTGCACTCCTGTTTGATTACCAAAGGTCCTCAAAGCCCCGGCTTCGCTGGACGGGCGGCATCATTGCAAATTTTTCAGACCAAAAAAGTAACAAGTGGGTGAGACATCAGGAAAGATGGACCGTCAGGTGGCGGCGCCCTCCTCATACGGACACGCGCCAGCCATGCCATGCCGTCAGTATTGAGACGGCGATCAGAAGGGCGCCTGCGACCCGTCCGACGAGGATCGTCGCCTTGGGATTGGACACCAGCAAAGTGCGGCTTCGCGCCGCTGTCAGCGCTAGAGTGCCATAGACAGCCGCTTGGGTCGCCATCGTCATAAAGCCCATGACCAGGCCCTGCGCCCAGATCGGTCCATAGATCGGCTTCAGGAATTGCGGGTAGACGGCGATCATGAAGAGATAGGCCTTGGGATTCATCAGGCAGGTCGCCGCGCCCTGGCGGAATGCCCGCCAGCCCGAGCCCAGACCGCCCGCCCCGACGGTCTCCACGGTGATCGAACTGCGAATCAGCGTGAAGCCGATCCAGGCCATGTAAGCGGCGCCGGCAAAGAGCAGCGGGTTGAACAGGGTCGGCAGGAGGACGGCGAGCACACCGACACCGATAGCGCCATAGAGCGAATGCACCGCCCCGCCCGCCACGATGCCGGCGGTCGCAGCAATGCCCGTGCGCCTGCCGCCGCTCAGGGAGTTGGCCAGCACGAACAGCATGTCCATCCCCGGGACAATGATGATGCCGAAGAGAAGGGTGAAGTAGAGCCAGAGATTTTCGCTGTAAGTCATGTCAGTTACCCGCTATCCAATTCAAGGTCGATTTCCAAGACCGTGTTGATTTTCAATTCGATAGGGAAAGCTATACGACTGCCCAACTGACAGTGTATTGTCAGGAGCCTGGACCAACGGAGGCGAAAAATGCGCAAGGCCTCACGGCTTTTCGAGATCATCCAGATCCTGCGATTGGCGACCAGACCGATGACGGCCGCGGCCATGGCGGAGACGCTTGAGGTGACCGTGCGCTCGATCTATCGCGACATCGCCGCCTTGCAGGCGATGCGGGTTCCGATCGAGGGCGGCCGGGGCATCGGCTACATCATGCGGCCGGGCTTCGACCTGCCGCCGCTGATGTTCTCGGTCGAGGAAATGGAGGCCATCGTCTTGTCGCTGGCTTTGCTCGATCGAACCGGCGACGAGGAACTCAAGCAGGCGGCCAAGGGCGTCAACCAGAAGATAACAGGCGCCGTACCTGCGCCGCTGCGCCAGGCGATGGAACGAAAAGCGCTCTACGCCTGGGGATCGGTTGCCCAATCTCCTGTCGGGCTCGATCTTGGTCTGGTTCGTCGCGCCATCCGCGACGAACAGAAACTGCAACTTTACTACCGCGACGAACTCGGCCGCACGACGGAGCGCAGGATCCAGCCGATCGCCCTCATCTATTACTCGCAGACCGCCAACATTGTCGCCTGGTGTGAGCTGCGTCAGGCAATCCGCAATTTTCGCAGCGATCGTGTGGAGCATTGCGAAGCGGCAGACGCCTATTTCCGAGGCGAAGGCGACCGGTTGCGGCAGCTCTGGACGAGCGAGTGGATGAACACGCCAGCCACTGCAACCACCTGAGTGGATGAAAGGTGCACGCCAGTGCTCTCCGCTTCCGCCCGAGTTTCACCGTCGGTGAAGTTGGCGCGAATCAGGTTTTGAACTCTTCGTCCAGGACCGGTGCGTCGGGCTTCTGCCGATCCAAACTCTCACGATAGCGGACGCAACCTCGGAGGAACTTCGGCCAGGGAGGCACCGCGATGTCGGAATTGAGCTTTTCCGGCAGCATTTCCCAGAGCTGAGGATGATGCCAACAGAGGTCGTGACCTGTGGCGTCGCGGTGTTTTCTGATCGCGTCGCGGAGGCGCTTCGCCTCCGTGATCAATTCGTTCCGCGACATCGTATCGAGGTCGGCATCCATCTTGCGTTCCTTCCAGTTTCATCGCTCGTGTTCACGCGTCGTCTTCGCGCTTGGGAACCTCAAGCTCGATCATCACTGGCGCATGGTCGCTCGTATGTTCCCAGCTCCTGGGCTTCCTGCGCACGCTCGCAGACTTGAGCCATGGGGCGATCATCGGGCTGAGCAGGAAATGGTCGATCCGGAGACCAGCGTCGCGTTCGAAGGAGTTTCGCCAGTACTTCCAGAAGGTATAGATGCGCTCGTTCGGATGCAGGTGCCTTACGGCGTCGGTCCAGCCTTGTGCGACCAGATCGGCATAGGCCTTGCGAACCTCCGGCCGGAACAAGGCGTCATCCAGCCAGCGCTCCGGCTTGTAGACGTCGATTTCCGTCGGCATGACGTTGAAGTCACCAGCCAAAACGGCCGGAATTTCGAGGTCGCGCAATTCGGCTGCATATTCGTGCAGCCGTCGGAACCAACGGAGCTTGTAATCGAACTTCGGGCCAGGGGCCGGATTTCCATTCGGAAGATAGAGGCACCCGACAAGGATGCCGTCGATGGCTGCCTCAATGTAGCGGCTGTGCGTGTCATCAGGATCGCTCCGAAGACCGCGCCGCGTCAGTATCGGCGTCGAGCCCCTGGATAGGACCGCGACGCCGTTCCAGCTCTTTTGTCCGTGCCAGATTGCGCCGTAGCCGGCCCGCTCGAGCGCACCGCGTGGAAACCGGGCGTCTTCCGTCTTCAGTTCCTGCAGGCATACGACGTCGGGCTTGTCCTCCTTCAGCCAGCGAAGAAGGATCTCGAGGCGTCCGTTCACGCCGTTGACGTTGTAGGTCGCAATCTTCAATGGCCGAGGCACGTTTCGATGGGTTTCGATCGAAGGGAAATGGAAAGCCAGACGCTAAAGTCCAGCCTCCAAAAAGTCCGCTTCGGATTGAATGGGCGACGGGATTGTTATCACGACCACGACCGCGCCTCCGTCGCCCACCGTAACAGCAAAATAGGATAGGGTGATGCGGGTCTATTGCGGAGGTTACGCCATGCCAAGTCCGTTCGAAGCCGTCAGTGCGTACTTCCATGCGAAAGACGGGAACCGGCCGTTCCTGATGCGCCACGCCTTCGCCGAGGATATTGCGCTGGAGATGGTGGTCAAGACCGACGCCATCTCCTTTCCAAGTTCAGCCAAGGGCCTGCCTGAGATCGAACAGATTCTCTGCCGGCGTTTCGCGAACGACTTCGAAAATGTCTATACTTTCTGCCTGGCTCGCCCCACAGACGCCAATCGACGCCATTTTCCATGCCATTGGCTCGTCGGCATGTCGGCGAAGAATAACGGAGACATCCGAATTGGCTGCGGCCGCTACGATTGGTACTTTTCCGACATCCAAGGTCTTGTCCAAAGGCTAGTCATTAGCATCGATCGGATGGAGATCATTTCGGCGGATCATTTGGGAGCGGTCATGGATTGGATCACATCGCTCCCCTATCCGTGGTGCCAACCGGAGGACATCGTCCAAAGCATGCCTAGCGTCGTCGAACTGGCGCCAATCGCACATTATCTGCGAGAGATCAGATCAATTCCCCCGGACTTCTGAGGCCAGCGCGTTTGGTGGAGGCCCGCTATGTCTTAATTAATAGCCATGCTGCGTCGCAGGCAGTATTATCCATGATCGGTCGGCATCTGTTGGCAACGGCCGCTTGGGAGTTTCGTGCTTCTGCCTGAGCGGAGCATCGAATGAAATGACAGACCTATCAAACGTGATCTCCTTTACAGATGACATCAATGTCGTGTTCGAGGCTCTTTCGGAGTGGTGCTACCTGCACAAGAAAGACCCGAATAGCCTCGAAGGCTGCCGAGCAGCCTCAACGCTCTTCGATCTTTTCCAAGATGGCTGCGACACAAAGGACGGCCTTTTGGGCGCGATGGATCGAAGCGAGATAGCACAGCAGGTGCAGCAAGCCCTACCGATGGGTTGAAGGCGGCACCCTTTGCCGGCCCTATCCAGGCAACGATTGGCGGCAGCCTAGCGGAGCTTCAGCGTCCGGCTGTCCTCACGGCCGAAACCGTGAACTTCGATGCGATCGGCCCAGATTTCCACGATAGCCAAGGTATTCTCGGTCTCGGTATCGACCATTCCCTTGAAATTGAGGAAATGGCATCCCTCGAGCGTGCCGAAATTGCCGGCGTGGTTGTGGCCGCTGAAATAGGCCGCGACATGTTCGTGCGCCGTCAGAAGAGTGATGATGCGCTCGCGGTCCCAGCTGTCGTGCGCGTTCGGCGGATAGACGGGGTAATGGTTCATGACGATAACCCGCTCGCCTGCAGCACGGGCTTTGTTAATCTGGTCGGAAAGCCAGGCGACCTGCTCGTCGCTCGGCATGGCGTTCCACTCCTGCGCGTTGATGGCGCCGGCTGCCCTAAGCTCGGCGAGCCGACGGGCGGCTATGTCCCGATAGGGATGCCCTTCCGGCGGCGCAAAGGTGCTGACCTCGTTGCCATCGAGAACGATGAACCGCCACCCCTGCCTGGCGAAGCTGTAGTAAGTCGATGCCAGACCGACGCGGGCGGCGACATCGGCCAACCGATCGGCTGCGACGGAAAAATCATGATTGCCGAGCAGGAAGAAATTTTCGTGTCTCAGGCGGTCGTAGACGGGGAGGATGTCGTCGAAGCTCTCGAAGTCCCGATCGATGATGTCGCCGAGCGTGATGACGAAGCTCAGTTCCTCGCCATTGAAAACCTCGACCACCGCGGAGAGCTTGGCAAGGCTTCTGGCATAGTGGCGGTTCATTCCGACATGCGGCTCCCTCGCCGCATATTGCGGATCTGCGACGACGCCGAAACGGAGAATGGGAAGATCGGAAAAGGATGTCATGTCAGCGCTTTAGGCGCGCGGCATGACAAGCTTGTGACAGTCATCGAAAACAAAAACACCCGGCGTTTCGAGGCGCCGGGTGCTGACATCTTTTTTTGTGCGAGCCGATTACTTCGCTGCGGCTTCGTAGCGCTCCAGGACGTAGTCCCAGTTGATCAGGCTATCGACGAAAGCTTCCAGGTACTTCGGACGCGCGTTGCGGTAGTCGATGTAATAGGAGTGTTCCCATACGTCGACGCCGAGGATCGGGGTCGCGCCGTGAACGAGCGGGTTTTCGCCGTTCGGGGTCTTGGAGATTTCGAGCTTGCCATTCTTGACGGAAACCCATGCCCAGCCCGAGCCGAACTGGGTCGTGCCGGCAGCGATGAAATCAGCCTTGAACTTGTCGTAGCCGCCGAGGTCGGAATTGATGGCAGCTTCGAGCTTGCTCGGCAGCTTGTTGCCGCCGCCGCCCTTCTTCATCCACTTCCAGAAGTGGACGTGGTTATAGTGCTGGGCAGCATTGTTGAAGAGGCCGGCATTGGTACCGAACGACTTCTTCACGACGTCTTCGAGGGAGAGATCGGAAAGGCCTGCCTCTGCCGCGAGCTTGTTGCCGTTGTCGACGTAAGCCTTGTGGTGCTTGTCGTGATGGAATTCCAGGGTCTCCTTCGACATGAAGGGCTGAAGCGCTTCGTAGTCATAGGGAAGTTCGGGCAATTCGAAAGCCATTGTGGGTCTCCTCTTGGCAATAGTTTGCGTAATCGGCAGGTGAGGCGGAACATAGGAGCGCAAGCATGGAGAGGCAACCTGCGAAATATCAAAAAAGATGGGCAGAGAGGAAAAATTGCCTTCGCCAAGCACTTGGCTTTGCAGCCCTAAATCGCTGATCATGGGCGAGTTTTACAACAACTGGAAGACGGGCTTTTCAGATGCAGAGGAATAAAATCCGCTTTTGCATACTTGCCATGGCAATCGCTGCGGCGGGAACCGCCCGCGCCTCCTCAGGCGACGCCTGGCAGGAGTTCGCGTCCGAGGTTGAAGCCAAGTGCAAACAGGCGGCGCGCGCCTCGATCGAGTTTCCACATGCAGTCGTCGATCCGTTCGGCAGCGAGCACTACGGCATCGCCCTTGTAACCGGCAAACCGAAGGGCGCGAACGGCTTCGTTAGCTACTTTTGCGTCTACGACAAGCAGACGAAAAGTGTCGAACTCGGTAGCGAGCTTGAGACGGACGGCATGCGGATTCTCCCTGAGGAATAAGGTCGCCAGGCGGCTGTTGCGCGAATGTCACAGGTCAGCCCCTCAAACCTGTTGATTGTCATCTTGCGTATTTTGACAGCGACCGCGCCGCCGTTTCTAGATGCACGCACAGCATGCGTGTACGGAATCAAGGCAATTTTCGATCGGTCGCTTAATTAGCTGAAATCCATATTTCGCCGGCGTTTTGACAGGTACTTTTGGGGCATAAGTCATGGTCATGAGTTTTTTTCGTCGCGCAGAAGACGGCGGCAAGTCGCTGTCGACAACAGGATACCGACCCGCTTCGATAACGGATCAACGCCCGGCCGCCGAAGAGCCGCTGCGCTATGCTATCCCTGACGTCAACGATTTCGCTGCTTTCGGTTCGGCACTGGAGGAAAACCAGCGGACGTCGGAAGACCTGCTGTCGAGCCTCACATCGCTACAGGAGCGCGTTTCCTCGCTGCTCGGCACTCACAGCCAGTCGCTGAACGAGACCGGTGCGCTCCGCGCCGAATGCGCGCGCATCAGCTCGCTTCTCGACTACGAAAGCCATGCGCGTCAAAAGGCGGACCAGGACAATCTTCGCCTGACTGCCGAGAACAAGGCTTTTTACGCCGACAACGCGCAGCTTCGCTCCGGGATCGACGCCTTCCGCGACGAGCTGACAAAGCTTCAGAGCGTGCATCAGGTCACGCGCGAAGAATTCACGATCATCGAAAACCGGCTGCTCGATGCCGAACGTGAACTGACGGATCGCGCCATCCAGTTCGATGAAGCCTCGACACTCCTAAAGCGCGCCCAGACGGAGCTCGACCAGCGCAGCCGCGAACTCTCGGCCACCCGCGAAAAGCTCGACAACGAGACGATGGCGCACCAGCTGCTCATCGAAACCTCGCGCCGCGAAAACGGCACCCAGGCGCGCGAAATGGCCCGTCTCAACGAGGAACGCAGCCATCTGAAATCCCGCCTCATCGAACAGGAAGCCCAGGTGCGCAACCTGCAGATGGCCGTTGCGAGCCTGAAGCAGGACCTCGCCCTCTTCGAGGAGCGCCACAAGCGGCTCGAAGTCGAGCACGAGACTCTGCAGGCCTCCTCGGCGCTCGAGATCGCCCACCTGACGACGAAGCACGAGGCGATCGGCTCCAAGGCCGAACTCGTGGAGAAGCTGCTCGTCACGGCAAACGGCCGCAACAAGATGACGGATGAGGAACTGCAGGCAGCCCGCGCCGATCTCAAGCGCGTCAAATCGGAACTCGTCACCGCCCTCTCCCGCTCGGAGCGCCTTGCCGAGGAACTGCAGCGCGCACGCACGACCGGCGCCGAGAGCGAGTCCGCCCGCCGCGAACTCGCCACGCAGACCAACGAGCTGACGCTGAAGCTGCGTGAGGCGGAGAGCCTGCGCGTGCGCCGCGACCGGGATGCCGATGCGCTGCGCCGCGACATCGATACGCGCATGGATTCCGATCGCTACGAAATCGGCCAGCTGCGCACCAGCCTGGAGATTGCCAAGTCGGAGATCCGGCAGTTGCGCGCCGAGCGCGCCATCCTGACTGGCCAGCTCGAAGTCGCACGCAGCGAACGGCCGGGCGTCGTGGTCCCCACCGCCGCCCTCGAGGAACGCGACGAAGTCCGCATGCCGGCGGCAGGCTTCACACCGATGATCGACATCTCCGAAAAGTCGTTGCGTGCGCCGTCGGCCGACAGCACGCCCGCCGAATAAGGCTTGACGGCGTCAGGCTTCGGCCTGATGCCAAGCCTTGCTTTTGCCGGTATTATATTGGTTTCTTAAGGAGCTAAGGCCGATCGCGTGAACAAAGACTTACGCGACCTGCCTTAGGTCTTTGTTCATGTGCATGTCCTTGCCTCGAACGGATATGCGCTTTCGGAAGGCATGCATTGGCCCGGAGGAGACCATGGCGCTCGGCACGTCGCATCGCTTGCAGGAAGGCATCGAATCCGTCGAGACCATGACCCGGTTCGCGTTCGCGATCCTGGCGCTCGCCTCCGGCGTCTACACCTATCTCGGCGTGCGGAGCATCCTCGACGGATCGGCAACCGCCGTGTTCTTCGCGGCGCTCATCTATTCCAGCGCCGTCTCGGTGGCGATCTACGCCTTCTGGACCTACATGGCCCGTTTTTATCCGCACGTGACCAGTACAGGCGGGCGGACGGCCATGCTTGGTGTCATGGCGCTCGGCTGCGCGATGATCATCGCCATGTCGAGCTGGCTCAACGCGGCCGCGCTGGCGGGTTCCGCGGCGCTCGAACAGCATCTGGCCGAAACGCTGGAAGACTACACGGCCGATCTCGACCAGGCGCATCAGAACGCCCTCGCTGCCCAGAGCCTGCTGCCCGACATCCAGCGCACGCAGGAACGGTTCCAGCGCCTCGCCGACCAGGAACGCGAGACCGGCGCGCTGACCGGTACGACCGGGGCCGGCAGCGTCGTGCAGCTCCTGTCGCAGATGGCCTCGCAGCTGACCGAGCTCGAAAACGGCATCAACGCCTCGCGCGAACGGGTGACGACGCTCTTCGACGCGGGCCGCAAGCATCTCGAGACGATGCGGACGCTGGTGTCGGCGCCGGGCGCGATCAATCCGCGCGCCGATCAGTTCGCTGCCGAAGTCGTCGGGCTTTCCGGCGTCATCACCTCGCTGGAGCAGACCTCGATCGCGCCGTCGGTCAAGCGCGCGGCGGAAGACCTGTCGCTCGGCTTCATCGCTCCGGTGGCGGATGGACGCGAGGCGGATCTTGTCACCCGGCAAGACCAGGTGATGGAAACGATCCGATCCTCCGTCGCGGCGCAATCGAAGGTGCTCTCACAGGCAGCCGACCAGATCCTCGAGCGCAAGCCGGTGTCCGAACGGCGGTTCGTTCCACTCTCCTCGGCCGAAGCGGTGCTGCGCTACGCCGGCGACTTCATCCCCAGCTGGGCCGGCGCCATCTCGATCGATATCTTGCCGGCGGTGCTGATCTTCATGCTGTCGATCGTCCACTCGACGCTGCGCCAGCAGGAGCAGCGCCTGCCCTTCGCCGAACGGATTACCGCAGCCGAACTGTTGCAGGCGCTGGAAGTGAGGCGTGAGATCCAGCAGCAGGGTGCCGACGTCGAGGCCGCCATGGATGCTGCAGAGCGCAGTGAAGCGGCGGACCAGTCGAATGTCGCAAGCTTCGACCTGTCAGGCAAAGGACCACGCAAAGGACCGCCGGCATGAGACTGGAAACGGCGGGGCAAAGGTTGAAGGACTACGTGCTCTCCGCCGATGACGGCACGCTGATGCGGCATGCCTTCCACGCTCTCCTCGCCGCAGCCGCCGTCTTCGTGGTGATAGACTGGCATGAGATCAGCTCCGCCAGTCCCAACAGTCCGGCCTCCGATCCACTTACGCCGGGTGCCCTGCCCATGCTTCCGCCGGCTCTCACGCAGGGCAAACCCCAAAACGCACCTGTCGAGATCACCGCGGACCCCGAGGTCCTGATGAGGCCGATCCGCTTCGAACTGCGGGCGGACGGCGTGCTCCTTGCGCAGGGCACGATCGAACCCGGCGCGGCCGCACGCTTTGACGCCGAAATCCGGGCCCGTGGCGAGTACGTCAAAACAGTCGCGCTCGATTCGCCAGGCGGATCGATTGGCGACGCGATCGCCATCTCCACGGTTATCCGCGAACGCAAGATCGCGACCAGCGTCGCCAGCGGCGCGCTTTGTGTTTCCTCCTGCCCGATCGTCATGGCCGGCGGCGTCGTCCGTACGGCCGACAAGGATGCTGTCATCGGCGTACATCAGGTCTTCAACGCCACCAGGGAGAAGCTGTCGCCTGATCTCGCCATGTCCGAAGCCCAACGCACCACCGCCGATATCACCCGACATCTCGACGACATGGGAATCAAGCCGGACCTCTGGATCCACGCCATGGAAACGCCCCCCGACAGGCTCTACTACCTGTCTCCCGACGAGATGAAGGAATTCGCGCTGGTAGCGCCGGCTGTGGGGGTGGTGTCCAGGAAGACGAAATAGGCAGCCTGCCAATGCCCTAAAGCACGTGGCGATCTTCCGATTCTCTTGCCGCGCCTTGTTCTCGGCAACACGCAACGAGTGCCAACAACGACTGCTTACGGCTCGAAACGCTCCTCAGTATGAGGAGAGCGGCAGACCGCGTGATCGGAAATCCGAACCGCGGCCACCTTTGTCATTGCGCTATTACCCGTCGGTCGAGACCGTGACGGATTTCCAAGCCTCAATCTCCTGCTGCAGGCGCTCGATCCTGTCAGACACGAGTTTGAGCGCATCGCTTCCAAGCAGGAGTTGCGGTGGAGGATTGGCAGACCCGATGAGGCTAAGCACGGCTGCCGCGAGTTTGTTGGGATCGCCAAGCTGCTTGCCGCTTTTTGCTTGCCGCGCTTCTCGGATCGGATCGAACAGCGCGTCGTAGTTGTCGATGGACCGCTCAGTCCTTACCATCGAGCGGCCGGCCCAGTCGGTCCGGCACGAGCCGGGGCAGAGTGCGGTGATGTGGACACCGAACGGCGCCATTTCCGCACGCATCACCTCCGATATTCCCTGAAGCGCGAACTTGCTGCCGCAGTAATAGGCGATGCCGGGCATGGTGATCATGCCGCCCATCGACGTGACATTGACGATGAACCCGCGGCGCCTCTCGCGAAACCGCGGCAGGAAAGCCTTGGCAACAGCAACAGCGCCGAAGACGTTCACGTCGAACTGACGACGCATTTCGTCGAGCGGCGACTCCTCGAGGAGCCCTTCGTGACCGTAACCGGCATTGTTGATCAGGACGTCGACCGGGCCGTGGTCTTTCTCAGCCTGCTCGACGACGTCCGGTATCCTGTCGAATTCGGTCACGTCGCAAAGGACGGAACGGACCGCCGGCAGGCGTTCCGCAAGCCTTGCTTGCGAGGCTTCGGAGCGTACGGTGCCAATGACGGTATGTCCCTGTTCGCTGGCTGCCGTCGCGACTGCCAGGCCGAACCCGGAATTCGCGCCTGTGATGAAGAAAGTCTTCTGTGACATGGTGGACAATCTCTTCTTGATTGGTGATATTCATTTGACTGATAATCTTTCCCTACAGGTTCATCGATTGCGGAAACTATGAATGTCTTGCCAAATCCTATAAATGCGAAGGGTGCGCCATCAAGGCGCCGGGAGCTTGTGGAACTGGCCGGACGCCTCGCCCCGCGTCACGGCTACAATCCGACGGGGCTTCACGGCATCCGCATCCTCAGGACCGAAGAGGTCCTCCACGACATACCCGTCCTCTACAAGCCTGGTGCGGTTTTCGTGCTGCAGGGTCGCAAGCAGGGAATGCTTGAAGGCGAGGTCTATCTCTACGACGAGGAGCATTATCTGGCGGTCTCGGTCCCGGTTCCGTTCCGGATGGAATCCGTCGCCAGCGCAGAATGCCCCCTGCTTGCGGTCTATCTCGAATTCGACACGCAGCTCGCGGCCGAGATCGCCTCGGACGTCGAGGCACGGCGTTCCGGACCGACAGGCACCGCGGCGAGAAGTCTTATGTCCAGCAGAATGGAGCCCGACATCGAGGATGTCGTGCTACGCCTGTTGCGAGTGCTCAACGATCCCATGGAGATTGTGGTTCTGGGCGCAGGCATCCTGCGCGAGTTGCACTATCGCATCCTCGTCGGCCCGCAGGGCGCACAGATGATTGCGGCGCTACAGCAGAAAGGCACCTCCGGCAAAATCGTGCAAAGCCTCGCCCGATTGCGCGAAACCTACGGCGCGCAGATTTCAGTGACTGCGCTCGCACAGGAAGCGGGCATGAGCGTTCCCTCCTATCACGCACATTTCAAGGCGCTGACAGGCAGCAGCCCGATGCAATTCGTCAAAGCGATGCGGCTTCACGAAGCAAGGCTGATCATGGCGCGCCAGGAAAAAACGATCGCAGAGGCCGCGCTGTCGGTTGGTTACCTCAGCCCAGCCCAATTCAGCCGCGACTTCAAAAGGCACTTCCGCCGCACCGCCTCAGAGGAGGTGAAATGGGTCCGCAGTCACCTCTGCGAGCTTGCCTTGCGACCATGAGGAGTCCGCTAGCGGCGCGAAGCGGTCGCCTGCCGATGACCGCCGTCGGCCCTGTGAGAACACCCTTGCTCAGTGCTAGCCGTTCCGAAAGGAAATGACGCTTTCTTAGACGCCGGACGAGGAAGTGGCATGGAGACAAATGGGCCAGCAAGTCGAATGGGGACCATGTTTCCTTTGTCGCTCATTGAGGCGATGTCTCCAGACCCACTTCATGTCACCGCTGAGACCTCAGAAGGCAAATGGCAAGTTTGATCCGATTGACCTCTAACTGACAGCCCGTTGCGGTTGTTTGCGCTTTAATCCTGGCCATAAGCGGAGGTGGTACACGCTTGACGAATATCGGAGATGCAACGTCTTCAGCGTCGGAGGCTGCTGGCAGCGGCAAGCATTTCCGCAGCGTTTGGAAAGATGCAGAGGCCGTCAGGCCCGTCGCGCGCTTCAATTTGCACCCAGCGAACGATGCCATCGCCGTCGATGAGGAAGTGCCCGACAAGCTGTGTGGGGTGGCTTGAGAAGATGGCATGATCGACGTCAGTAAGCTCGAAGTCGTCTTGGGCGTTGAGTAAGGCGTTGGCCGCCATCGGGTGTAACGCTTCCGGCAATTCACCCGTCGGGTTAATGCGAGCGGCCTCGAATTGCTCCATGCTCGCCCGATAGGGCCATACTGGTTTCTCGCCGCTGCCCTCGGGCAGGAACTCACCGTGCGGCACGCCGAAGGCCCGGTGCGTGGAGCAATCCTCGTCACATAGGAGTACGGCCGGCGTCGGCCGGTGCTCGAAATATATGCGGGCGCGCTCTACCGGCGTGTTGATCACGGCAACTGTTTCCACCCCCGCGGCGCGCAGGGCAGGCTGTAGACTACCGAGTTGCCCCACCTGACGCCGGCAGAACGGGCAGTGCAACCCGCGGAAGAAGGCGATCAGAAAAGGTTGACCGTGGAGGCTCGAGAGTGAGACCGTTCCTTTTTGATTTGCCGACGGAAGTGCGAAGGCAGGAGCGTATTCCCCTGGTTGGAGCGGGCGCCTCTGGTCTCCCATGGCATTTGTCCTTTGCTAGGAGTTCAGGTGAATGCTGGGCTTGATCCAAGTCCAACACCTATCACGCCGCGGCACCACTCGCTATGTTCACGATGCAATCGGGTGGAGTGCGAGGTTTCAACCACGTCCCCTTTTAGCACGAGGGGGATGTCCGTATCGGCATCGCCTTTCGGCCCTTTGCGGCCATCAAACGCGCCACTTGCATCAGACAAAAGCCACGCCTCAATCGCAACCGAAAGTTAAGGTTCAAGCGACAAATTCGCGCAGTGGGCGTTGACATCTGGTCTCGGCCGCGTCGGGCCGTTCCACTTTTGCGCGTCGAGAGGCGATGCGAAATTTCGGTTGCTTGCAGTATTTCTAATTATCTTGCCAGCCGTCTCGGCCGCGCAAGAACACAAGCGTCGTTTTGCCAAATATCAATTCTTCTATTGCGCGGGCGTCCATGTGAAGCTGGCCGAAGCCTACAGGAAAACAGGTTTTTCGGACGCCGAAGCCTTTCATCCCTCAGAGGCGAACTGCCTGTACGAAAAAGGAAAGAATGACCTCATTGAGATTGGAAAGTCTCCGGAGGACGCCGCTAAGCGAGTGCAAAAGCATAGGGATGGCCTTGATAGCGAATTGCAGAGTACACCAAGCAAGATCCAAATTATGCTGCACCTCTGTAACTCATTTTTTCCAGAGCGAGCGAGCCGGCCCCGAAATCGGGCGTAGCAATAGCTACGCGAGTGACCTGCATACATAAATGGTACGATGTCTGCTTGTGGCGGCGCAAAGCGGCCTAGAACGGAGGCGAGTGATACCCGCAAACTCTCCGCCGCCGATGTGGCGTGATTACAGTAGGTTCTTGTGGACGCGGCCATCCTTGACGATGACGGACAAATTCTTTTCCGGCGCTTCGATCAATCGAAGATCGTCAAGCGGATTTCCGTTCCATACCAGCACATCTGCGAGTGCCCCTTCTTCGATAACCCCGAGTTTCCGCATAGGGTGTTCGCAAATTTGAAAGAGCGAGCAGCTCGGCATTAACCGAGGTTGCCATCTTCAGCGCGTCGGCATTGCTGAACCAGTTGGACACATGGGTCAGCATGATGCTTTGGCGTGGAGTCAGCTGCGGAGAGAAGAGGATGTCCGATCCCCAGGCAAGCTTGATGCCGTACTTCTTGGCGTAGTCGTACACCTTCGGCGTGCCGGCAAACAGCTGCTTGACGCGCTCGACACCCGGACCCGTTTGCGACGCGGCGTCTTCCATGCTCAGAAACGGCTGGGTGCTCAGCCAGACGTTCTTGTCCGCGAACATTCTTGCCGTGTCCTCATCCATCAAATGGGCGTGCTCGACGCAGGCGACGCCCCCCGCGATAGCGCGCTGCACGGTATGGGGAGCGTAACCGTGGATCGTGACATAGGTGTTCCAATCCCTGGCCACCTCGACGGCGGCCCGGATCTCATCTTCACTGAACGTCGTCATGTCGAGAGGGCTGCGAGGCGAGGAGACACCGCCGCCGCCCACCAGTTTGATATGGGACGCGCCCTGCAGGAGTTGCTCACGGACGCGCCGCTTCAGGGAGCCGATGTCATCGACGATCGCCGAGGCGCCGAGCAATTCGCCGACACTGAGTTGGCCATCTCTCGCAGGTATTTCCGACGGCATCTTGAGGTCGCCGTGCCCCCCGGACGTGGTGATCATTGCCCCCGCAGGAAAGATGCGGGGACCCGGAATGATGCCGGTGTCGATTGCCTGTTTGAAGGTGAAGACGGGCCCGCCCAGGTCTCTCACGGTGGTGAACCCGCGCATGAGGGTCCGCTCTGCTTCGGCAGTCGACGCGGCGTAAATTATGCCGGGATCACCTGCAAGAAGAACGTTCAATGGCACCGCGGCAAAGATCGAAGCCAATGGGCATCGATCAGGCCCGGCATCACGACGCTGCCAGCGCAGTCGATGACGGTCGCGCCAGCGGGCGGAGGATTGCCGTTCGCGTCAATGGACGACACCACATTGCCTTCGATCAGTATTTGGACCGAATCTCGCAGGGTAGTTGTCTTGCCATCGAACAGACGAGCCTGTCGCAGCATCAGCTTTTGCGGGGGCGAAGACTGCGCGCTTGCCAGACCTGGTAGGCCTGCCACGATCGCGGCCGAACCGACAGTCTTCAGAAAACTTCTGCGAGAGTAATCCGCGAGGTGGTTTGAGACCCTGTGGAGCTCCGGGTTTGCACATCCGCAGCTCGACGTTGACGCTAAGCGATTATACTTCCGGCCTAAACGAAGCATTGCTTTTTCCATCTCAAGGCGCTGAAATACAACCCGACGCTAACATGGCCTTTCTGGATAATCTACGGGCACTTGGTCTGGGTATGCAAGCTGGACGGGCGTCACGTGAAAGCGATAGCTGTATCGGCAACCCAACCTCGACCACCATTGCGGGTAGAAGGGTGAAAAATGGCAACTTCATTTTGGGCGGGTAAAGCTGCGAAATACTCAATTTCAGTTCTGGTTTTTCTGTCGCTTGCGGTGAGTGGGGCTTCTGCGGCGGAGCCCCGTCAGGCGCGGGACGAGTTGAAGGCATTTCCCGAGGCGCCAGCGGGCCAGCAACGACACGTTATCTTCCTGCCGAAGCGTACCGACGAAGATGCGCGCCGGGTTGGCGTGATCGTCGGTCGAACCGAGTTGGTGGATTGCAATCGACATACCTTTGGCTCCCAGCTGGAGAAGCGCACGGTCGATGGCTGGGGATATGACTACTACGTCGTTACCGGAGTTGGCGCGGTCGCGAGTACGCGGATGGCGTGCCCGGACAATACCAAGAAGAAAACGTTCGTGCGGAGCTCGGACGAGCCGCTCTTGCGATACAACAGCAGGCTTCCCCTCGTGCTGTTTGCACCCGTCGACGTGGAAATCCGGTACCGGATTTGGAGAGCGGGCCGAGAGAGAACGACAGACTGACGAAACTCGTCGCGCATCGCTAATATCGTGTTCGGCGGCAAGTCCGGGACGCCTGGCGCGGGCCCGCTACCGAGTTCCGTTTTCCCTTTCGCCTATGTCTCGGGCCTGCTCCCGTTTCGAGGGACATGTTCTAGCAGGCTGTTGAAAAAGTCTGCGGTTTGGCCTTGAGGATGACCTCGTCGCCGTTGTGGTATGCGAACGTGATCTCGACCGAGCCGTCGTCGAGTAGTTCGGCATGACCGTCGCCCGAGACTTCGTCCATCTCGTCAAATCCATACCATGTGAAGGAAACGGATGATCCGCTATAGCCGATATCGAGGTTGGCTTGCATGGCACCGAAGGCAATTTCTCCGGAGCCATCTGGCGTGATGGTGATCACCGCCGGCTCGACCAGGTCGAGATAATCCCGATCCCAGATGTCGGCGGCTACAATCCGCCAACGACCTATCAGCCTGCAGTTTGAAGCCGCCCCACTCATGACGATACCGCCATCAGTTTCGGTAAC
>NZ_KB897857.1:0-49473 GCF_000377185.1 Rhizobium sp. 42MFCr.1
TAAACGCAACAAACAAAGATAATCTTCTCATCACGAAAACGGCCCCAAGCCGATCAAAAGGGCCGCCCACAAAGCGGCCTTTCTGCTATAATGGGTCCGGAAACATGCAGTGCGTCCCTTACACGAGACAAATCGCCTTCGGCAATTTGCTCGGGCAGTAGCGTAAACTGCTTCGCAGTTTACGCACCGTGACAAAACCCAAAGGGTTTTGCACTTGGCGCGGGGTGGAGCAGCCCGGTAGCTCGTCAGGCTCATAACCTGAAGGCCGCAGGTTCAAATCCTGCCCCCGCAACCAAATTTACTTGCGACCCCGCTGCACACGCTGCGGGGTTTTCCTTTTTGACCGAAAGCGTCAGGATCCCCGCTAGATCGAAGCGAACGTCGATCTCGATTTTTCCGTTCACCGGCGTGAGGATGATGTCCTTGACCAGCGAACGGATCACGTTCGCCGCTTCAATACACTTTTCCTCGGAATCGTCCTCGAGCGTCTCGTAGAGTCGCTGAACCCGTGAACGAGACTGATAGTTTCGTATTGCATTTGGCGCTACAAATCGCTATTTTCCTCGTAAAGGAGATATGTCATGGCCGCCACTGTCGAACGCAAGGAATATCCGATCTCGATGCGTCTGCCTGAAGCAGATGTTGCAATGATCGATCGTGCGGCAAGCCTGCGCGGCCGCTCGCGCACCGATTTTGTGCGGGAGGCGGCCGTGCGCGCCGCAGAGGAAGTCGTTATGGAGCAGGGGCTCATCCGCATGAGCCCTGAAGGCTTTGCCGATTTCCTGGGTGTCTTGTCCCTACCGGTCGCTCCTGTTCCGGAGATGGTGGAACTGGTCAGGCGGCCCGCGCCGTGGGAAGTTGATTACGAGCCGAAGCAATAAGCCGTGGCCTTATCGGCTCCAGAACCGCTTACGGCGGCGCATGATGTTTCCGAATTTTCCTGCGGCAAGCCGACGCTCGATCATTGGCTGAAGACGCGCGCGCTTTCCAATCAGGAGAAAGGTTTCACGGCGGTTCTCGTCGTCCATGAGGGCGGGCGCGTCGTCGGCTATTACGGCCTGGCGCCTACCGCCGTCGTCCCTGCGATCCTCCCGCGCTCGATCCGCACCGGGCAACCGCCCGATCCGGTTCCCTGTCTTCTCCTCGGCCAGCTTGCCACGGACACGGAATGGGCGGGGATAGGCATCGGCACAGGTCTGGTGAAACATGCTCTTGAGCGTTGCGTCCAGGCCGCCGCTCTGATCGGCGGGCGGGCGTTGATGGTCAACGCCGTCGATCACGAAGCGGCGCAGTTCTGGCAGCGCCGAGGCTTCACGCCCTCGAAGGACGACCCGCTCGTCCTGTTTCGCTCCATCGCCGCAATCGTCGCATCGCTGGCGGAAGCGCGACAGCAAGAGCAAGGCGCATAACCTGAAGTCTTCACCGACGCCAAGCGGCTGTCCCTGATCCTGCCCGGTTCGGACATGCCGGTCGCCGACGATCGAGGGGATCGTAAGTAATGATTAAATCCTGCCCCCGCCGGCGATCGCCCGCATCATCGCGGAAGCCGCGCCTGGGACTGATATCGAGGCGATCATCGAAGTGGAGGATGGCCGCGAGGAGCAGCCGGTGCCGACCGAGAGCACGCTCAAGGCGCGCTGGTTGCATCGTAGGCATTATCCCATGGCTGCGAGCTGGCCAAAGCCGCGATCGTTGCTTGCGGTGGCGACACCTTCGTCTGGGCTGCCTGTGAAAAAGCAGACGCCCGGTCCATTCGCAGTTTTCTCAAGAGCCGCAAGCATGACCGAAAGTCGATGTATGTTGCCTGGTACTGGGAGCGGGATATCGCCCAGACGGTCTGACTGACAGTAGATGCAGTGCAAGCTGAGTGATGGCGAAAGCGATGCTGTCGAGCCTGAACGCGCGGCGATCGAAACCGGGCGAGGATCGCCACCGCCGAGGCCCTACCTCTTAACCGGTGCCGCGACAGCACGAGTTATCGCGTCGGTCTATCCAAAGTCCTAGCACCCGCATCAACGAGGTCGCTTTGGCGATCACGGCCGCGACGTAAAAAGCCAAATGACATGTTGAACCCAACGGATGGCGGCGCTTGCGTGAGAAACGACTGAAGGTGTTTAATAGTGGGGGTATGCCGCAGTCGATCCTTCGCGTACGAAGGTACCGAACCGGTAATCTCTTATCTAACGCGCAAATCTCTGTTCGAATCCCATCAAGACCGGCACTTTTACAAGTCTCCGTGCTATCAGGCCCCCGCAACCAAATTCCACTCAACGACAACGATGTATTGCCGCCGCTCAATCTGGAGGGTGGCATCGCGTATTCCTAATAATCGCCCGAAAACACGTGTGGCGAGAACCTTGACGAACCATCGTGGTTCACCGACGATAAAAGTGAACCAGGGAAAGACAGGTGCCATGACCGCTGCATTTACCGTGCGGGTTTCGGATGAAACCGCGAGCAAGCTTAATCAGATTGCGGAAAAGCTGGATCGCTCTCGCGCCTATATGGCTGCCGAGGCCATCGAGGCTTTCGTTGAGCAGCAGGAGTGGCAGCTTGCCGAGATCGAAGCCGGGTTGGATGCGGCCGATCGCGGCGAATTCGCCAGCGCCGAAGACGTGGCGAAGGTTGTTGGGAAGTACGTCAAGTCTGCCCGCCAATCATGAGCCGGAAACGTGTTCGCTGGACGCTTCTGGCGTTGCGGCGGCTTGATGAAATCGGCGCTTTTTGAGGAGGACAATCCCGATGCGGCAGCGCGCGTGATTGCCAGAATTGTGACGGCCGTGGATATGCTCGCCGACTTACCCGCAAGTGGGCGACCCGGCCGTATCAACGGCACCCGCGAAGTGGTGTTGGCCGATATTCCCTACATCATCGCGTACCGCGTCAGTCGAGATATTGAGATCATCACCGTCATGCACGCCCATCAGCGGTGGCCACAGACGTTATGACATGCCGCGTCCGTCAGCCCGAATCTTTGACAAATCCCCTTGGGGATAAGGGGAGGATGCCGGTCGGCACCGGGCGAAATAGGGGTTTACCCCGATTCATCGTCCGCTAATATTGCACTGTGCTTCACTTGTCGCAGATGCGATCTCATCTTCGCTTCGACCCCCAATTGGTCTCAATGTGTACGCCGAATACAAAGTGGGGAGCAGAGGACACACCCGCCTCTGCTGCATGGGCAGCCTCCTGCGTAACGAGCTGGTGTTGCGCAGGATCTTGCGTGATTGCGCGAGCGTCCGCAATGAAGTGGTCACTTAGGGCTCACCTGCGTAGAAGCGGCAGCAACTGGTTACCCTGGCGTTTGATCTCCGCGAGGTAGGGCGTATCGGAGAGCACGAAATGGGTGATGCCCAGATCTGCGTACTTGCGCAGGGACTTGGCGACGTCGGCCGCCGAGCCGACCAGCCAGGTCGTGCCGGCGCCGCCACCGCCGTATTTGCCGGGGGCGGTGTAGAGGTTGTCGTCGAGGACGTCTCCCGATCGATGCAGGTCGAACAGTCGCTGCTGGCCGACCGCGACTGCCCTGCGATGATCGCTCCAGCCGGCGCCATTGCCCTTGGCCATCTCTACCACCTTTGCTTCGGCGTCGGCCCAGGCCTGCTCGGTGGTGTCGCGCACCAGCGTGGTGATCCTGAGCCCGAACTCGAGTGGCGGCAGATCTCGATCAAGCTCCCGGCTTAGCGCCTGCAGGCGCGCGATGCGCTCGCGGACACCATCGAGCGGCTCTCCCCAGAAGAGCTGGACATCCGCTTCGGTGGCCGCGACCCGCTCGGCCGCCTCGGAAGCGCCGCCGAAATAGAGCTTCGGGTGGCGACGATCGCCGTGCGCCTCGATGCGCGGCACGACGGTCGAACCCGCGACGCCGAAGTATTCGCCGTCATAGCTGACGTTTTCCTCCGTCCAGAGCCTGCGCACCAGCCGCATGAATTCCTTTGTGCGAGCGTAGCGCTCTGCCTGGTCTCCCTCCCGGTCGCCATAGGCCGAGAGATTGTCGAGGCCGGAGACGATGTTGACACGGACACGCCCGCCAGTGAGATGGTCGAGGGTGGCGGCGGCCGAGGCGAAGTTCGCGGGTCGCCAGTAACCCGGGCGGATCGCTATCAGCGGTTCGAACGTCGTCGTGCGTGCCGCAAGTGCAGCGGCAACGGTAAAAGTGTCCGGTCTGCCCCAACCCGTTCCGATCAGCGCACCCTTCCAGCCATGCTCCTCGAGCGCCCTGGCGTGTTCCGTCAACGTGGCCAGGCTGTTGTGATGTTCAACCACGGAATCGCCGCGATGCCCCGGCCTCGTGTCGTTCGGTATGTACCAGAGGAATTCGCTGTCTTTGTTCATCGTCGGCCTGCGCTTGTGAAAATCAAATAGTAAAACCGGAGATCGGCGTCCCGCTATCGTGATGCGAGACGACCAAGTGCGTTGCGGGCGGCGATCGTCCGGATCATGTGGCTCTGCGGGGCATGGGAGCGGGCGGTAATGGCGTCTCGATGGTGGCGCTCGAGCTGGAAATCACGATTGAGGCCAGGGTTTCCGGCGAGCTCGAGAGCGAGGCTGGTGATCGCCACCGCATTGTCGATGACGACGTGGCGGACATGCATGCCGTCCATTCCAACGGCCCTGCCAGCGTCGACGTCTTCGCCGAGCGAGCGCAGCAATCGGGCATTGGTTGCAAGGCGGACTTCGATCTCTCCCAGCCCATCCTGAATGCGCGGAACCGTCGATAGCGGAGCGCCGAGGCTTGCCGGCGTACGGTGGGCGGCGAAGGCGAGCACGCGGTCGCGGGCGGAAAGCGCCACGCCGTGGTAGACCGCTGATATCAGCGAGAAGAAGAAGGCGGTTGCATGTTCTTCGCGGCGCAGCGGTTCGGATGCCGGCTGGGCTTCGATGATGTCTTCGAGTGGAACGGCGACATTGTCGAGGATGATATCGTCGCTGGCTGTCGCATGCATGCCGGCGGCATTCCATGCCTTTTCAATCTGCAGGCCGGGGCTGTCGGTCGGAACGAGGAAGGAGGCCAGTCGCGGCTCCTCCTCGTCGGTCAGTGCCAGCAGCGACACCCATTTCAGCACGGGTATGCCTGTCACGTAGCTCTTGTGGCCGCTGATGCGCCAGACGTCACCGTCTCGGCGCGCGATGGTCTCGGGCAGCGCGCCGTGGGCGGGAGAGCCGATGCGCGGCTCGGCCTGGGCAGCATTGATCAGGGCCGGCCCAAGCCGATTGGCCGTGAGTACCCGCTCGGCAAGGTGGTCCGGCCACTTTGCGAAGCGGCGCAGGCTGTAGTGGCTATTGTAGTGCATGGCGAGCACGAGCGCGGTCGAAGGTTCGCCGCGCGCGATCTCGCTGATGACGGCCTGCGCCTCGGCAAGGCCGGCGCCATGGCCGCCGTGCTCAGCCGCCGTCACCAGTCCGAGCAGGCCGGCGTCGAAGAGACGGGTGAAGTTCTCGAATGGAAAATCTCCCGTCTTGTCGTAATGCGCCGCGCGTCCGGCGAAGTCGACGGCGAGCCGTCGTGCCTTGTCCACCGGATCGATTTTTTCCTGAAGCATGGTTGTTCAATCTCCCGGTTCAGGCCACGGCACGCCTGTTGAAGCTGTCGATATGACGGCGGTCGACCCAGTCGGCGATGTCGAAGTCGGCGGCGAGGAAGCCGAAGTCGCGCAGAAAGTCCTTGTAGTGGCCGATCGCATCCACCAGTTCGGGCTGCAGGCCAAGGCCAAGGTGCTTGTGGATGTCAAGGCCATTGGCGGCGACAACCTGCTCTTCGGTGGCGCCGGCCTCCCGCGCGACGAAGCGCCTCGTTTCCTCGGGATGCGCTTCGGCCCATGCGCTGGCCTTGAAGATCGATTCCAGCAGGCGGGCGACGAGATCCGGCCGATCGGCGGCCAGAAGCTCGTCCACCGTCAAAACGCGCGGCGAGCCAGAGTTGATGCGGATCTTGGGATCGGGATGGAAGCCGAACTCGGCCACCTCAACGGCGCCAATAAGGTTGGCGACATTGATGCCGGCCGTGCCCTTCACATAGATTGCGTCGACGTCACCGCGAATGAGGGCTGCAACTTCCTCGCCATAGGGCTGCCTGCGCTTCAGCCCGAAGAGAGAAGGGCCTTCCTGCGTCGAGAGCACGGAATCGGAAAGCGCGATATCGATGATCTCCACAGCGTCGAGCGCCAGCCCGTCAAGCGACAGCGCCGAAAGCAGCCCCTTCAGCGCGGTGGCGCGCATGAAATCGACGATGCCTTCCGGGCGACGGGCAATGCCGAAACGGCGCCCCTTCAGGTCCTTCGTGGTCTTGATGCCGGTTTCCGGCAGGGTGATGATCGCCTGGAATTCATCGGTCCAGGTGATGCCGACGAGGCGTGTCTTGCGTCCCTCGGAGCGCGCGCGGATCGGCGGAACGTTGCCGCCATGGCGGAACGACCAGTCGAGCGTGTGGTTGAAATGGCTCTGGCGGATGTTGCGGTCGGGTGAATCGATGATCGATTTCAGCGTCACGCCGTCCTTGCGGAAGTTTTCCTCGAGATAGCCGAGTTGCGCGGCAAGGCCGACGGGCGTCGGCACCGGGCAGCGCGTGTACCAGATTTCGGAAATGGCATTGCCTGTTATAGCTGGGCTTGTCATGGCGTTCCTCCTAGTGGCGCAGTCCGGCTTGCTTCATCAGGGGCAGGACGTCGGTGCCGAAGAATTCGAGATCGTCGCGGAAGTCGAAGAAGCTGAGCTGCAGGCCGTCGACGCCGGCCTCCTTCAGCTTGACGAACTGATCGACCACCTGTTCGGGCGAGCCGATGACGCGAATATTGCCGCCGATGGCGCGGTATGGATCCTGCGGATCGCGGCCCTTCCAGGCCTGCGCGTCCGAGTTCAGCGACTGGAAGCCTTGCGGCGAGCGTTGGTCGGCATGGGCGACGATGCGGTCGGCGAGTTCCCACGCCTCCTTCTCCGTCGGCCGGCAGATCACCATCGGATTGAGCAGCGTGCGCACAGTACGGCCGACGCTGATTGCCGAATCCTTGACCCGCTTCGTATGCGCCGGCAGAGATTCCAGTGCGCTGTTGATGTCGGCGCCGGTCGGGCTGGTGATGAAAACGATATCCGAATAGCGACCGGCAAAGGCAATTCCGGCATCCGAACCGGTGGCGTTGACGAGGATCGGGCGGCCGAAGTTTGGCTTCGGCGTGACGAAGCCGCCGCCGAGCTTCCAGCTGCTTTCGCCTTCGAAGGAGAAGTTCTCGCTGTCGCTCCAGAGGCGCTGGACGACTTCGAGGAATTCGGCGGCCAGTTCGTAGCGCTTGTCGTGCTCGATGCGCGGCCAGCCGAACATCTCGTGCTCGACCGCCCGATGGCCGGTGACCACGTTAATGCCCCAGCGGCCGCCGGTGATATGGTCGAGCGTCGCGCCGAACTTTGCCAGATGCAGCGGATGCCATGGACCATAAAGGACATGCATGGTCGAGATGAGCATAATTTTCTTGGTGAGGCCCGCCAGCGCCGCCGTCGACACGAAGCTATCCAGCGCCTGGCCGTCGAAGACGCCGCCATAGCCGCCCTTCGGCAACCATTGCGACAGCGCGAAGACGAGGTCGAAGCCGAGTTCTTCCGCCCTCAACGTCAAGGCCTTGTTGTAATCGAAGCGCCAGTCGGTCGATCGCTCGAGCGTCGATTGCGTCCAGCCCCCGGCCTGAATCGGCAAGAAGAGGCCGAGGAGAACGGGCTGTTTCAGCGCCTGGGATAGCGGGCTTTCCGGGAAGTCGGTGGGTGCCGCAAACTTCGGCAGGCCGACGATCGATCCGGGGGGATGTTGAATGGTCATGAGTATATTCCTGCTGGTTTGGCGTCAGGATGCTGCGACGTAGGCGAAGGCGAGGCTGCCTGCGATGCCTTCGCCGCCGACGGTGTGATCGGAGATGCGTTTGTTGTAGATCGTCAGTTCCGGCTGGCTGACGATGTCGATCGCGGGCACGTCGTCGACGAGGATTTGCTGGATCTCGCGCCACTGCTCGACACGCTTTGCCGGATCGACTTCGATCGCTGCGGCTTCGAGCAATTCATCGACCTTGGGATTGCTGTAGGCCGCGCCGTTCGAGAAGGGGACGCCAGGCTTGAAGTTCTTGCTCCAGTAGAGGCGCTGAACGCCGACCGTCGGGTCGAACAGGTTGCTCATGCCTTCGAAGGCGAAGTCGAAATCGCGGTCGGTGTAAATGCGCTTGGTGTAGGTCGCGAAATCCTGGCTGCGGACCTTGGCGTCGATACCCACCTTGGCAAGCGCCTGGCGGATATACTCCGAACCACGCGGATAGGTTTCGCCACTCGGCACGAAGTCGAGATTGATGTGCGCACGGATGCCGTCTGCGCCGCGCGGGAAGCCTGCTTCATCGAGAAGCTTCTCGGCCGCGGCGAGATCGATCGGATAGGTCTTGAGATCCGGCACGAACCATTTCGCGAGGTTGGGATTGATCGGGCCGGGGATCGCGGCGCCGTAGCCGTAGTTGATGGTGTTGAGAATGACGTTGCGATCAATGACGTGCGCAAAGGCGCGACGCACCCTCACGTCCTTGAAGAACGGGCGCTCGAGGTTGAATTCGATGCGGCTGACGCCGTTCTGGTATTGGTAGCCCTTGGTCTCGAAGGCGAGCCCTTCGGCGCTCTGCAGCCGTTCGAGGTCGCTGAGCGGCACGGGTGTCGACGGCGCCAGATCGATTTCTCCGGTCTCGATCGCGATCGAGCGGGCGGCGGCATCAGGAATGAAACGGATGATCAGCTGGTCGAGATAGGGGCGGGGCTGATCCCAGTAATCGGGGTTGCGTTCGTAGACGATGTGGCTGCCGCGCACCCATTCCTTGAACTTGAAAGGACCGGTTCCGATAGGCGCAAGATTGGCCGGATTTTCCGCAACCTTGGTGCCTTCATAGATATGGCGCGGCACGATCGGCGTTTCGGAGGCGGCAAGTGCGGTGATCAGATAGGGCGCGGGCTTGGAAAGCTTGAGGATGGCCGTCTGTGCATCGGGCGTTTCGATGTCGGTGAGATTGAGGAAGGTGTTGCGGCCGCGCGGGTGCACTTCCTTCAGGGTCTTGATCGAGAAGGCTACATCGGCGGAGGTGAAGGGCTGTCCGTCATGCCATTTCACGCCGTTGCGCAGCTTGAAGGTGTAGGTCAGGCCATCGGGGCTGACAGTCCACTCCTTGGCCAGCAGCGGTTTCGGATTGAGGTCGAAGTCATAGGTGAGAAGGCCTTCAGTGGTCTTTGGCGAGACATAGACCGCGTTATAGGCCGTATGGGCGATCGTCGTCAGGACGGGCGGCTCGGCGGCCAGCAGAAGCGTTGCCGTGCCGCCGCGCGTTGCGGCGGCTGCGAAGGCGGGAAGCCGTGCTGTCGCGGTGACGCCGAGTGCGACCGAGGCCAGAAGAAAGCTGCGGCGCGTGGGTGCGGGAAAAAGTGACATCTTGTTCAACCCTCGTGATTCAGGGGCCGTCACGGCCCGCTTCAGTGTCATTCCGCGGATCGAGCCTGCTTTAGAGATTTTTGCCCCGTGACTGCTTTGAAGTGGGATGAAAACCTACGCAGTGTCGATATGCGGTATTATGTTGCCAAAAGCGCGCCAAATGGCGACATCGTTGGAATTATTTACCAATATGGATTTGACAAAACCCACAGAATTAGTCAACTACTTAGCGACGAGACGAGGTGAATTCTTTTCAGATCGCGAGGTGGGGCACATGTCGGCTTTAAGGCGGATCGGTCGAACGATCAGCAGGACGATCATTCAGGCCGTGCCCACGATGCTCGGGATCGTCATCCTCAATTTCTTCCTGCTGAAGCTGGCGCCTGGCGATGCGGCCGACGTGATGGCGGCGGAATCCGGCTCGGCCACAGTCGAGACGATGGCGGCACTGCGCGAGCGCTTCGGGCTTGATAACCCGATCCTTGTTCAGCTTGCCAACTATCTGAACAACCTCGCGCATTTCAGCCTTGGCTTTTCGCCGCGCTACGGCATGCCGGTCGCCGATCTGATCGGCCAACGGCTGCCGGGCACGCTGGTGCTGATGCTGGCGGCATTGGCGATTGCAATTGCCGTCGGACTGCTGCTCGGTTCGCTGATGGCCGCCTTCTCCGGGCGCCTTCCCGATCGTATAATTTCTGTCGTCTCTTTGCTCTTCTATTCGATTCCCGGCTTCTGGATCGGCCTGATGCTGATCCTGCTCTTCTCGGTCAAGCTTGGATGGCTGCCGAGCGGCGGAGACAGCACGATTGGCTCGCGACTGACAGGGTTCCCGGCGCTGCTCGACAGGGCGCGCTACATGGTGCTGCCCGCAACCTCGCTCGCGCTTTTTTACCTGGCGATCTATGCCCGCCTGACGCGCGCCTCGATGCTCGAAGTCAAGTCGCAGGATTTCGTGCGAACCGCGCGCGCCAAGGGTGTCTCGCCCTTCGTGTTGACGACGCGACACATCCTGCGCAACGCCCTGATCCCGATCACCACCATGGCCGGCATGCACTTTGGCGGGATGCTGGGCGGTGCGGTCGTGGTCGAGACCGTCTATAGCTGGCCCGGCCTCGGGCGGCTGGCGTTCGAAGCGGTCATGGCCCGCGATTTCAGCGTGCTGCTCGGCATTCTCCTCCTGTCTTCCTTCCTCGTGATTGTCGCCAATGCCGCTGTCGACCTGCTGCAGGCGTGGATCGATCCCCGAATTGGAGCAAGCCGATGAATACTCAAAAACTTGGAACACTGGCCGGCCAGGCGATAGACTTCGCGCCACAGAAAAAGGTCGAGCGCGATCAACCAGCACCGGAAGCGCCCAAGCAGCCGCGCTGGACACATATCCACGCCCCCGACGTCCGTGCCTCGGTTTCGGGTACGGCCTGGCGCGGCATGCGTCGGGAATTGAAAGTCTTCCTCGGCAACTACAATGCACTCTTTGGTACAGGCATTCTGCTGCTCGTTGCCCTGTCGGCCTTGCTGGCGCCGCTTCTCTTTCCCGGCGACCCGCTCGAGATGGTCGCGCGCCCCTTCCTGTGGCCCGGGCAGAACCCTGCCTATCCGCTTGGTACGGATTCCATGGGCCGCAATGTGCTTGCCGGCATCGTTCACGGCGCCCGTATATCGCTGACCGTCGGGCTGGCGGCCACCGCGCTCGGCTTGACTGTGGGGATCGCCATCGGCGCCGTCGCCGGCTACTTCGGTGGTCTGATCGACGATATCCTCGTCAAGTTTATCGAGATCTTCCAGACCATTCCGAGCTTCGTGCTGCTCGTCGTTCTCGTGGCAATCGCCCAGCCGACGACAGCGACCGTGACCATCGCCATCGCGATCGTCTCTTGGCCGACGGTGGCGCGACTGACGCGCGCGGAATTCCGGACCATTCGCGAGAAGGACTATGTGCAGGCTGCCCGCAGCCTCGGCTTCGGCCATTCCCGCATCATCTTCCGCGAGATCCTTCCCAATGCGCTGCCGCCACTGATCGTCACCTCTTCGGTCATGGTGGCAAGCGCGATCCTGATGGAATCGGCGCTCTCCTTCATGGGGCTTGGCGATCCCAACCGCGTCTCCTGGGGCTCGATGATTGGTGCAGGGCGCGATGTCATTCGCACCGCCTGGTACCTGACGGCGCTTCCCGGTCTTGCGATCGTCTTCTCAGTGCTTTCGCTCAACCTGATCGGCGATGGTCTGAACGACGCGCTCAACCCGCGCTTTTCGGAGGATCGCTGATGACGAAACTCCTTGAGGTTTCAGACTTCTCGGTGGGTTTTGGGGCCGCCGAACCTGTGAAGGGTGTCAGCTTTTCGGCCAATCCGGGCGAGATGCTCGCGATCGTCGGGGAATCCGGCTCGGGCAAGTCGCTGACGGCGCTCGGCCTGATGGGCCTGTTGCCGCGGCACGCAAAGGCTGGCGGGCAGATCCGCTTCGACGGCCGTGATCTTGTCGGTCTCCCGGAACGGGACCTGCGCCGCATCCGCGGCCGAGACATCGCCATGATCTTTCAGGAGCCGATGACCTCGCTCAATCCGGTGTTGACGATCGGCGACCAGATCATCGAAGTGCTGCGCATTCATGAGGATCTCAACCGGCGTCAGGCCCGAGAGCGCGCCATTGCGCTGTTGGATCTCGTCAGCATTCCAGAAGCCCGCCGCCGTATCGACGAGTATCCGCACCAGCTTTCCGGTGGCATGCGCCAGCGCGTCATGATCGCCATCGCTGTCGCCTGCAATCCGAAACTGCTGATCGCCGATGAAGCGACGACCGCACTCGACGTGACGATCCAGGCGCAGGTGCTGCAGCTGCTCGATAATCTTCGGGTGCAGCTGAACATGGCCGTCATTTTGATTACCCACGATCTCGGCATCGTCGCGCAATGGGCCGATCGCGTCGTCGTCATGTATGCCGGGCGCAAGATCGAGGAGGGACTTCCGGGCGAGGTGTTCGACAGGCCGTATCATCCCTATACGAATGGGTTGCTATCAGCCTCGCCGCGCCTGAAGGCGGACTATCACTACCGCGACGGACGGCTCTCGGAGATCCCGGGCTCGATCGTTTCGGCTGCCGGCGAGAAGGGCTGTTCGTTCCGTCCGCGTTGTCCGGTCGCGCGGCCCTCCTGCGCCTCCGTCGTACCGCAACTTATCGCACTGCCGGCCGGCCGGCAGGTGGCGTGCCCCTATGTTCCAGCCATTGCGGAGAACGCCCATGTCGCTTCTGTCGGTTGATCGGCTTTCGACCCATTATCCCGGAGCCGCTGGCACCGTGCGCGCCGTCGATGGCGTGTCGCTTGATATCGCCGAAGGCGAGACCGTGGCGCTGGTCGGCGAGTCCGGCTGCGGCAAGTCTACTCTCGGCAAATCGCTGGTGCGGCTCGTTGATCCATCGTCGGGGAGCGTCACTTTCAAGGGCAGGGACGTCACCGCCATGGCAGGGCGGGAACTGCAGTCCGTCCGGCGCAGCATCCAGATGATCTTCCAGGATCCGTTTGCCTCGCTTAACCCGCGGCAGACGATACGCACCATCCTAACGGCTCCTCTCGCGGTTCACGGTATCGGCGAGCGCAAGCAGCGCGAGGCGATCGCCGCGCAGATGGTGGCCCATGTCGGCCTGCCGGCGGATTCGCTCGATCGCTATCCACATGAGTTCTCCGGCGGCCAGCGCCAGCGTATCGGCATTGCCCGTGCGCTCATCCTGCAGCCGGAACTCGTCATCTGCGACGAACCTGTTTCGGCGCTTGACCTCTCGATCCAGGCGCAGATCCTCAATTTGCTGGTCGAGATGAAGACGGAGCTATCGCTTTCCTATCTCTTCATCTCTCACGATCTCTCGGTGGTTCGCTATTTCGCCGATCGCGTGCTCGTCATGTATCTCGGCCGCATCGTCGAGAGCGCTCCGACGAGCGAGCTGTGGAAGGGCGCCAAGCATCCCTATACGCAAGCGCTGCTCGCCGCCGTGCCCGATCCGTCGCGGCGCAAGCAGGCCGCGCCCATATCAGGCGATCTGCCGAGCCCACACAATCCACCGGCCGGCTGCCGCTTCCATACGCGCTGTCCGCTCGCCACCGATATTTGCCGGTCCGCAGATCCGGCATTCCGCCAGTTCGGCAGCGGCCACGCCGCCGCCTGCCATCACGCTCAGTAAGAAGGAGAATACAATGGTCGATTATCGTTATCTCGGGCGCAGCGCGCTCAAGGTGTCACCGCTCAGCCTGGGAACCATGATGTTCGGCGGCCCGACGCCCGATGACGTCGCGTTCCGCATCATCGACAAGGCGCGCGAGCAGGGCATCAACTTCATCGACACCGCCGACGTCTATCACGACGGCAAGTCGGAAGAGGTCGTCGGCAAGGGCATTAAGGCGCATCGCGATCACTGGGTTCTGGCGACGAAGTTTGTCAATTCGCATAAGAAGGGCCCGAACCTCGGCGGTCATTCCCGCAAGTGGGTCATCGAGACCGTCGAGAATTCGCTGCGCCGTCTCAACACCGACTATATCGACATCCTCTATTTCCACCGCGCTGTCTTCGATGCGCCGCTGGAAGAGCCGGTGCGCGCGATCGCTGACCTGATCCGCGCCGGCAAGCTCCGCTACTTCGGCGTCTCCAACTTCCGCGGCTGGCGCATCGCCGAAGTCGCGCAGTTGGCCGATGAACTTGGCATCGATCGTCCGGTCGCAAGCCAGCCGCTCTACAACATCGTCAACCGCACCGCCGAAGCCGAGCAGCTGCCGGCGGCCCATCACTATGGTCTCGGCGTCGTCTCCTATTCGCCGCTGGCCCGCGGTGTCCTGACGGGCAAGTACGAGCCGGGCAAGGAACCGGCCGCCGATACCCGCGCCGGTCGCGGCGACAAGCGTATCCTCGAGACAGAATGGCGTCCTGAATCGATCGCCATTGCCTCCGAGATCGCTGCCCACGCTACCCGCAAGGGCGTCTCTCCGACCGAGTTCGCGCTCGCCTGGGTGCTGAACAACAAGCTGATCTCGGCGGCCATCGCCGGTCCGCGCACGGAAGAGCACTGGGACAGCTACATCCGCGCGCTCGACGTCAAGCTCGACGCTGAGGACGAGGCGTTGGTCGACCGACTTGTCACGACGGGGCATCCCTCGACGCCCGGCTTCAACGATCCGAGCCATCCGGTCGAAGGTCGCGTGCCGCGTAACGCCGCAGGCGGTGCCGACAATGTCGTGCCGCTGACACGCGCGGTCGCCTGATCATGACTTCAGGGATCCGCCGATATGGCGGGTCCCTTCTTTTCTTTTTCCGGCCGAGAAGGTTTCCGCATGCCGAATACCGCTCCTTCAGCACTGTCCGCCACCCCGAAACCTGCGGAGGCGGTGAACGATCTCTCGACGCTATTGGCAAAAGTTCCTGATCTGGCGGCCGAAATCGCGAAGGAGGCGGCAAGACGCGATCTGGAAAGGGAGCTTCCATTCGAGGCCTTCCGCCTGTTCAAGGAGGCCGGTCTTGGGGCGCTGCGCATTCCTGTGGCGCTCGGTGGACCGGGTGGATCCGTTGCCGACTACATCGAAACGATCATGGCGATCGGCGCGGCGGATTCGAATGTCGCTCACGCGCTGCGCAGCCATTTCAATTTCACCGAAAGCCTGATCCTCAGCCCCAGCACTGCTATCGACCGAACACAGCTCAGTCGCGTTCTCTCGGGCAAGCTTTTCGGCGGAGCTCATACGGAGCAGGGCACCAAGCGGCCGGGCGAGGTGACGACACGTTTGACGAGATCGGAGGATAGTTACCGTCTCAACGGCCGCAAATGGTATGCGACGGGCACGGCGTTCTCGAACTTCGCGTCATTCAGTGCGAAGAACGATGACGGTGAGTTCGTGAGCGTTTTGCTTCCGGTCGATCGTCCCGGCATCACCATTCTCGACGACTGGGATGGCATGGGCCAGCGGCTGACCGCGAGCGGTGGTGTTCTGCTCGAAGACGTCGAGGTACTGCCGCATGAAATCTCCACGCGCGGCCTCAACACGCTCGTTGGACGCCACACCTCGACCTTGCGGCAGTTGCACCTTGCGGCGTCAATGGCGGGCGCTGTGCGTGGCGCGCTCGCCGAAGGGACGGAATATGTGCGCCGCCAGGCCCGCTCGGCAGCCCATAGCGCGGCAGAAACCGCCAGTGCGGATCCCTTCGTCCAGAAGATTCTCGGTGAGGTCGCCGCCGGCTCCTTTGCCGTCGACACGTTGATCCGTGAAAGCGCGCGTGCGCTCGACAAGACGGCCGCCGCGTTCGCCGCAGCCGATCCGCAGGCGCTGGAGACCGCGTTGATCGAGAGCGCGCTGACGACTGCACGCACACAGATCGTGGCTTCGCAGATTGCACTGGCGGCCGCAACCAACGTCTTCGAACTCGGCGGCGGCTCCGCGACGTCGCGCCATCTCAATCTCGATCGGCACTGGCGCAACATCCGCACCGTGCTCAATCACAATCCCTTGCTGCACAAGGCGAGGGTGGTCGGTGACTTCTACATCAACGGAACCACGACACACCTGGAAGAAGGTAAGGTCTTCTAGTCCCTGCCGCGCAGCGATCGTCACGGAGCCACCATGAGCAAGCTCGATATCGTCGATTTCCATACGCATTTCCTGCCCGAAGGCTGGGAGGTCTACCGCGCGCCCGGTCGCCCGCTCGATCCGCTGTGGGCACGGATCGGCGCGAAGATCTCCGATATCGATGCGCTGATCGCAGATAGCGATGCGGCCGGTATCTCGCGCCGCGTGATCGGGGTCGCGCTGTCGATCGTCGCGGCGCCTGATGCCGATCTTGGCGCGGTCAGCCGCAAGCTGAACGACGACCTGGCAGCGATGGTTGCGCGCCATCCCGATCGGCTTTTCGCGCTGGCGACCGTGGACACCTTCGGCGGAGAAGCGGCGGCGCTCGAGGCACGGCGCGCCATCGTCGACCTCAATCTGTCCGGCCTGTTTCTCGACAGCGCGAGAGGTGACAGGTTGATCGATGCGCCGGAAGCCCGGCCCGTCCTGAGGGTTGCTGCGGAGCTCGGCGTTCCCGTCTTCCTGCATCCCATCAACCCCGAGCCGCTTTCAACGCAGCTGTCCGGACTCGGCAGGCTCGGGACCCGCTTAAGTCGTGGCACGATCAACGCCGCCGCCGCGATCTCGCTGGTGACGTCGGGCGTCTTCGACGAATTGCCGGAACTTCGGGTCGTCATTACCGCGCTCGGCATTTCGGCACTCGCCCTGACCGGCCCCTTCGGCGAACTGCCGTCCATTTTCGCGGAGGCGCCAGCGGGCAAGCGGCGTCACCTCTATATCGACATCATGCCGTCGGAAGCGCGCTTCATCCGCTTCGTGACCAGTCTCGTCGGCGCCGACCATGTTCTGACCGGCAGCGACTGGCCGATCCTTGGGCACGATCCGACGCAGGACGGACTGGCCGCAGCCTTTGCGGCGGCAGGACTGGGCGAGCATGAAGCCGAGCTGATTGCCAGCCGAAACGCCCTCGAACTGCTGAATGGGCGCCATCGCAGTCGCGACAAGCTGATCGCATAAGGGCGTCCGCCCGTTCTCATATCCCGACATATCACGCTCCACCGACGCCGGTGGGAGAGGAGGTCTATTGCGCATCGATCGTATTCCGCATCACTCCGTTGCCATTGTCGGCGGGGGCTTCGGCGGGGCGCTGACGGCGCTCAAGCTGCTCGACCAGACCGAAGTGCAATTGGCGATCACCATCATCGAGCGACGAGAGGAGCTTGGTCGGGGTGTTGCCTACAGCACACCCGATCCGGCCCATCTGGTGAACGGCCCGGCTGAAATCTTCTCCCTCTATCCCGAGGATCCCGGCCATCTCTCGCGCTGGCTCGTCGAGAATGGCCCGGCCTACGGCTGGACGCCTCCCGCCGAGGCGGGCACAAGCAGCCCGCCGCGTTACCTCTATGGAACCTATGTCCGTGACGAGCTCGCGCGTGCGGTCGCGAACGCGCGGCTCGGTTCGACGCTAAGGCATATCCGGTCGTCGGCATCCGGGCTGGTGGCAACGCCGAGCCGGATCCGCATTACCACGGCTGACGGTACCTCTGTGGAGGCGGATGAGGCCGTGCTGGCCCTTGGCGTTTTCCAACCGCGCCTGTCGGCCGCCGAGGCTCAACTCGCCGGTCACCCGCGTTTTGCAGCCAATCCGTGGGACGCACTGGCGCTCGACCGTCTGAAAGGCTGCGAGGAAATTCTCCTGATAGGTTCGAGCCTGTCGATGGTCGATGCCGTGGCCAGCATGGAGGCGCGGGGTTATCGCGGCCGCTACCGCGTGATATCGCGCCGTGGCCAGTTCGTGGAGGGTCGCAGGACTGTCGACGCAGCGCGCGACTTTCTGGCCGATGGCCCGTTGCCATCAACCGCGCGCGAACTGTTGTCGCGCGTCAAGGCGGAACGACGGTCGATTTCGGCTGAGGGTGCAGACTGGCAAGGGCTGCCCTTGGCGATCCGCCCCCATATTCTCTCGCTGTGGCAAGGGGCCAGCGATCGTGAGCGTCTGCGGTTCACCCGGCATCTCAGGGCCTTCTGGGACGTTACCGCGCATCGCTCGGCGCCGGAAAGCCACGCGATTATCGAGCGGGTGATTTCGGAAGGTCGGCTGGAGCATGGCCGCGCCCGTATCCTTGGATTTGCCGTTGAGGGCAGCGAGATCACCGCCAGCCTGAAGACAGCGACAGGCGTTGAGACGGTGCCCTTCGACGGCGTGATCGATTGTCGTGGCCATCAGTTGCATGATTGGCGCCGGGTATCCGACCCCTTCGTGAAGAGCCTGCTCGCGAGCGGCGAGGTTCGCCCTCACAGCACCGGCTATGGCATTGATGCGACGCCGGCGGGTGATCTCATCAACGAGGAGGGGCTCGTCCACCGTAATCTCAGCGCCATCGGCCATCCGCTGCGGGGCGTTGCATGGGAGTCGAGTTCGATCACCGAGCAGCGCGCCCAGGCGATTGCACTCGCCGATCGTATCCTCACGAAATTCACGCCCGTCCGCGTCGCGTGATCTCATCTCCAAAAGCAAAAGGGGCGCATCGACGATGCGCCCCTTTCCTGTGCAGGTCCTGCCGCCGCACCTCAGCCTTCGCCGTCCTTGATGTAGACATCAGCGAAGTTGGACTGCACACCCTCGGCCCCGATCGTGTGGTTTTTGACCCGCTTGTTGAAGACGGTGACGTTCTCCAGTGAAATCAGGTTCACCACCGGCACTTCGTCGGCAACGATCTTCTCGAAGGCGAAGAATTGCTGCTTGCGTTTCGCATCGTCGATCTCGACGGATGCGGCTTCGAGCAGCTTGTCCACCTCCGGGTTGTTGTAGTGACTGGCGTTCGAGAACGGCAGGCCGAGCTTGAAATTCTTCGACCAGTAGATGCGCTGCACGCCAAGCGTTGGATCGAACTGGTTGCCGAGATATTCGGCCGTCACGTCGAAGGCACGGTCGGTGTAGACCTTCTTGATGTAGGTGGAGAAGTCGTAGGAATCGATCGTGGCGTTGATGCCGATGCGCGTCAGGTTCTGCTTCAGATATTCGGCGACCCGCTTGAAGCCTTCGTTGTAGGAATTGTGGGTCAGTCGCAGGTTGAAGCGGACGCCGTCCGCTCCGCGCTTGTAGCCGGCCTCGTCGAGCAGCTGTTCAGCGGCTTTCAGGTCGAAGGCGTAGGGCTTGATCGAGGTGTCGAGATAGCGCGGCAGGAAGGTGCTGATCGGGGTCGGCGAAACATGGCCGTAGCCGTACCAGACGGTGTTCAGGATGACGTCGAGGTCGATGGCGTGGGCGATCGCGCGGCGAACGCTGACATTCTTCAGATACTCGTTGTCGAGATTGAAGATCAGCTGCGTCTGGTCGCCCTTGGTCTCGTAGCCGCGTGAATCGACGGCAATGTTCGGCAGTGCCTTCACACGTTCGAGATCGCTCAGCGGAATGGGATTGTCGCCGCCGATATCGAATTCGCCGGTCTCAAAACCGGCGGCGCGGGCCGCGCCATCAGGCACGAAGCGCACAATGACCTGGTCGAGATAGGGTTTGCCGGCGTCCCAGTAATCAGGATTGCGCTCGAGGATGATATGCGATCCGCGTACCCACTCCTTGAAGACGAATGGCCCCGTGCCGATCGGGGCACTGCCATTCGGATTGGTTGGGACGTCAGCGATCTTGACGCCGTCATAGACGTGCTTGGGCACGATCGGCGACTCGGCCCCGTAGAGAGCACTCAGCAGATAGGGCGCCGGTTTGGAAAGCCGGATCACGGCGGTCAGCGGATCGGGCGTTTCGACCTTCGTGACATTGGCGAAGGTGCCGCGGCCACGCGGGTGGACCTGCTTCAGAAGCTCGATGGAATAAGCAACGTCGTCCGATGAGAAGGGCTTGCCGTCATGCCACTTCACGTTCGGGCGGAGCTTGAAGGTGTAGTTCAGTCCATCGTCGCTGATTGACCATTCCGTGGCGAGCTGTGGCTTCGGTGTCAGATCGAAGTCGTAGGTCAAAAGACCTTCGGTGATCTTCGGGCTGACTTTCTGGGTACCGCCAGCCGTGTGGGCCAGCGCCAGGATCGTCGGCGGCTCCGGCTCGACGATGAAGTTCAAGGTGCCGCCCTTTGTCGGTGCCGCAGTCCCGGCGAAGGCGTTAAGCGGTAGGAACGCTGTAAGACCTGTCGCGGCAAGAAGCTTGTTGAGCTGGCGTCTGCTGATGTCCATGAATACCCCCTGAATTGCGATTAAAATGCCTCTGTCGAAGCATCGTCGCGGCAATCATCGGGCAGCGTGGCGCAAAACCGGAAGAATGTTTTTCTCCGCGTCCGGGAAAGGAAAACTTCGCGCCAGTGCGTCGGCAGGTAGTCGATCCATTTAATCTACTAAAAATATAGACAATTTCCGAAAATGAGTTTTTGCATCTCTGATCGAGGTCTGCAGCGCAAGAAAATGTTCCGCCGGCAGGGTTGGAAGGAAAGCCGGTTCTCGTCTTCATGGGGCGGTTTGTGGTGCAATCACGCAATGAGCACCTTTGCCGACTCCCGCAGAAAAGCAATCCAACCCACGCTTGCGCGGCTGCCGCCGTTGACGTCGCTGCGGGCCTTCGTCGCGACGGCGCGACATCTGAATTTCGTTCGTGCTGCCGAAGAGTTGCATGTGACGTCGGCTGCGGTCGGTCAACAGATCCGCCTGCTGGAGGACTACCTTGGCCAACCGCTTTTCAACCGGGTGCGTGGCCAGTTGCATCTGACGCCGGCCGGGTTGGCATTGGTGCCCGGACTGACCGGTGCCTTCGATGCTGTTCTGGCCGCCATGGCTCATTTCGTGCAGAGCGATCATGAACAGCCGATCCGCGTTTCGGTCGCCCCGTCCTTCGCCAGCAAATGGCTGATCCCGCGCCTCGATGCGCTGCGGCGAGCAGCTCCGGGCCTTCAGGTCCTGGTCGACGCGTCGACCAAGCTGACAAACCTCGATGCCGGCGACGCCGATTGCGTGATCCGCTACGGCAGCGGTCCATATCCGGGGCTCATCGTCGATCATCTCTTTTCCGAGGCCGTGCTGCCGGTCTGCAGCCCGGAGTTTGCCGATACGCATGGGCTGTGGGGCAATCCGCAGGCGATCGAAGATGTGCCGCTGCTGCATGAGGAGGGCGCCGAGCATGATCAATCCTGCCCGGATTGGGGTGGATGGTTGCGCGCCGCCGGGCTTTCCTACCTGCCGTCGCAGGGTGGGTTCCGCCTCAACCATTCCTCTCTTGTACTCGATGCCGCGCTGGCAGGGCAGGGGCTGGGGCTCGGCAAGATCAGGCTGGCGGAAGCAGAGATCCGCTCGGGGCGACTGGTCTGCCCCTTTGGCGTACCGCAGCCGGTCAGTTCCTCCTACTTCTTCGCCACCACGGCGCATGCGGCGCGACTGATGCGCGTCGATCTGTTTCGCGAGTGGTTGCTTGCCGAAGCGCGGGCCTTGCAGACAATGGACGAGATCATCGCGCGCCGCATCCGGCCGGCCGCCGACATGATGGCGGCCGAGTAACGTCGTCCCGGACGCCTTGCCTCTACTTGAGTGGGAAGCCCAGCCTGCGCGCGGCCGCGGCTAGCACGTGCCGGCCCTTCAGCGCCTCGACCGTGCCAATACGATTGCCGACCTGATCCGTCCAGTCGATCGCCGGCATCGCCTGCTCCGCCTGGAAGCTTCTCAATGCCTTGTTGTAGCCGGCAAGATCCCGCGCCCGGGCGCCATCCGCATATTGTTCTCGATGCAGGATCGTCGACTGCGGCAGGCGTGGTTTTACACCGGCAGGTTGCGCCGGATCGGGAAAGCCGACCGTAAGGCCGAAGACCGGGAAGACGCCGTCCGGCAAGGCGAGTTCCCGGGCCACCGTTTCCGGATCGTTGCGGATCGCGCCGATGTAGCAGGTCCCGAGCCCGAGCGATTCAAAAGCAACGACCGCGTTCTGTGCTGCAAGAGCCGCATCGATCACACCAAGCAGAAAGCTCTCGATATAGTCGAGACCTTCTCCCGCCGAGCCGCCGTCCACAGCGATCGCCCGAGGCCGGGCAAGATCGGCGAGCCAGACGAGCAGGAGAGGTGCCTGGGCGATCTGGCGCTGGTTGCCGGCAACGGCGTTCAGGCGGTTACGGCGCTCGGGGTCCTCGACGGCGACAACGCTCCATGCCTGCAGGTTGGAGGAGCTGGCAGCCGATTGTGCGGCGGCAACGGCAAGTTCGACTGCGGTGTGTGGAACCGGATCCGGCAGATAGCTGCGCACGCTACGGTGGGAGAGCAGCGTATCGATCGCTTCGTTCCATTCGCTGCCGAGGTGCTGCACCTGGCGATAGCGTTCGGCTGATAGCGCCGCCAGCCGGTCGGTGCCGGTTGGCTTTGCCGCAAGGGATGGTGTCATGGGAGTGTCCTTTCCGGGTCGCTATTCCGCCGCGCTGGCGTAGGGGTTGTGTGGTCGCGTTAGGCCAAGGTGATCGCGCAATGTGCGGCCAGCGTATTCGTGCCTGAACAGACCGCGGCGACGCAGGATCGGAACCACTTCATCGACGAAGACTTCAAGCCCATGCGGGAGCACATCAGGCATGAGGTTGAAACCATCAGCCGCACCGGCGGTGAACCATGTCTCGATATCATCAGCGATCGCGGCCGGCGTTCCGACAATCGTGCGATGCCCGGTGCCGCCGTTGAGCGCGCGTATCAGGCCTCGAACGGTCAATCCCTGCCGCCGCGCCAGCGCCAACGTGGCGTGGAAGAACGTGTGCCCGCCGTCAGCCGGCAGCGGTATGTCCTCAGGCAATGGCTTGTCGAGTTCGAGCTTCTTCTGATCGACCTGCAGGACGCCGGCCAGCCGGGCAAGGCTGTACTCCAGCGGAATAAGGTCGCGCAGCTCTTCCTGTCTGCGCCTTGCTTCCGCTTCGGTGCTGCCGATGATGGTGGCGAGGCCCGCAAGCACAAGGATGCTGTTTTCCGGGCGGCCGTAACGAGCGGCGCGACGGCGCAAATCCCTGGCGTAATCCAGCGACTCTTCGAAGGATTGCGAGGCGGAGAACACGGCTTCGGCATGTTCGGCGGCGAGCTCGCGCCCGTCGTCTGATCCGCCCGCCTGCACGAGAACCGGGTGCCCCTGTGGCGGGCGCGGGATATTGTGCGGCCCATGCACGGAGAAGTGCTTGCCGTTGTGAGCGATCGGATGCACGCGGCCGGGATCGACGAAACGTCCCGTCGCGACGTCGCCGACGAAGGCCTCTTCCTCCCAGCTGTCCCATAGCGCCTTGACCACGGAGGCAAATTCGCCGGCCCGCTCATAGCGGCTCGCATGGGCCACGGGCTTTTCGAGGCCGAAATTCCGGCTTTGCGCCAGATCCGCGCTGGTGACGATGTTCCAGCCCGCGCGCCCGCCGCTGGCATGGTCGAGCGTCGCGAAGCGCCGGGCGATATTGTAGGGCTCGTTGTAGGTGGTGGAGGCCGTGCCGATCAGCCCGATCCGTTCCGTGCTGGCCGCAATAATCGCAAGCACGATCGTCGGTTCCAGCGAAGTCAGTGGGCGGAAGTCGATGCGGTCCGATATGGCCGCCTGGTCGGCCAGGAAGACGGCATCGAAGGTGCCTCGTTCCGCGATGCCAGCGACCTTGATGTAGTGGTTGATGTCGAAGGAGGCGCGCGGGTCGCTGCCTTCCATGCGCCAGGCTGCCGGGGAGAACCCCGAGTGCAGGATATTGATGTTGAGATGAAGCTGCCGTCGGCTCATTGGAATATCCCCGGCTCGGGATAGTCGCCAGTCAGGAACCAGGAGCCGACATTGCGGGTTTTGTACTCGGCCGGATTGTGAAGCGTGTGGATACGGACGTTGCGCCAGAAACGGTCGAGGCCGTAGGGCCGGACGGCGGAGCGAGCACCCATCACCTCGAATATTTCGCTTGTGACGTCGAGCGCCACCTTGCCGGCCAGGACATTGGCGGAGGCCACGGCGATTGCGGTGGCGCCGCGCTCCTCTGCCGTGAGCGCCGGGCCCTTGGCATAGGCCGTATCGATGGCGACCGCGGCCCTGTCGGCCAGCGCGGTTGCGGCCTGCACCTTGGTCCAGAGTTCACCGTACTGTCGCTTGATCCACGGGTCGTCCGAATGGCGTTCGACTCCGGAGTAGATCCACGGCCGAGACTTCGTGATCGTATAATCCCGCGCTGCGATCAGGGCGCCTTGCGCGCTGCCGATGAAGACGTTGAGGAGAACGCTCTGCTGTTGCTGCGGAATGAGAAGGGCAGCCGGATCCCTGGGGGGTTCCGGCAGGATCTCTTCATCCTTCACCGCCACATCCTTGTAGAGGACGCGACCGCTGCCGGTCTGCCGTTGGCCAATCCCATCCCAATCGTCGGCTATCGTTATGCCGTCGCGATTGGCGGGAATGTAGGCGAAGCTGCGGGCGTTTGTTTCCTCGTCCTCCCATGCGACCATCAAATAGTCGGCGACATGCGAGCCGGAGGCGAATGGCCGATAGCCATTCAACAGGACGCCACCTTCTATCCTTTTGCCGAAGAGGCTTTTGGAGAAGCTGTTCGTTGTATTGCCCCAGAACCACCGACCCTCGGCTGATTGCCGCAGGATCGCGGCCGATCGTTCGTCGCTGACCCCCGTCAGGGCATTCTGGATCGGGCTGAAGTGATAGCCGAACAGGTGGCCAAGCGAGCCGTCGACCTTGGCGAATTCGCGCACGATGCGCAGAGCCGTCGAATAGGGTTGTGCCTCGCCACCGAATTCCGTGGGAATGAGGAGATTGACGAGGCCGCTCTCCTTGAGAAGCCGGACCTGCTCCGTCGGCCTCCCGCCCTGTTGATCCCGCTCGACGGCATCGACAGCGAAGATGTTCCTGAGTTCGACCGCCTTGGCGAGATAGGGATCGGTCTGGTCCGGCTCGAAGAGGAGGGGAGGTAGCAGGGCTGGTTCGAAGCCTGAGGGCTTTACGGTCATCGTCTTATCTCCGTCAGTCGTGAAGTCGCGGAAAGCCATGCCGCTCGGCAAGCAGCTCGAGAATGCGGCTGGTCTTGGAGACGAAGCGCTTGCCTTTCCAGTCCGCAGCATCGGGTGGCGGGTTGGATGCGAGGACCAGCACCGGCAAGGACTGGTTTTCCTCGCCCACCGCCTCGATCACCTGCGTGCGCGGGCGAGGGAAGGGAACTCTCCGCACCTCGATGCGGGCGGCAAGTTCGGGGAAGCTCGAAAGCAAGCCCTCGATCGCGTTGCAATGGGGGCAGACGAAGGTCTGGCCGGGGTGCTTCGGATCCGAGAAGCCGGGAGCGATGAGAAAAAGCGTATCGCGGCTCATGTGTTTCCCCTTACTCGGCCGCGACTGCGCCGCGATTGACAGCATGGCTGTTTTCGGGGCGCTTGAGGCCGAGGTTTTCGCGCAACGTCGTGCCCTCATATTCATGGCGGAAAAGACCGCGGCGGCGCAGTTCCGGCACCACAAGCTCGATGAAATCCGCAAGGCCACCCGGCATGATCGGCGCCATGATATTGAAGCCGTCGGCGCCATAGTTTTCGAAGCGCTCTTCCAGCGTATCGGCAATCTCGGTCGGCGTTCCCACGACCTGCCAATGGCCGCGTGCGCCGGCGATGCGAAGGTAGAGTTGCCGGATCGTCAGGTTCTCACGCCGGGCGAGGTCCAGAACCAGCGCCTGACGGCTCTTGCCGGCATTCGTCGCAGGCGGATTTTCGGGCACCGGTCCATCGAGCGGATAATCCCTGAGGTCGACGCCGGATAGCTGGGAAATCAGGTTCAACCCGACCTCCGGCTGAATGAGTTCCTGAAGGGATTCGAACTTTTCCTGGGCCTCCGCATGCGTGCGGCCGACGACCGGGAAAATGCCGGGTAGAATCTTCAGATCGTCGTGCGAGCGGCCGTATTTGGCAAGCCTTCCCTTGACGTCGGCGTAGAAGCTCGTCGCTTCCTCCAGCGTGATCTGGGCGGCAAAGATGGCTTCCGCCGTGCGGGCGGCAAGCTCCTTGCCGGGTTCGGAGGCGCCGGCCTGGACGACAACCGGTCGCCCCTGTGGCGAGCGCGGAATGTTGAGCGGGCCGCGGACCTTGAAATGCTTTCCATTGTGATCAAGGCGATGCAGCTTGGCCGGGTCGAAATAGCGGCCGCTTTCGCGATCCCGCAAGAAAGCATCGTCTTCCCAGCTGTCCCAGAGGCCGAGCACCACATCAGCAAATTCCTCGGCTCGTTCATAGCGGTCGGAATGGAGGATCTGAGCCTCGTGGCCGAAATTGAAGGCGGCGTCAGGGTCGGAGGAAGTCACGAGGTTCCAGCCGGCCCGGCCGCCGCTCAGCCGGTCGAGCGAGCCGAATTGCCGCGCGAGATTGTAGGGATCGGAGTAGCTGGTGGATGCGGTGGCGATCAGCCCGATATTGCGGGTAACGGAGGACAGCGCGGAGAGCAGGGTGATCGGCTCAAAGGGATAGACACCGCTGTGAGCCTTTCGGCTCGCAGCCTCGACATCCTTGATGCGCGCGGCGACACCGTCTGCGAAGAAAATCGTGTCGAACTTTGCCGCTTCGGCGAGCTTAGCCAGTTCCACATAGTTCTCGAATTCGGTGCCGACGGAGGCTTTCGGATGACGCCATGCGGCCACGTGATGCCCGGTGAAGAGCAGAAATGCGCCGAGTTTGATCTTGTCCTTGCGTCTCGCCATTGCGGTCCCTTTCAGCGATAGATGGCCGGCACGGGAAATTCACCAGTCAGCAGCCATGTGCCGACGGTGCGCTTCTTGTACTCGGCGGGATTGTGGAGCGTGTGCGTTCTGACGTTGCGCCAGAAGCGGTCGAAGCCGTTGGCATTGGTCGCGGAGCGGGCGCCCATCACCTCGAAGATCTCGCTGGAGACGGCAAGTCCGACTTCACCGGCATAGACGTTGGCCGTCGCGACATCGATCGCCGCCGCGCCACGGCCCGCGGCGGTCAGCGAAGGCCCTTCGGCGTAGGCAGCATCGAGGCTGCGCGCCGCCTTGTCGGCCAGCTCCGTTGCCGCCAGCGTTCGAATGTAGAGGTCGCCATATTGGCGCTTGACCCAGGGGTCGTCGGTGTGCCGCTCGACGCCGGAATAGACCCATGGCCGCGAACTCGTTGCCGTATAGCCGCGGCCTTCCTCCAGTATACCCTGCGCGCTGCCGACGAAGACATTGAGGAGCACGCTCTGCTGGAGGAGCGATGTGAGGGAGGAGTAGGGCGTCAGCGGAACGTCGGGCGAGCTGATCAGTTCGTCGTCGTGAACCTCAAGATTCACGAAGCGGACCGTGCCGCTGCCGGTCTGCCTCTGGCCGATGCCGTCCCAGTCATTCACGATGACAATGCCTTCCCGGTCGGCGGGAACGGCCGCGGTCAGCCGGGCGCCGTCGGCATTTTCCCAGGAGATCTGGATGTAATCGGCGATATGCGTGCCCGAGGAGAATGGGCGACTGCCGTTGATGATCCAGCCCGTTGCCGTCCGTTCGCCGCTCGACGTCTTCGACAAGGCGTTCCCGGAATTGCTCCAGATCCAGCCGCCGGCCGCCGAGCCGGTCAGCCATTTCTCTTTCTGCGCCGCCGAGCCGCGAAACAGGATGAGGTTGAGCGGCAGATGATGGTAGCCGAACAGGTGCGCGAGCGAACCGTCGGTCTTGGCAAACTCCCGGACGATACGCAGGATCGTCAGCCATGAGGCGCCCTGGCCGCCATATTCCCTGGCGATCTGCGCGGAGGGCAGGCCGCTAGCCTTCAGAAGCCTGATCTGCTCGACGGGGCTGCCGCCCTGTTTGTCTCTCTCGACGGCATCACGGTGGAACGACTGGCGCAGCTCGGCCGCTTTTGCCAGCAGCGTGTCGTCAGCATTTGTTTCGAACGGCATTTTGCCTCCGGGAATGACGGTGAAAGGGGCGTTCACCCCTCTATTTCCCGTCAACGGTTGGCTGGCCGGCGGTTCAAGTCCAGAAATATCTGTTTGATTTCACGGAAAGAAATTCTTTCGCCGGCGCGCTCAATTCCTGCGTTTCGTCGGGGTGCTCATCGACGAAAACATCATCCCGTCAAATCGCGGAAATTGAGTAGCTGTTCCTCTGTGGTGCGCCGACTTCGAACAATCGTTCAGACGCAATTATTCTTTCCCGGACGAAAAGAAACTTTCACTTCGGCTTTCGAGGCACAGAACTGAAGCTTCCCCTCAGCGGACCACAATCCAAACCCGAGAGGAGCTCTTCGCGTGTCCATCAACCGTCGCAGTTTCAACCAGCTGATGTTGCTTGCAAGCGCCAGCACCCTGCTCCCGTCGATCTCCTTTGGACAAGGCGCTGCACCGGCGACGGGCGGCACCTTGAACTGGCTCTACCGGGTGGATCCGGGCAATGCTCTCTTTGCCATCAACACGTCGTCGGGCACCGGCCAGGCGATCGGCCCGAAGATCGTTGAGGGCCTGCTCACCTTCGACCTCGATGTCAGGCCGCAGCCGCTCCTGGCAACGGAATGGGCGGTCTCCGATGACAATCTTCGCTACACATTCAAGCTTCGCAAGGGCGTGAAGTGGCACGACGGCAAGGACTTCACCTCCGATGACGTCGCCTTCTCGATCTTCCGACTGAAGGAAGCGCATCCGCGCGGTCGCATCACCTATCAGAACGTGGTGGCGGTCGAGACGCCGGATCCGCTCACCGCGATTATCGTGTTGTCAAAGCCTGCCCCGTTCTTGCTTGCTGCGCAGTCGAGCTCGGAATCGCCGATCGTGCCGAAGCATATCTTCGAGAAACTGGCGCCGGGCGACGGGCAGACGCTGCAGACCGCGATCGGCACAGGCCCCTTCAAGCTGACGGAATGGGTGGCCGGCAGCCATCTGATCTTCGAACGCAATCCCGACTATTGGGATGCGGGCAAGCCCTATCTCGACCGCATCATCCTGCGCATCGTCACCGATCCGGCCGCCAGGTCCGCGGCCCTGGAGACAGGTGAAGCCGACATCGGCGACAATCCGGTGCCGCTTGCCGATCTCGACCGGCTGAAGCAGGTCCCCAATCTCATCGTCGACACGACCACCTACGCCTATTCCGGCCCGCAGCAGCAGCTGTTCTTCAACTACGACAATCCGCTGTTTGCCAAGCGCGAGGTCCGGCTTGCCATCGCACAGGCCATCAACCTGCAGGAAATCGTCGACGTCGCGCTCTATGGTTATGCGCAGGTGTCGCCCAGCCCAGTGAGCACGGCCTTGCCGCAGTGGTACGACAAGAGCGTCGTGGCCCATCCCTACGATACGGCCGCAGCCGAAAAGCTGCTGGATGAGGCGGGCTATCCCCGCAAGGCGGATGGCAAGCGCTTCGATCTCCGGCTGACCTACAACTCGTACCTGCCGCAAGGCTATGCCGATGTGCTGAAAAGCCAGCTGGAAAAGATCGGTGTCGGCATCGAGATCAAGAAATACGACCTGCCGACCTTCCTGAAGACAGTCTACACCGACCGCGCCTTCGACCTCGTCGTGGAGTCGCTTTCCAACACTTTCGATCCGTCGCTCGGCATCCAGCGCGCCTACTGGAGCAAGAACTTCAAGATCGGGCTGCCGTTCTCGAATGCCAGCCACTACGCGAATGCAGAGGCGGATGCGCTGCTCGAGGCGGCCGCGATCGAGCCCGACGAGAAGAAGCGCTGGGAGGTCTGGAGCAAGTTCCAGCACCTCATCCACGACGAAGTCGCCTCTGTCGACCTCGTCGCCGCCGGCGCCCAGATCGTCGCCAACAAGCGGGTCAAGAACTACGTCACCGGATCGCAGGGCCTCAACTGGAGCTTCGGCGATCTGTGGCTGGATCCGAACGCTTGATATCGAGGAGCAGGAAACATGTCTAAATATCTGATAGACAAGGCCACATTGATCGATTGGCTGGGCGATGAGCTGGAATTGGCGGTGCTTGATATCCGCCCGGCCGAAGACGTCGGCTATGCGTCGCCGCTGTTTGCGACGAACCTGCCGGCCGAGCGCCTGGACGTCGAACTCGACCGCTTCGTGCCGCGCCGTAGTGTTCGCACGGTTCTGGCCGATGGCGGCGACGGCAATGCCGAAGCGGCGGTCAGCCGTTTGCGGCAAGCGGGCTGGACGGATATCCACTTCTTGGAAGGGGGCATTCCCGCCTGGGTGGAAGGCGGCGAAGAGCTTCCGACATTCGATATTCCCGGTGTTCCCTTTGTCACCAGGGTGCGTGAGGAGAAGAAGACGCCGGTGACGTCCGCTGTGGAACTGAAAGCGCTGCGCGATCAGGGTCAGGACGTCATCGTCCTCGATACGCGCACGCTCGCCGAATACGAGAAGGCTCATGTGCCGGGCGCCGTCGGCGTTCCAGGAGCCGAACTGTTGCTGCGCTTCCAGGACCTCGTCCCCTCGGCGAAAACAAAGGTCGTCGTTTCCTGCGCCGGCTTGCCACGCGCCATTCTCGGAGCCCAGACGCTGATCGATGCCGGCGTTGCCAATGCCGTCTCCTATCTCGACGACGGCACGCGTGGCTGGACGGATGCCGGTTTCGAACTGGAGACCGGGCGCACCGCCTCTTACGGTGAGCCAAGCGAAGAGGCGCGCCAATTTGCGCTTGAGCGCGGTGATAGCCTTTCTGCAAAGGACGGCCTGACGTTCATCGATCGACAGACTGCCGAGCGATGGAACGCCGATCCTGCGCGTACGACCTACCTGCTCGATGTTCGCACGCCGGAGGAATTCGCGCGCGCGAGCCTTCCCGGATCGATCTCGTCCGAGGGCGGACAGCTTCTCGGCGTGGCCTATAGGACAATCGCCGTTCGCGGCGCCCGCGTCGTGTTGATCGACGATCTGCTGGGATCGCGTGCCCGCATCGTTGCCCACTGGCTGGCCCGCCGCGGCTTCGAAATCGCGATCCTGCTTCACGATTTCGAGGCGGAGAAGCGGGCAGCCGCTTGAGGCGAGGCTCGCCTCGGCCGGAACGGGAACCGAGCCTCGGATACCGCCGTCGTCAGCCGCCGGCAGTGCGGCTTTGAATAGGAAACAACGTCATGACTGATATCAATGGGGCCTGGGGCGCGCCGCCCAGCGAACGCTTCGAGCGGCTCGCAGAAACCTTCAGGTCGGTTTTCGCCCGGATTGGCGAGCGTGCGGTCGATCGTGACCTCGCGCACGAATTGCCATTCGATGCCTATGAGTGGCTCAAAACCTCCGGCTTTTCGCGATTACGGCTACCAGTCGCGAACGGTGGCCTAGGCGCGACCTTGCCGGAACTCTTCGGCCTCATCATCGAGCTCGCGGCAGCCGATCCGAACCTCACCAATGCCTATCGGAGCCACTTCGGCTTTACCGAGGATCTGCTGAATGCACCCGAAAGCGCCTGGCGCGATGCTTGGCTGAAGAGGCTTGGGCAGGGCGAGACGATCGGAAGCGGATTCTCCGAAGTCGGCGACACGCCGCTCGGCAGCTATTCGACGCGACTGGTCCGCAATGGCGCCAACTGGCGGCTCGACGGCGAGAAATTCTACACCACCGGCTCGCTTTACGCGGACTGGATCACGCTCGGTGCGATCGACGGGGAAGGGCAGCCGATCGGCGCGCTGGTGCCGACATCGGCGCCGGGCGTCGAAATCATCGACGACTGGGATGGCTTCGGCCAGTCGCTGACAGCGAGCGGCACTGCCCGTTTCCGCGACGTCGAGGTCGCCGACGATCTGATCAAGCCAAGCGCGGTGCGATTCAGCTATTCCGGCGGGTTCTTCCAACTGGTCCACCTCGCCTCGCTCGCCGGCATCGGTCGCGCTGCGGCAAACGATCTGGCGCGGCATGTCGCCGCGAGAAAAAGGGTCTATAACCGTGGCAATGCGTCCCGATCGGCACAGGACCCCCAGGTCCAGCAGGTCGTGGGGAAGGTGAGGGGCGCTGCCTACTGTGCCGGTGCGATCGTACTGCAGGCGGCAAGGGCCCTGCAGCGGGCCTATGAGGCCAACCAGGGCGGCGATCAGGAGCAGATCGCGCTGGCCGGTCGCAATGCCGAACTCGAGGTCAGCCAGTCCGTGACCGTCGTCACCTCGCTGATCCTTGACGCCAGCACGGTGCTGTTCGACGCGTTGGGAGCATCCGCCGCCAGGCGCGGCCACGGTCTCGACCGCCACTGGCGCAACGCCCGCACGATCGCGTCCCACAATCCACGTATCTACCATGATCGCATTGTCGGTGATTTCGCCGTCAACGGTACGATCCCGGGCCCGCAGGCGGGCGTGGGCGTTGCAAGAGAAGAAGAGGCAGAACGGACTGACGCATGAGCATTGAAAAACGTCGCATGAACCTAAACGTGGGGCTGAATTCCACCGGCTATCTCGCTAATGCGTGGAAATATCGTAGCGGTGGTCGGCATGATATCAACGATCCCGCCTATTACCGGCGCTTGGCGGAAATCGCCCGCAAGGGGCTGTTCGACGCCGTGTTCTTTTCCGACCATCCCGCGTTGATGACGGAACCGCTCGGGCGCCCCTTCCACACGATCGATCCGTTGATCCTGTGTACGGCGCTAGCCGCTCAGGTACCTGATATCGGCTTTGTCGTCACGGTCTCCTCCACCTACAATTCGCCCTATAACTTCGCGCGGCGCGTCCAGTCGCTCGATATCGTTTCGGGCGGGCGCCTGATCGTCAATATCGTCTCGTCGTTCAATCCCAACGTCGCCGCCAATTTCGGCAGCGCGGCGCTTCCGCCACGCAACGAGCGCTATGCGCGTGCGACCGAATTTCTCGATGTGGCGAAGAAGCTGTGGTCGAGCTGGGACCCACGCCGCGAGAGTGAGGTTGCCTCCGATCGCTTCTGGGATAGCGCCAGCGCAATCGCGATCAATCACGAGGACGAATTCTTTCAGGTGCGCGGGCCGCTCAATGTGCCGCGCGGACCGCAGGGACATCCCGTGATTGCCCAGGCCGGCGCATCGGACGGCGGCATCGAGCTTGCGGCGCGGCACGGCGAGATCATCTACTGCAACATCCTTTCCAAACCCGCAGGGAAAGCCTTCGGCGACAAGGTGCGCGGCAGAGCTGCTGTGCTCGGCAGGGATCCATCCGGGATTCGTATCGTTCCGGGCCTTGTTGTCATCCTGGGGCCGAATCGGGAAGAGGCTCTTCGCAAGCATGAGCTTTACAGCGGCACCGGATCGGAAGATGGCCTGCTTGAACGCTTTGTGCGCGAGCATGGCTTGGACCGTGACCGTTTCGATCCGGATGCCGTGTTGGACTACGAACGCTTCGTCCCCGACCCGAACAGGCAGCAAGCGGTGGGAATGGGGCTTGGTCTATCCGACCTGCTGCGCCACGAGAAATTGACTGCGCGGCAGGCCATACGTCGTTCAGAGGGGCATCATCGGCTTTTGCTCGGCACTCCGGAGGAGGTAGCAAACGAAATGATAGACTTTTGGGAAGACGGCACGGTCGATGGCTACACTCTGCAACCGCCTCGGGCGCCGGACGACATCATTGAGTTCGTAGACAAGATCATCCCGATCCTTCAGGATCGAAACGTGTATCCCCGCCAATACGAGGGGCAGACGATACGCGACCGCTACGGTCTGCCCAATCCGCAGTGAAACGAAAGAGAGCGAAACTTGCTTCCGGGCGCATAAGTGAGGTTTTCCTCTGCCGGTAAACATTGCAAGTCTCCGTGCCATCAGGCCCCCGCAACCAAACTTTGCAATTCGGCCACCAGAAGACGTCCGCCTTGACATCGTTGTTCGTCTGGGCGTCAGTCGTGCTTTCTATCGTTGGAGGATCTGGTCCTTGCTCTCCGACCAGGGGGGCGAGATGCACCGGGAGCGGTTCTCGCTGCACGCTATGGAGGCTGCGCTCGACCGGGCGGCGGCGGTCCTCAGGAGGCGTAAGGCGATCTTCCATGCACTGGCGAAGACCCTGTTCGATGACCAGGCGATGGATGAGGCGGCGGTGCTGCAAATCCTGACAAACGACAATCTGTCGCCTAAGAAGGCTCGCGATTTGCCGTGTAGACCAGCCGCCGAGAAATACGGCGAGAACGAGAGCGAGCACCATCGTCAACCGCGGCACAGCCTGTGGCGCGGAGGCCCGGACAGGTAACCAAAGCTTCAGCAAATGCCTGGATGCAAGGTTTTCCGCATGGCTGATAGCGCGTCGTCCTCAGGAAGGAAGTTTGCTTCCCCGAAGAGGAGGAGATGGATGCTGTTCGCCTTCGGCTGCCACCTTAGCTAACAATAATAGACCCCAGCTGCGCATCGGCGCGCGCTCCTGCGAGCAACGCCGGCGACGCTGACAGGTGTCAGCGGACGCCCGACTCTGGCCTCGGCGTTTGACACGAAGTTGAATTCGACCGGGAGGCCGCCGCCAATTTCGATGCATGAAGCGCCTGCGAGCAAAGCCAGCAATATGATAGCGATCCGGTTGAGCATGTCGTCCCTCCTTCGAGTTTGATCATTTTACGGAGAATATTTCGGGCAGTTCGTCGGTGTCGGGAAGGTCGCTCAGCTTCCGCTCCTTGGCCCCATCGGGAGCTTTAAAGCTGAAGTTGCCTGCCGCCGCGTCCGACCCTGCCTTCCAGGACCTTATGTCAATCGTGTATTGTGGAAAGCCCGCCACTTTCGTGCTGGTGACGACATAACGGCAAGGATACGGGCTCTGACCCTGGGCAATCCAGATTTGCCAATCCACCCCATCATCGGTGCGAAAAGCGAGGTGGTCGCATTCCTCACCCCGAATGACGCCGCTCCCGAGATCCTTCACATCGACGACATGGGGCATGAGCTCGTCGTAGGGTTGAGACATCAAGATGTCCCCGGCCGGCAACGGCCTGTGGAATTTGTCCCGCAATGCGTCGATGAGGTGATCAATCGTTCCCGGCACTTCGGTCTGAGCAAAGAGGTTGGCGTCTTTGCCGAGCACCGACAGCGTTTTTCCGTCAAATACCATTTCGACATTGGCGAAGCCGCCCTGACGCGTAATGCGTATCTTGTCGGGCCTGTTGAGCGTCACGGTGCCGGAGCTCGCAAGTGCCAGCTTTTGGTGCTTCTTGGTAACGACTTCCAGGCTCGTGTCATATTCGAACGACATTGCCTCTTGCGCCGCCATATAGTCCGACATGGCCTTCAGCAGGTCCTTCGCCTGCTTTTCATCGGCGTGGCCGGGCATCGCGCCGGCCAGCGCCGCGAGGGCCAAGGCAGCGGTAAGCAGCCTGGCATTTTGAAACGGGGATCCCGATCGATATCGCATGGGTGTTTCCTCAGCTGGAGTAGACCGTGAGCGGTTCAAACAACTGCGCGGGATGGATTCCCTAAAGCGCTCACTTGGGGCCGTTCTCGCTTGGACGTCCCGGTTGCGCCTCTCGGCTGAAGCACCTACGCCTTCGAACACGATTATAAGAATTGCGATTTTCGCGAGCGGCACAGCCAAGGCCGAAGGGGTGGAGCGCAGCGTAACAAGGTACTTGTCCTACTATACAGCACCCTAGCGGCGCGTGAAAGCCCGCCACGGGAAGGCGGGGTCGCCTCGCCTGCCAAAGGTGGGAACGCAATGGAACAACTGTAGGCGAACAACGCCGTCGAGTGCGAGATCGGAGAACCTCTCAACCTCGCCTCTCACGCCACTGTCTGAAAATCGCCCTTTCAGCCAGCGGGAATGCCACCAACCCGTCCCCAATGCAGTTGGGCAGACTATATTCGACCGCTTTTACTTCGCAGTTGCAGTTAATTTGAGAATCCGGCCGCTCAATTTCTCAGTTTTAAATGCTAAACCAAGCCGAAACAGCCACATTCTCACTTTTAACTGGCAAGCGACAGTTGGAAACCAGTGGAGGCCGGACACGATGCCGTTGAGCTGTGTCGCCGGCTTGACATGTCCAGACTGGCGGATCATTGCCGGCACCCGGAAAGCGCCTTCCCAGTTCGGGGTTTTCTCGTTGCGGTGAGTTCGCGTCAGGCTAGGAATTCTCGTGTGGGCCGTTGTCAATCGTGCAGATGACGATCGCGTTGTCCGCGATGTCGAGCGACTTTAGCACCTCGCCCACCACGGCATCGTGCTCGATCATGCCATCGGCATATTCCGTCCGCGCAGTGAGTCTAAGCTTATCACGATGCTCTTCGCGGACCTGTGTCCGGGAATGCATGCGCGTGGTGTTGAACTAGGTGAAGAAGGCTTCCCTTCGCATGCTGACGCTTCATGAAGTCTATGCGGCAGAGCCCACAAATTTGCGCCAGCTTCATGCGTTCGGACGCATTCCAACCATCGATCGGATCGGAACGACTTGGCAACTATAGGGAGAGCAATGACTTGGCATGAACATGCGGTACTGCTAATAAAATACCAGGGCACACCACAATCAGCAGGTAACAATGGATAAAGACCATACTACGCGCCGGAGCCTACTCTTGGGCTGTCTGGCGATGATGGCGACCTCGTGCAGCACGTCGATATCTTCAGTCGGGAATCCCTATGCCTCAAGAACTTCCCCTATTCAACGACGGGAGGTTGCGTATTCGGGCGGTGAGGCGCCCGGGAGCATCGTTGTCAACACTTACGAGCGATTCCTTTACTACGTCGAGCCGGAAGGCCGCGCGATACGTTATGGCGTCGCCGTTGGGGAGGAAGGGCTTACCCTGAAGGGAAACGCGGTCGTTGGCCGCAAGGCCGAGTGGCCATCGTGGACGCCGACGGCCAGCATGATCGAACGCAAGCCCCGGTTGGCTGAGTACGCTGGAGGCGTTCCAGGAGGGGAGAACAATCCGCTCGGTGCAGCTGCGCTTTATCTCTACCGCGGTGGACAGGATACGTACTTCCGGATCCACGGCACAAACGAACCCTGGCTGATCGGACAGGCGGTGTCGAATGGTTGCATTCGCATGACCAATGAAGACATTCTTCATCTCTACGGCAGGGCACCCGTGGGAACCCACGTACTGGTCATATGATGCTTGTATCCCTCAGTGAGGGCATCGCCCTCACAACTGTACAAGCGACGGTAGGGAGCGTGCCTTAACCATGTGGCACTCCCTATCGGGGGCGAGCCTTCCCGCCGTGGTCATCGAGATTTCCGAGGGCGTGCGGGCACTTGCGAGTGTTCAAACCATCGATCCGCCCATGCCGCTGAACTGTGGTGTCAGGTTAACTGGTGATGAAGCTTTTGGCTAATACTCGGCCGTCATGATTGAGCCCTCCGCCAGTTACAAGCGTCATCGTGATCCGCCGTCCGTCAGCACCACAAGACGTCTTTCGGTAACCGCGCCATGCTCGTCTGGAGCAGTTTCTCGATGCTTTTCTGATCGTGGGGCGTCGATGTTGCATTGAGGAAATAGGGCTTAGTGCACCTGGCAGGCGCGCCGTCGAGTCTCTTCATGCGATGGCCGCAAGGCAAAACGACATAACAGTGGCATTGCGGGTGACGGCGTGATGGCCGTCACCCGTGAGTAAGGAAGTCAAGCAGCAGCCCGAGGCGACGGCGTTCACCGTACGCTCGCGACAGCCGGGCTGAAAACCAAAAGGCTCAGGATCTCGAACAATACCTGTGCACCAGCCTGTGCGGTGTTCGTGGTATTGTCATACTGCGGAGCCACCTCCACGACATCGCCACCGACGAAATTGAGACCTTTGAGGCCGCGCAGCAGTTCCAGCGCCTCACGGCTCGTCAGGCCACCAATTTCTGGCGTCCCGGTGCCCGGCGCGAACGCAGGATCGAGACTGTCGATATCGAAGGACAGATAGGTCGGGCCATCTCCGACGATCTTTCGGGCCTTCTGGATGATGGCGGGGATACCCATGCCACCGACCTCTTCGGCGTGGATGACCGTCATTCCGGACTCGTAGGAAAACTCCCAGAGATATTCGGAAGGCCCCCTAATGCCGATCTGGATCGTGCGGGTCGGATCGAGGACGCCGTCCAGAACGGCGTTGCGCATCGGGCCGCCATGATGGAATTTCGTCTGGTCGAACGGGCCCCCCGTGTCGCAGTGGGCATCGATATGGATGAGGCCGACGGGCTCTCTGGCGCCGACTGCCTTGAGGATCGGGTGTGTGATTGAATGGTCGCCGCCGACGGAGAGCGGAATGACGCCGGCTTCGACGATCTTGCGGATCGCTGCCTCAATATTCTCGTGGCATTGCTCCAACCGATAGCGGCTCCCGAACGGGATATCACCGATATCGGCAGCGCGTAGATCATAGGCCGGTGCGCAATCGAGCACGTGATTGTAGGGACCGATGCGTTCGATGCCGCGCACAGCCCTCGGTCCAAATCGCGAACCCGGCCGATTGCTGACGCCGAGATCCATCGGAATGCCGACTGCCGCGACCTGCAGGTCGCCGAAGTCAGGGGCCGCGAAATTGACCTCCCTGTAGGGCAAGCCTGCGAAGGTCGAAATGCCCGAATAAGGTGCAGCGCGTGTGCCGCCCCTAAAGATCTTCTCGGCCACACGGCGGAAACGCGGATCGAAGAACTCGGCGCTATCGGCGAACTTCTTGCGTAGATCCTCAAGGTGCTTCTTCAACTCAACCATCGTTCTGTTTTTCCTATGAAATTTCCCGGCAATACGACCAAGGGGCGCAGACCTGGGCAAAAAGCGTTGTGGGCGGTTCCGATCGTCGCCTCAGGGCTGCGGCGAAAGGTGCTCGTGGATCGCCAGCCATTCTCCGCTCGCCTGCTTCTCGAAGACGATCGTCTCGCGCTCGGTGCTTGTCGACGGCTCACCGTTGAAAGCAAGATCCGTCTCGACGGAATGAGTGAATATGGCGACGGAGCCGGCAATCTGGACATCCTGGTCACTGGAACGGCAGGCCCGCACACGAAATCCGTCGCGCGTTTCCCACAATGCCCATTCGGCCTCATATTCCGCACGCGTATGAAGGCGGCGGTCGAGATTGTGAAATATGAAGGTGGCGGCGGGCGCAAATGCCGCGAAGTAGCTATCACGATCATGCCTGCCAAAGGCTTCGACGAGGCGATCCGCTGCGGCAAGCACAGCTTGTTGCTGGTGTTCCATCCCTGATGTTCCCTGCTATTGAATTTTGGGGCTGCTGATTAAGACGGCAAGCGGCCGGTTCTGCCGTGCTACGCGTTCCTTGAGCCTATCCAGCGTCATCGCTTCGTCTTTGACGAACTCAAGGAACATCATGTTGAGGTTATTGAAGACCATTTGGCCCACCGCAATCGCATCGATCCCAGGCATGACAGCGCCGCGTAGCTGCAATTTCTGGACCAGCGTCGAAACCTGATCGCACAGGCGCCCGTCGAGTTCGGTATATCGACGGCTGAATGGGCTCTCGGGTTGCTGGATGGAGATCGCCATGGCCGTACGCCACATCTCCTTGCTGAGATAGACCAGCGAATGGTCAAAATACTGGTCGATCAGTACTTGCAGGGCTTCGAGCGTAGTGGTCGGCGGATTTTCAACGATGTCCTTGCCGGACGCCAACACTTCCTCGACTTCCATCGAAACGGTGGCGACGAGAATGTCGCCCTTGTTTTCGTAGTAGTTGTAGAACGTGCCAACCGACACTTCCGCGCGCTCGGCAATGTCTTCGATGCGGGCGCTGTCATATCCGACCTCCCGGAAAAGGCTCGTCGCCGCCTCCAGTATGCGGCGATTGCGATCGGCTTTCTGCTTGGCGCGCAGTCCCGTCATATGCGACTCTCTCAAATAATGAATGTCCTCAAAAATCATATTGACTAAAAAAATGAACTCATTCAATCTTTTTCATGAAGGCGCCGAAATGAGCGTCACCGACAGAGGGCCACATGATGATTGATATTACTGAAGGCGCTTTTGCGCGCAGACTCCTCGCCTCCGCTGCCATCCTCGCATTGGGTGCCGCAACAATAACGATCACCCCGGCGCCGGTACTGGCGCAGGAGGAATTGAATGCGCTTGTCTGGTGCGATCACACCGATCCCGCACTGATCGAGCCCTTCGAGCAGGCGAACAACGTAAAGGTCAATTTGAAGGAATATGAGGGTACCGGTGCGGGTCTCTCCATCATCGACCAGTCGCGCCCGGGAGACTGGGATGTGCTCGTTATCGATGGCGTCGACGTGCAACGCGCGGTCGACAAGGGCATTCTTGCTGAGATGCCGGCCGACGCGCTTCCTAATGCAGATATCTTCCCTGAAGTTCGCATGGAACCCAACAACACCCGCGACGGCAAGACCTATGCGGTCACCGAAAAGTTCGGCTACAACACGGTTTCCTATGACAAGACAAAAGTCGATCCGGCCGACATGAAGGATATGTCGAAGCTCTGGTCCGACAAGTACAAGGGCCGCATCGCGGTCTATGACTACTACCTGCCGATGATCGGCCTGACCGGTATCGATTTGGGCAAGGCAACGGCGAGCCTGACGGAGGCCGACCTGCCGGCAATCAAGGACAAGCTGTTTGCTCTCAAGGCCAACGCCAAGCAGGTGAGCGACGTCGTCTCGTCGCAAACGGCACTTGCGACGGGCGAGGTTGATATCGTCTTTGGCGGAGGCGAGTGGCTGACGGCCGGTCTGGTGAAAGACAAACCCAACCTCGAGTGGGTCATCCCTGAGCAGGGCGCAGTGCGCTGGGCACAGTCGATCGGCGTTATGAAGGACTCCACGAAAAAGGACCTCGCCCTCAAATTCGTGCAGTACATTGTAAGCCCGGAAGGGCAGGCGCGACTTGCGACGTCCTCTTGCTATTGGGCGATGCCCGCAAATGCCAAGGCCGGCGAGAAGCTGAGTGCCGAACAGAAAACCGCTTTACGCTGGGACGAGCAGGCCGACTATCTCAAGCGCACGCAGCTTTACCCGATCCCAAGCGCGGAACTGGACGCAAAGATGCAGGACGCCTGGACCGAAATGCTGCAAAACTGACAGCTTCGACCCTTCTATACTGAATCACAAGACCCTCTCCCCGTGGATGGGAGAGGGAGGTCGGAGACTTGCCTGTGGCTGCTCATTCACTTGAAGATGCCGAACGTCGAAAGGCCTGGGGTTTCGTGGCACCGGCGCTCGTCTGGACGATCGTCTTCTTCGTTGCTCCTTTTCTGTTCATGGCAGCAATGAGCCTCTGGGCGCAACAGGGCGGCTCGATCGTCCGCGTTTGGAACCTTGGCAACTACATCGCCTTCTTCGAGAAGGATGCGTTGTTCCGCGGGTTGACGAATTCCCTCGAGATCACCGCGATCGTGACGGCTCTCTCCATCCTGCTCGCCTATCCCCTGGCCTGGATCATTGCAGAGCGGGTGCCGCAAAGGTTCCAGCGAACGGCGTTAATTCTTGCGGTCCTGCCGTTCTGGACCTCTTACGTTGTCCGTTCCTATTCGTGGCTGCTCGTGCTGTCGCGCAATGGCGTCATCAATCAGACACTCATGAATATCGGCGTGATCAGCGAGCCGCTGGAGCTTGCCAGCAACCGTACGGCGACCGTTATCGGCTTCGTCCACTTCTTCGTCATGCTTTTGACGCTGACGATCTACGCAAACCTTGTGCAGCTCTCGCCAAATTACCGCCGCGCTGCTGCCGACCTCGGCGCAAATGCATTTCAGACGTTCTGGCACGTCATTTTGCCTCTGACCATGCCGGGCATCATGACGGGAGCCTTCCTCACCTTCGTGCTCTGCATCGGCGACTATGTCACGCCGCAGATCCTGGGCGGCAACAACGAACTTGTCTTGCCTCAGATCATCATGCTGCAACTTGGTCGCCGCGCGGACTTTCCGATGGCCGCGGCGCTCTCGATCATTCTGATGCTAGCGGTCACCGCAGCCTATGTCGCTTGCGCGCGCTGGCTGAAGATTGAGAGAACGTGATGATACGCAACCAGATCACCAGTATCGCCTGCAGCGCCTACGCGGTTCTGATCTTCGGCTTCATCTTTTTGCCTGTTATCGTGCTGGTGCTATTTTCGTTCCAGGATGGGCGCCTGCCGGTACCGCCATTCAATGGCTTTTCCCTGCAATGGTATGAAGCAGTCTTTGCCGATCGCAAGCTGATGTCGGCACTGCTGCACTCCTTCTTGGTGGCGACAATATCGTCGTTCGTCGCCTGCCTCCTCGGCTTCCTGGCGGCCTACGCGCTGGCCCGCTTCAAGCTGCCGGGCTCGGCCTGGCAGCGCGGCTTGCTGATCGCGCCAATGACAGTCAGCTACCTCATCATTGCGCTCGGACTCCTGACCGTCCTCAACGCGTTCGGAATTGGCCTATCGCTATGGACGGTCGGCATCGGTCACGTGGTGATTAATCTGCCGCTGTGCTTTGCGATCATCTACTCGTCGATGGGGGACCATCACATCAACATTGAACGCGCCGCACGCGATCTCGGCGCCAGCGATATCAAGGTGATGGTGCTGGTGACGGCGCCAATGCTGCTGCCGTCGCTGCTCGCCTCCTTCTTCCTGTCGATGACATTTAGCTGGGATGAATTCATCATCGCTTTTCTGCTGTCGCGCTTCGACGTCACGCTCCCGGTCGAAATCTGGAGCCTGCTTCGTTCGGGCCTCAACCCTAAGACCAATGCCATCGGATCGCTGGTGTTCCTCGTTTCTGTCACCTTGCTGATCATGCTGGAACTGTTCCTGTTCAAAAGGACGAAAAAATCATGACCGCTCCGGTTTTAATCGAAAACGCGACGAAGACTTTCGGCAGTTTCACCGCTCTCGACGATGTTTCTCTCGACATTGCTGCAGGCGAATTCATTGTTCTGCTGGGACCCTCCGGCTGTGGCAAGACCACGCTTCTGTCCATTCTCGGAGGCTTTCTGTCGCCGAGTAGCGGTCGAATTGCCATCGGTGGCAAGGAAATGACCCACGTTCCACCGGCAAGACGTCCAACGACGACGATGTTCCAGGACTACGCGCTGTTCCCGCACATGAAGCTAAAGGACAATGTCGGGTTTGGCCTCAGAATGCGCGGCATCGGCAGGGCCGAGCGCGAGGAGCGCGCAAAGAGCTTTCTCGACCTCGTTGGGCTCAAGGCTTCGGCGGACAAGAAACCACATGAGCTTTCGGGTGGGCAACGCCAGCGTGTTGCACTTGCCCGGGCCCTCGCCGTCGACCCTGACGTCCTGTTGCTCGACGAACCGCTCGGCGCGCTTGATCTCAAGCTTCGCCGGCAGATGCAGGATGAGCTGAAAGCCATCCAGAAGCGTATCGGCACGACGTTCGTCCACGTAACCCACGATCAGGAAGAGGCCATGGCAATTGCCGATCGGATCGTGGTGATGAACCAGGGTAAAATCGAAGACTTCGGACCACCGTCGGAAATCTACATGCGGCCACGCTCGTTGTTTGCGGCAGGCTTTATGGGCGAGGTCAACTTCGTTCCCGGCAAGATCAGAGATATCGACGGCACCGGGGCGGTCGTCGAAACAGCGCTGGGGAAGGTCACATTGCCGAAAGCCTGCTTCACCGCTGGCTCGCCGTCCGCCGGGCAGGGGACAATGCTCTGCATCCGGCCGGAACATTTCCGCCGTGCCGGCGAAGGCGATGGCGCCGTTACGGCGCTCGGGCAGGCCACGGTGTCCAACAGCGCCTTCTTCGGAACCCACTATCGATGCCATCTGGCGCCCAATGGCGCTCCTGACACCAACATCGTCGCGCATATGCCGCAATCAACCGTCGTCGCCGAAGGTCAAGTGCTCACGCTTGCGGTCAACGTTGGTGATATCGTCGCCCTGCCGTCGAAACAGGCATAGGCGCAGACGATGGAACGGATCGCTGCGCACAAATGGTATGAGCTGAAGCGGCTGGCCGACGATGTCACGCAGATTTCCGAGCCCTTCATCCAGGAGTTCTATCGCTGCAACGTCTGGCATGTGCGCGGACGGGATCGGGATATGCTGGTCGACAGCGGCATGGGCGTCGTTTCCCTGCGCGAATGGGTGCCGCTCGTCACCGAGCGGGATCTGATTGCCGTCGCGAGCCACACCCATTTCGACCATATCGGTTGCCATCACGAGTTTGAATGCCGGGCCGTCCATTCGGCGGAGGCCGATCTGCTCGCCGACCCTACCCGGCAAAACACGCTTGCTGATCCTTACGTGACCGACGATATCTTCGACGCGCTGCCGCCTGAGCCCTATTGCTCGAAGTGCTATGGCGTGAAAAAGGCGCCGGCCACGCGCATTCTGGAAGATGGCGATGTGATCGATCTCGGCGACCGTAGGTTCGAGGTTATCCACACGCCGGGTCACTCACCAGGCGGAATCGCGTTGTGGGAAGCCGAAACAGAAACGCTGTTTTCGGGAGACATCCTCTACGACGGGCCGTTGATCGAGGACACCTACCACTCGAACGCCGATGATTACCTCGCATCGATGGAGCGGCTCCTGGGAATTCCGGCCAGAACGGTACACGGCGGCCATTTTCCAAGTTTCAGCGGCGAGCAGTATCGCCGCCTGGTCACGGACTGGCTGAACGCAAAACAGAACAAAGTATGACGGGAGTGACGACATGCTCGACAAGCGCAAATTCTATATCAATGGCGAATGGGTAGCGCCGCTTGCTGCCAACGATCTGGAGGTTATCAATCCGGCGACCGAGAAGCCGGTCGCGGTGATTTCCATGGGCACACCCGCCGATATCGATCGTGCGGTTGCTGCCGCGAAGACTGCTTTTGCCACGTACAGTCGCACGAGCGTGGAGGAACGACTTGCGCTTCTCAAAAGGCTGCTTGAGATCTACAAGCGCCGCTACGAGGAGATGGCACAGACGATCACGCTCGAACTCGGCGCGCCGATCACCATGAGCCGCGAGCAGCAGGCTGATGTCGGCGTAGGTCACCTGCAGGGCTTCATCGATGCACTGAAGCAATTGAAGGTGCGCGACGTGTTGTCGAACGGCGACGTGCTCTTGCGGGAGCCGATCGGTGTCTGCGGCCTCATTACCCCCTGGAACTGGCCGATCAACCAGATCGCGCTGAAGGTGGTTCCGGCGTTGGCAACAGGCTCGACCTGCGTGCTGAAGCCCTCCGAGTTCACTCCGCTCAACGCCATGCTCTATGCGGAGATGGTACATGAGGCGGGCTTCCCAGCCGGCACACTCAACCTCGTCAATGGCGACGGTGTTAATGCCGGCGCCGCCCTTTCGAGGCACAGGGACGTCGACATGATGTCCTTCACCGGATCGACGCGTGCTGGCATCGCCGTCAGCAAGGACGCAGCGGATACCGTCAAGCGTGTCACCTTGGAACTCGGCGGCAAGTCTCCCAACCTCGTCTTTGAGGACGCCGATCTCGAAGACCGCGTCACTGGCAGCGTCCTCGAATGTTTCAACAATTCGGGACAATCCTGCGACGCGCCAACTCGTCTACTGGTACAGAAATCGGTCTACGACAGGGCCGTCGAGATCGCTCAGCGCGTTGGCGGCAGTGCCACGGTGGGAAGCCCTGCGGAGGAAGGTGGCCACATCGGGCCGCTTGTCAGCGACGTCCAGTATGGCCGCGTGCAGGCATTGATCGAGGCCGGCATCGCGGAGGGCGCGCGCCTCCTCGTCGGTGGTGCCGGCAAGCCGGCGGGCTTCGAAACCGGCTATTTCGTCAAGCCGACGATTTTTGCTGACGTCAACAACTCCATGCGGATTGCCCGGGAGGAAGTGTTTGGTCCGGTCTTGGCTATCATGCCGTTTGAGACCGAAGAGGAGGCGATCGCAAGCGCCAACGATACCAGCTACGGGCTGGCGGCATACGTGCAGACCAGCGATCCAGCCCGCGCCGAGCGTGTGGCAGGACGACTGCGCGCCGGCATGGTTCATATCAACGGCGCGCCCCATCGCTATGGGAGTCCGTTCGGTGGCTACAAGCAGTCGGGCAACGGCCGCGAAGGCGGGGTGTTCGGATTGGAAGATTTTCTAGAGGTGAAAACACTTCACCGTCCCGACGCTGCTTAATCTAATGGCTGGCTCAGTCGTGAAGTCGGCCGTGACTGAGCTGGCTCGCCGATCACTGCGAAAGCTGTTCGCGGTTCCGTTGCTGGGAGAGGGGCCGACCCTTGTATCGCATTCTTCATCGGGTCAGGGCGTCGAAATAGCCCGCGTGTTGGCTCCGGGTCGCCTTAGACTACATATAGGAGTTCGACGCCCGGTCGCGTATCTTAGGGAAAGGTAGTCTGATGGTTGCGAGCTCATGCGTCCAGCAAGTTCGCGGCCATTTGTGTGGTTTTGGAAAGCACGCCGCGTAAAAATTGCAGGCACGCATGGCAATAAGGTAGCCCGACTAAGACGCCTCAGGTCGATCATCAGTGATGATCAATCCAATTTACAAGTCTCTGTGGCTTCATGCCCCGCAACCAACAAAACTCGCAAATTCTCACACTGCGGATATTTGCACAGAAGCTCCTCCGCGCCGGACTAGGCGGAGCCCTACAGATGTTCCAAATAGGTCATCCACTCTCGTGAAAGGCGGCGAGTTTAGATGCTCAGGCTGTCGTCCAACCAGACCCGAAAACCGCCGCGGAAGGCGTTGTCATTGTTGCCGCGGCGGCAATTCGGTGGCAGTTCCTTGAGCCGTTCGACATTGCCGCCGCCTATGACGATGTAGTCCGGCAGCAGGGCAGCACCCAAGCGGTCGGCGACGTCGAATACCGATTTTCGCCATTTGCTTTTGCCGCGACGCTTCAGGCCGCGTTCACCGACATAGTCCTCGAATGTCGCCTTTCGGTAGGGCATGTGTGCCAGTTCCAGAGGCATGCAAACGTTCTCGGCGATAATGGCCGAGCCGAGGCCAGTGCCGAGGCCGAGAAAGAGCATGCGGCCCGCCTCGTAACTGCCGATCGCCTGCATGAGTGCGTCGTTGACCATCCGCACTGGTCGTTCAAACGCTGCTTCGAAATCAAAATTCTTCCAGCCCGGCCCGAGGTTAAATGGATCGGCGGCGGCCCGGTGGGCGATAACCGGTCCGGGATATCCCATCGCGACAAGGTCGTAGTGCCAGTCTTCCGTGAGCTTGCCCAATGCCGCTACCATCTGGGCCGCTGTCATCTGATGGCCGGATTCGACCGCGCGCCGTTCGCTGCCGCTGCTGAGTTCAACCTTCACATGTGACCCGCCGATATCGATGGCAAGCACAGTGCGATCAGACGGTCCGGTGCTCGCCTCGGGCTTGCCATGCTTGCGCTCTTGCGATGCTGCGATTGTAACAGTCGTCCCAGCCATGTTCTGCACTCCTCTACGGGCCGTGCCCACAATTGCTCCCGCATTGCGCTATCGGGGTCAAGATCAGGACTGGCTGTCAAGTCCCAGAAGGCAATGCGGCGTCGCTTGATTTCAACCCGATGATGGCTCACTGAAGAAGAGTGCATTTTGAACGGAGGATCAGCAGTTGGCCTTTCCGACATTGCCCCCCGGTGCTCTTGTCCCACCAGGCGCACCCGGTATCGAGCCCCGTTGGACCTCCAGCGACAAGAGCGCGGTTGGCACCGCCGTTAGCGTGGCCAGCCGCGTTTGGTTCACGGCGAGCCACGGAATCCTTAACGAGATCTACGCGCCGCGGCTCGATATGGCCTGCGTCCGCGATTTCGGCTTCATCGTGACGGCGGACGGCTATTTTTCCGAGGAGAAGCGCGACGCTGATCATCAAGTTCATGCGGTCGAGGACGGTGTTCCGGCGTTTCGTCTCGTCAACACCGCCCACGACGGCCGCTATCGGATCTCCAAGACCATCCTTTCAGACCCTGAGCGCGAGGTGGTGTTGCAGGACCTCCGTTTTGAGGCGTTGGCCGGCAAGCTTTCCGACTACCGGCTGCATGCACTTATTGCGCCGCATCTCGTCAACGGCGGCGCCGATAACACAGCCTGGTGTGGTGATTTCAAGGGTCGGCCCATGCTCTTCGCCGAAGGCTCGGGAAGGGCGCTTGCGATTGCTGCCTCTGTCCCCTGGCTTGCGCGGTCGGCGGGCTATGCCGGCTTCTCCGATGGCTGGCAGGCTTTGTCGCGCGGGGAGGAGCTGAAGGAGGAATACCACTGTGCGCCGTCGGGCAACGTCGCGCTATCGGGGACGCTCGACATGGAGGCGACTGAAGGGCGGGTGCAGATCGCCATCGGCTTCGGCACGCAACCCGAGGAAGCTGCCTTTCGGGCCATACTCAGCCTGGAACAAGGTGTCGAGCCGGCGCTGAAGCATTTTCGCAACGGCTGGCGGGACTGGCAGGGGGGATTGCTTACCCTCGACGAGCCCCATGAACCTGGCCAATTGAACCGGTACCGCGTCAGCACAGGTGTGCTTGCCACCCACTGTGACGATGCCTCGGGCGCCATCATAGCGAGCCTTTCCATCCCTTGGGGTTTCAACAAGAGCGACGACGACCTCGGCGGCTACCATCTCGTCTGGACGCGCGACCTGGTGGAAACGGCGGGCGGGTTGCTTGCCGCGGGCGCGGGAACCGACGCGCGTGCGGTGCTCAACTATCTTTCTGCGATCCAGGAAGCCGATGGCCATTGGGTGCAGAATGCTTGGCTCGACGGCCGCCCCTACTGGCATGGCATCCAGATGGACGAGACGGCGTTTCCCATCCTGCTTTACGACATGCTGCTGCGCGCCGGCGAGATCGACGCGTCGGCGGCTGGCCGATACCTGCCGATGATCGAGGCAGCTGCGGCCTATATTGTCAAAAACGGTCCCGCCACCCAGCAGGATCGTTGGGAGGAAGATGCCGGTTACTCCCCTTTTACCCTCGCCGTCGAGATCGCCGGGTTGCTCGCGGCGGCCGACGCGGTGGAAGCGACCGGACGATTATCGGCGGCGCAATACCTTCGCGAGGTAGCCGACGGCTGGAGCGAGCGGATCGACGAATGGACTTACGCCTCCGACACGGAATTGTCGCGCCGGTTGGGCATCGATGGCTACTATGTGCGGATCGCCACAGCGACGGACAGCAGCTCCTCGCTCGGTCGCGACTTCATCCCGATCCGCAACCGCGACGACGGCGCGGCCATCATCGAAGCGGATCTGCTTCTCAGCACCGATGCGCTTGCGCTTGTCCGATTCGGACTTCGATCCGCGGACGATCCGCGTATCCTCGGTACCGTGGCGGCGATCGATGCCGAGTTGAGGCGCGATCTTCCGGCAGGATCCTACTGGTATCGGTACAATGATGACGGCTATGGCGAGCGCGTCGACGGCGCACCCTTCGCCGGCAGCGGCGTCGGCAGGCTCTGGCCGCTTCTGACTGGTGAACGCGCGCATTATGAGCTCGCCGCAGGGCGACCGGACGAGGCGCGGCGTCTGCTGGCGGCACTGGAAGCCTCGGCAAGCGACGGCGGTTTACTGCCAGAGCAGATTTGGGATAGCGAGGACGTGCCCGAACGCGAGCTTTTTCTTGGTCGCCCCTCCGGCAGCGCCATGCCCTTGGTCTGGGCCCATGCTGAACACATCAAATTGCTGCGCTCGATCCGCGATGGTGTCATTTTCGACATGCCACCCCAGACTGTTGCCCGCTATGTCGCCGGTCAGCCGCCGATTGCGCCCTTCGCCTGGCGCCTGACGGACAAGCGGACTGTGATGGCGGCAGGACGTAGCCTGCGCATTGAACTGAGCGAGACTGCCATCGTGCATTGGTCGACCGACGCTT
>NZ_KB897858.1:0-49468 GCF_000377185.1 Rhizobium sp. 42MFCr.1
TCCCCTGCCCTGGTCAGTTCCACCCTTCTGGTCGAGCGGATGAACAGCGGACAGCCAAGCTCCCTTTCCAGCGACATCACATGATTGCTTAAGGCCGGCTGGGCAATGTGCATCCTGGCAGCCGCCCGCCCGAAGTGCAGTTCCTCGGCCACTGCTTTGAAGTAGGTGAGTTGGCGTAATTCCATGAAGGCTATCCACTTGTGCTAACAAACTGCGTGCTGCGTTCGGTGATTCACGCTTAGATTGCTTTCATAGTTCTATAATACGTGGTTTCATAGATTGTCAAATGTTGTGTTTTCCGCCATGGATGCACGGCAGAGAGTAGCAATGAATCTTCGGCGTTTGCGAGTTTCTAAAGGAATCTCGCAAGATGATCTTGCGCTTACGGCTGATATCGAGCGCTCTTATGCGGGGCACCTCGAACGCGGCAGCAAAAACCCGACAGTGGTCACGCTCGAGAAAATTGCAACGGCTCTTTCATGTGATATCTCGGAGCTTTTCGCTCCCGTGTCTAATGACACAAAGCCAATCGAACCACTTCGTAGCGGACGACGACCTCCAAATCGAGATTGACGTTCGTGACAAGATTTGAACCGCCCCTCGGTTAGACTCGCGACGTTGGCGGCGGCGACGCCCCGATCCGACAGGCGGGGCTAGTCTGCATGGAAGAGCGGGCGGTTTCGTGCCAGCAAGCGGCCGCGATCGGTGGCCGTTTTTACGCGAACTCCAGCACACTTCGTTGCATGGTCGCCAGTTCCCCAGTGAAGTGCACGGAAAACAAATCCTGGTCAGGCGCAGCTGGTTGCGCCTGAAGCAGAGCATCTGGTTTCGTCGATCCGCCGCCGGCCGCGGCGGCATTGATCTACGTGGATACCTCTTCCAGAAGCCAGTTGAGGCAGTAACCATCCGGATCGCGCTCGAGCTGCTCTGTCGAAGCGGATTGTATAAGCAGAAACGGGCCTGGCATCGCGGCGATCTTTGCGAGCATATCGGAGACACGATAAGCATCGCCTTCAAGGACGGGTTTCTAAGGCTTTTAGGCGATGGTGGCACTCCCTCCAGGCCCACCATCCTTATTGAAATCATTACATAATCCGCTTCTGGCCCACCGTGCGGGTGGGCCACCTATTTGACCACCCGAATGGCGGCCCGGAGCTTCTTCACCGAACGGACGGCATCAAGGCGTTCGCTGCTGGCAAAAGCTTAAGCTACCATCTTCCTGCGATTGGCTTCCTCCAGATACGGGGTCGGCTTCATTCAGCGAGGAGTGGCCCATGGCGTTCATGTTTTGCGGACCCGTCGCGCCGTCTTCGGCCAGCTTGATGCCGAAATTCTTGCGCAGCCCGTGCAGGGTGTAGCCGTGCTTGCCTTCCCTCTTGTTGGCGACCGGGATGCCTGCCTGCTTGCACCACTTGGCCATCGTGCCGGTGATGAGCAGCACATGGCCGCTGCGTGTTGCTACCACGTCATCCGGCGTGGTTTGGGCACGACCAGCGAGCGCCAAGCCCCTGCAGAGAAACCGGGTACGCCGTGCTCATGGCAAAATCACTTTTCGGGACTTTTCTCGTGCCCCAGATGTTACCTTTGCGGCAATCATGCGTGGCTGCCTGTCCTGCTGATAGGAGTTCGGGGCCAGTCTGAAGGAGATTTCGGTGACGAGCTTGCGACGCAGCGCCGTGGTGTAGTCACTCGGTTCCTTCGGTGCCATGACGAAGGCCTGGTCGCCGCCGATGACTTCCTCCGCGAAATAGGTTGCCAGGGGGCGGTCGGGATTTTCGTCCCCTGACGGGACCGCGATTGCATTGATCGTGTAGCCCTTGCCGATCGCCGTCGTCCTGGCTTGCTGAACGGGCATACCGTCATTGTTTTCGCCATTGCCGGATATGTCGATGACCTTTCGCTCGGCGTGGCCCGGAAATCTGTCGAGAAGCAGGGTTCCGACCGCGATCGCCGAAGAAATGGATGTGCCGCCCCTGATCCTGCGGCCGATACCCGTGTCGCCCCCGCGGCTGATAATATCGGCGGCTGCTTCGGCATCCTGTGGTCGGCAAATCCTCGTCCATGGCAGGACGGATTTTATACTCTGCGGACTTGCCCACTCGAAATAGCTGATCGCAATGCAGCCTCGGAGGCTGCTTGAAAGAGCCTTCAAGATCTGGGGCGACGTCAAGGCGGCAGCATGACCGTTCCTTTGCAGGTCCGCGGTCGCGGGGTCGATCGAAGACGAGAAATCTACAGCGAAGACCACTGCGACATCGACGTCGAGTCCTTGTGCCTCTTCAGGTCCGGAGGCGCGCGCCTCGAATCCCACCGCCGACATCACAACAAGCGCCGTCGCCAGTTTGGTACAACTACCCATGAGCCCCTCCGCCAGTTCGTGACGAGTGCCGCGCGTAACCTGGCATCGTCGCCTTTACGACGGACTCTAGCCGGAGCAACGATTGCTTTGGCCCCCCTTGTGGGGGTTGCGCGGGCGAAAACGGCTGCCAATGAAACTGAGCCAAGCCTTGGCCAGACCGATTTCCGCGGCGTACGTTGCGCCGCGGATCATTGATTTGCCGATTGTTTCATGTCTTCTATCTGTTTGCTGATGCCAGCAACGCAGGGGTAAGGCGATGGCGATTGACGTCGATCGGCTGCAGCGCGCATCCATGAACCTATCCGAAGTGATCGCCGATCCTGCACGCTGGGACGGTATTCTGGAGGACTTGGCGACGTCGTTAGGCGCGATGGGCGCGGGTCTGATCCCGCAGTCCGGGTCCGAAGGGGCGATTGCAACGGCCAGCCTCAGGGATTGCCTCCACACCTATGTTGCCGAGGGTTGGGCACAACAGGACAGAGAAAGCCATCGACGCGCGCGGGCGATCAACATGCGGGGCGAGGTGGCGCTGGATAGCGATCTGATCGACCGCGACGACCGCTATAACCCGTTCTTCGATGATTTCCTTCCTCGCTTCGACGGAAAAGGCTGGGCGGGCATCGGCCTTCGCGCCGGCCCCGACTTCTGGTCGCTAACCTTCCACAGGTCTGTCTGCCAAGGGGCATTCGAAGAGGCAGAGAGGGCCATTCTGCAACAACTTTCTGTGAGATTGCACGAAATCGGCAGCCTCGCGCATCTGGCAGGGCGCGTGACGCTGTCTGGGGTCGCCAAGTCGTTCGACCAAATCTGCAAGGCCGTAGTGGCGATTGACCAGACAGGGCGGTTCATTCACGCAAATGCCACGGCAAAGCGGCTGTTGGGTACCTCCCTCCATGTCGTCGGTGGCCGGCTGGTGCTTCGTGACCGGCATGCCGCAGACGAATATGAAAAGGTGGTCAACCGGCTGCAAGGGTTGCGCGAGGGTAAGACCTTGCGCGCGGCCCCTATCATCGTCCGGCGCGACGACGCTGCCCCTCTCGTTATCAGGGTCCTGCCCGTCGACGGCGCGGCTAAGTCGCCGTTCATTTGCGCTCGAGCTCTGCTGCTTCTCAACGAAGTGTCACTGCCGGGCAGGAACGAGTGGCAGATTTTCGCCCGCGCGTTCGGACTCAGCCCGGCAGAAGCGCGCCTTGCGGAACTTCTCGCGAGCGGCAGTTCTCTCGAAGACGCCCGAGATTCTCTCGGAATCACCAGGGAGACCGCCAGAAGCAGGATCAAGGCTGTCTTCGAAAAGACCGACACGCATCGCCAGGGCCAACTGGTGGCATTGCTGGCTTCGTTAACCTAACATGTGACGGATCGGCCTAATTTCGTTGAGTGTGTCACAAACGGAAAAGGCTGGTTGGCTCGATCGGGTTTGATGCAGTGGGAAGGTAGGGACATCACGTTGCGATGTAGGTTCCCCAGGTTGAGATGTGCAAAGCCTGTTATCGCCTGTCTCTCGTCCAAATTGGATGGAATCGCAGACCAGTCGTCCAGACTTTTCTCAGGCACGGCCGCGCCGCAGGCGGTATCCTGAATATTGAGACCGGGTCAGGTCAGCATACAATTGCCTCTCGTTCATCAGACTCACCGGATGTTTGCCCGTACGATCATCCTGAAGTCCATTGCGTTCATTGGAAAAAAGGCACTGATCAATTAAAACCAACCCCTGCGCCAGAACCAAAGCAGCGGTGCGACGGCGCTCAGGATGATGATCGCCCACGCGAAGGGATATCCCCACGTCCAGCTCAGCTCTGGCATGAACTTGAAATTCATTCCCCATATTCCGGCCATTAGGGTGGGTGGCACACCAACGACAGAAGCGATTGTCAACACCTTGAAGATGTCGTTCTGTTCGATGGTGATGAAGCCCAGGACGGCATCCAGCAGGAACTGCGACTTGTCGGAGAGGTGCGTCTCATAGTCGCTCAGCGAGGCAACGTCTTTCGTCACCGCATGGAGTTGGTCTCGGAATTCGTCCGACAGCATGTCGTGACACACATCCAGCGTGAACGAAGCCATCCTGCCGACACCCAGCAGCACGTCTCTAGCTTTTGAGGATCGGTCACCAAGTGCCCCAACTTTGGAGAGCGCTTGACGGAGCGTGAAATTGGAGCTGCGGGGAGATGCCGAGCCGCGAAGATTGCCCTTGAAGACACTTTTGGATACCTCGTCGACGGCAGTGGCTAGATGTTCCAGAACGTCTGCGCCGCGGTCTACGATAGCCTCTAGCAGCGCGACGAAAACTCCCATCCCGTCAGCAGGGCTCTCTTCCTGTTTCAGTCGTTCAGCGACGGCATCGAACGCTGGCAAGCTTTCGTATCGGATGGTCACCAGAAAATCGGGACCGACGATAAAGCCGGCCGGAGAAAGCTCGGCGTGCTCGATCGTCGCATGTCCTATGACCGGCGCGCTCAGGTAGAGACGGTTACCCTCCTTTGACAACCTGCTCGACACTTCGATCTCGCTCAGAGCCTCCTTCGTTGGCACCCTCACCTTCGCCCGACGTTTTACAAATTCGATCTCCTTTTCGTCAGGGTTGAGCAGGTCCATCCAGATTACATGACCCGGCAAATCGTCATCGGCTCCGCCCGACCTGACGGTGCCATCCATGTCTCGATATATGTTCAGCAAACTTGGCTCCTGGAAACTCGGGAGGGACGGGTTCAAACGAACTAGCCGGTCCTTTTTTACCCGTCTACGACATTCTTGAGGCTCGTTCAGAGGACCAAATTAACAACCCATTCGCTCATAGACCACAAGCCCACGAAATCGAACTTCATCAGCAAGCGTAATGGAACGCCCGATGCTCGCCTCCTCGCAACATGTGGTGAGGACGCGAGTTAGATAAATCTCTATACATCGAGCAGGACACCTGCCCGCAGCCCCAGTGGATGAATTGCGCCGCCGAGTCGAGATGGCAAGCCGCCCGTCGAAAATGACATGACATCATCGACTGCCATCGTCTCAGTGAGTGTTTGGTTACCCTTGGTCTCGCTGTAGCAGGCCGTCCACCCACCGACGATGTCGGGATAGGAGGAGCGACAGCCCCTCCCACGGCTTGATCAGCGAGCCGATCGAAATCGCGACGGCCGCCCACTGCGGCGACCGCCTTTTTTATTCAGTTTCGGTATTGGTGGTTTCCCTGCTCTCCGACTGCGCCCGTGCCGGGCCAAACACGCGCCGCCTAGCAGAAGCAACGTCAGCCGCAACGTCAAGAAGTCGGTGATTGCCGGGACCGTGCTGAGGATGATGTCGGCGGGCGCGGCGAGCTCGATGAACCGCAGCGACCAGGCGCGCGAAAGCACCGGCGCCAGTCGGGGACGAGTTTTCATAGTGTTCGCTTAGAGGTTGGGCCGCATACCTCTTTTGGATGAGGTGCTATGTACGGCGAGTTGTGTTCCTATGAACCCGACAGCAATGATGCGGTCGACTCGGTAGTATGCAAAATGAAGCTCGCCTCCCCGGCGGGCTTTTTGCTGTCATCCCGTCAGAACGGCTTCGGCTTGAGAAGGTACCTGCCCGCAACGGCCTCGTGCTTCCACCCGAACCATCGGCACTTGTGGCGATAGCCCCAGATGCGGCACCGGATGTCAGTTCGATCACAGTCCAGTAGGAGACCGGCGGGTAAGGCTCGAAGCTCTTGAAGATCAGCTTTGAACCAATCCGATGGATAGCCTGGCACGAAGGCATTAAAGCGACCGACAGCTTCGTTGCGATGCCGGGCATGCTTCGGATCTTGTCCATGAAAATTGACTGAGAGACAAAAGCTCCGATGTCGGTGCTATCTGCAATCGCTGCAGATGTCCTGATCGTGTTGTCCTTACCCCGCTTGAACTTCCGATCAATGCACCGAGTCAGACGACGGAGCATTCACCCGGGTGGCTGCGAGGCCGACGTATGCGCCAATCAGGACAGTCGCCATCTCCTGCACCGAGCGGCAACCATCGTTGTAGAGTTCGATAGCTGCATCGCAGAGAAACGACGACGCTTGATCATCCCAAGCAACATTGTAATGCCGATACCATTCCCTGACAGCCTTCGACATTATCAAACGATCTTGCGGTGCTACCTTCGCCATGCCCGCTCTCATAAGTCGTCAGTGGTGACCGAGCTTGGTTTCGACCTTCTTTCTCGAGTTGCCGACGCTCTTCACCGCTTTTTTCACTGCATCCTTGGAGACGCTTTCCTTCTTGGCTTCGTAGGCAACCTCGTGATCCTGACTGCCGGCGACCCGGACGCGATCCTGAGCTCGGCCTCGTGGTGTCTGCTTCTGTGCCATCGGGCTCTCCTTTAATTGATCAGCGCAAGATAAACTCGCAACGATTCCGGTGGTTCCCGGGAGATGGTGATTGTCGACATGCCCGCTTGAAGCGGGTCCCGAACCCGCTATGCAGTGTCCGAAGCAGGGATCAGGATCAGGATGACGATGATGCGCTACCCATGGACACTGGAACGCGAGGGCCGCGAACCACGCGGCGGTCTCGATACCGCCGATGCCCTGACAGAGATCCTTCGCAGCGAAGATCTGCCCGGTGTCATGCCCCCGGACTGGCTAGTCGCCACACTTCGGATGGACCAGGACGACGAACGCGCTTCCATACACTCGTCGCCGTTTGGATGGACGGTCCGCCGAGGGCGCTTCAGACCTCATGTCGGAGCGCCCTTGGGTCGGAGACGGCGACGCGACCCCTCAGCAGATCGTATCCGCGCCGCAAGACACCTCCTGCGGCCAATCGCTCGTGCTGGCTCATGTTCCCACAAGTCATCCACGGTGTGTCCACACGTTACTCACAGCGTAACCTGTGGCCGTTACATCGGATTTTGTCCATGCGGTCTATCTGTGGATCACATTCCACTCGCAGACTGCGACAACCCGGCCTGTTTTTGTTGCCGCGAATTCCCAGCCGCGTATCCTCGCCAACACCCTTCTTGAGCGCAGGCGGCGGACCTCGAAGGGCGCGGCGGCGGACAGAAATTGTCCCCGCCGCTCTCTCTGGTGTGGAACGCAATCCAACGCGAGATGCGACCGTTTCAACCATCAAGGCAGCGTTTTCGCCGGAATCAATCTGTGAACGTGATTCTGCAAGTTATTGAAAAATGATTCGTTTCGTGTCGGAACGAATCACCCTGGCACGTCTTTGAGTCGCGTATTAGTGATTCGGAGTATGTGTGATGGCCTCAGGACAGCGTGCCCAGTGGAAGGGCTTTATAAAGTTCGGCGAAGTCACGTGCGGGGTGGCGCTCTATACCGCTGCATCCACCTCCGACCGGATCACTTTCAACACCATCAACAAAGCCACGGGCAACCGCGTCAACCGGGTCTTCATCGACAGCGAGACCCAAGAGCGGGTGGAAAAAGAGGCTCAGACCAAGGGCTTCGAGATCGACAACGGTCAATACATCATCGTCGATCCCGAGGAGGTCGCCGCCGCCATCCCTGAGAGCAACAAGACCCTCGACATCGAGGCGTTCATACCCTGCTCCGACGTCGATGATGTCTATTTCGACAAGCCCTATTATCTGACACCGGACAAGATGGGTGGAGACGCTTTCGCCGCGCTGCGCGACGGCATGAAGAATTCGAACGTCGCGGCCATCGCCCGCACGGTCCTCTTCCGCAGAATGCGCACTGTGCTGATACGTCCCCACGGCAAGGGTCTGATCGCAACCACCCTGAACTACGACTACGAGGTCAGGTCGAGCGCCAAGGCGTTCGAGGCGATGCCCAAGATCAAGATCCAGGGAGAGATGCTTGATCTCGCCAAGCACATCATCAGCACCAAGAAGGGTGATTTCGATCCGGCAACATTCGACGACCGCTACGAAGCCGCCCTTGCCGATCTGGTAAAGGCCAAGCTGGAAGGCAAGTCGCTTCCAAAGCCGAAGAAGGTGGAGGTTTCGAAGCCCAATGATCTGCTGGCAGCGCTGCGCGAGAGTGCTGGCATCATGAAGGCCGCAGCGGAAAAACAGAAACGCACTGCGGCCAACGCCAACACTGGTACCGGACGGGAGCGGTCCGCGCGCGGGGCGACAACGAAGTCCGCTGCGTCAAAGGCTGCACCGCAGCGCAAGGCAAGCTAGGAGATAGGCGATGGCTCCGAAATATTATTGGAAGGGCTACCTGAAGCTCTCTCTTGTCACCTGCCCCGTGGCGATGACCCCCGCGACATCCGAAAGCGAGAAGGTGCGCTTTCATACGCTCAACAAGGAGACGGGCAACCGCGTCGTCTCCCAGTATATCGACTCCGTCACTGGCAAGCCCGTCAAGGACGCGAACGAAGCCAAGGGTTATGCCCGCGGTGAGAACGACTACGTGATCCTGACCGACGAGGAACTGGATGTCGTCGCGCTCGACACGGTGAAGACGATCGACATCGACAAGTTCGTCCCGGCCGATAGCATCGAATGGATCTACCTTGAGAAGCCGCACTACCTGATGCCGGACGACGCGGTCGGCAACGAGGCGTTCGCCGTCATCCGCGACGCAATGAAAGCCGACAAGGTTTTCGGAGTCTCGAAGCTGGTCATGGGCCGCCGAGAGCGTGCCGTTGTCCTTGAGCCGCGCGGTGAAGGCATCGTGCTGTGGACTTTGCGTTTCGGCGACGAGGTTCGGCCCGAGGAGAACTATTTCGAGGACATCCACGAAAAGGCAGATCCGGATCTCATTCCGCTCGTCCAGCAGCTTATCAAGCAGAAGACCGCCCGATGGTCGTCGGACATGGCGAGCGATCCAGTCCAGGAGAGCCTGCTCAAGCTCATCGAAGAAAAGAAGAAGCTGCTGAAGCCGAGGAAGAAGGCTGCCAAGGGCAACGCCGGAGAGGCCGCTGCCGCTTCCAACGTCGTGAACATCATGGATGCCTTGCGCAAGTCGTTGGAAGCAGATCTCAAAGGTAGGAAGGCGGGGTAGTCACATGCACTTGCTGGAAACGAAGATTGTACACGAGACAACCGGATGGCGGGTAGACTTTGTCGGCGACGATGGTGAAGCAGTGTCGATCAAGGTCGCTGACGGTCACGCTTCAAGCGAGGATGAGGCAATTCAGCGTGCAAAGGAGGTCATGGTCCAGTTAACGGCATATGGCACGCGCGGAGGCGGACGGAGCATCAATCCGTACGATGCCGCCAGCAACGGCAACTTCGACGACGGCGAGCTGCCGCTCGATGCGCGACACTGACCCAGTGTTGGAGACGACGCGGGCCTTCGGTCAATAAAAAAGGCCGGGGCGAAACCGCACCGACCTTCCTCATCATCGCCTCTTACCAGTGCCAGTACATCCGTGGTCAAAAGCATTTCGGCGATGCGGCGTTGCGAGCCGCGAATTTCAGCGCTCATCAGCAATGCCTGTGAGAGAGTTCTATCTGTGCAATGTGTCCGCAACAAGTCTGACCAGAAAACTAGCCGAAGAATGAGCCACCTGATGTCAGGACGTGGGTCAGGCCTGGGAAGCGGGCCAGTCGTTTGACGGTTCCTCAATAACGTCGTCCGATTGGTCTTCTGCGGGATCCGGGTCGTGGTCGTACGCCACCCTCAGGCGGCCGAGTTCATTCTGGATGGCATCGTAGACATCCGTCGCCTTTGCGCCTTTCACGACGAACGTGTCGATGAATTCTTCGAGCTTCATGCTCAAGTCGTCCGCCAGTCCTTTGTCATTGCCGCTCCTCCGGATGAATAACAATACCCCTGAAGCGAAGGCCCCACGTCGGGCAATGTACGGAAGCACGTATGCTTGGAGTAGCGCCCTCGTCGGGTTCGGGATCTGGAAGCGCTTCCTTGCGGGGTATCCCGTCGGATCGCGCGGTGGCGTGTCAACGGGCGGCGGCGATGGCAGCGGCACGCTGCCTCGTTCGGCACGGACATGGGGATCCTCCACACTGCGAAAACGTGGGAAATCACCGGGTGTTCCGTTGACGCTCGGCCCCTTCGACACCATCTGCTGCGACATGTCCAAGACGAAGACGAAAAGCAAGGAAAGCGACGATCCCGAGCTGATCAGGGAGTGGCCGCTTCCCGTGGTGGCGACCCTCGGTTCTGGTGTCAGGGTGAAGGGAATCCTGCAGGAAATCCGCTCCCGGCTACCATCCCCGGTCCGGAAGTCGCTGGACATGCAGGCGGCAGGGCTCATCCTCGTCATGCCAGAGACTTCGAAGACAGTATTCAGAGCGACTGCATCGGCCGTTTCCAGCTTGCTGGACGGCATCGCAGACCTTCCTATCATTCCCCGCGAGATCGAGGATATCCTGACGATCACGGCATCAGAGCGGAAGCGCTGGCTTGAGGACGGCCGTCTGCCCAGCGCTGGAACACGAACAGTCAGGCTGCAAGGACGCGCAAGGAAGATCACCTTTCACGTGTTCGACCCCCGGGTTGTCGAGGATCTGCTCGACCGTGGCGCCGTGGACGAATGGCGGGAGGACGACGCTGCGGCAAAAGCGGAAAATCGCAAACGAGCCGCATATCAGGCGAAGTTGACGCGTTCGCTGAAGAAAAGCGAAAAAGCCAAACAAACCGAACGACCCGATGAAGCCGCAACCGGGTTAATCGGATGGGACGAGTTCGGTAGCGACGGCCTCCTTCGGTAGGGCAAATGCGCTTCGGGTCAGTGGAAGTTCCGAGCCTTCATCTTCAAGGTATCAATATGGAGATCGGGAAATGAAGACGTCGCGCGGCTGAGCCGCAGGCACTGTTGGCTGACGACCGAGCCGCTGGACAACGAAACGTCCGTGAAAACCGTTGCGACCTTCCTCATCGTTCTATTACCGGTGCCCGTTCGTCCGGACCGAAGCTGCGTTGCGAGCGGCGAATTGATATCAGCGCTCATAGGAACGCCAATGCAGCGTTTTGAACCATGCGCGTCATATATCGAGCGAAAATGCTTGTGTGCTCATCCAGGTCCTGGCGACACCGGGGATGATTGCGAAGTCCTGCCACCGCAAACGAACCAGGCATGGGCTGGTATCCCTTGCGCGCTCGAAGGCGCTCCAACAAACGTGGATCCCACAGGTGACTGAGGCGCAAAAGCAAGATGCGGCGACGTCGATATTGCTTGGTGCGAATTCTCCGCTCGTGACTCCGGCGCGGATCAACTTCCCGATGTCGGTCTTGAGTCCATTGAGATACGGCATGAACGACGGCAAAATACTTCTGAAGCTAGAACAAGAGGCTAAACATTTGGGGGTCGCTATCGCGTGCCTCTGACATCAACTGATGGTGACCGAGAGCGGCTTCCTCAAGACAGCTGGCCGCGTCGCCTGGTTCGTCAATGGCAAGCGGGGGAACGCGCAGGGTGGTCTCCGGGAAATCTCCGACGATGGCGTCCCATATCGAAGCCTTGGAGGGAGGACTCTGTACACGCTGGCCGGGACTTCCCAAGGAGTCGGGCGATGTCAGCGACGCTTGTCTTCGACAGCCCGTACAGCCGACACGGGGCCATGCCGGCTTCTACGGGACACGTGTTCGGCGCGCGGCCGGTGTCTTGCAGGTTTGGCTATTTCCATCTTCCGATCCTAATAAATCCTTGCCGTTGGCGGCAAAACTTCAGTACGCAATCTCCCCATCCTTGATTGGCGCGCCGTCGGAGGAGAGCTCCTCCTTCAGAATCTCCCGCGCCTCGGGGCTGATGACAGCGACTGGTGCCGCGACGGCAAGACGCGCGGCCGAGCCTGCAAAGTTTGCGGCGCTCACGCCGATTTGGTCTGCCGCGCTTGCCTGTCCGCCATCCAGGCTCTGCCCAGCCAGCCGCCGTCCGAGCAGGCGCACGATCTCCGGGCTGTCGGCAAAGGCGTTATGGCCGAGTGGGTCGTTCGTCGCGATCGCGCTCGTGTCGATGACGGAAACGCCGAGTTCATTGAAAAGAGGTGCGTAGGGTCTGAGATCGGAGCCGCCGAGACGTTTGACCCCGCCCGAAAGCCAGCCCGAGACTTCCAGCGCCTTGTCGTTTTTCGATGTCAGGATAGCAAAGTGCGGCCGCTTCGGTCCCATCTCGGTGAACTGGCGGCGGAAGACGTCGATATCGATGTCCGGCGATGCGAGCACAACGTTCTTCACCTTCGCCGGGATCGATTTCTCGCGCATAGCCACGCCGCGGAGTGCCTCCGCCGCCAACCAGCCGCCCATCGAGTGAGCGAGGATCGTCACATCCGAGACGTCGGGGCTCTTCACCGCCTGGAGGATCAGATCCTCGAGGGCGCGGCGCGAGTAGTTGGCGCTCTCCTTGTCGTAGAGGTAGTCGAAGACGCGCCCTCTGGACGGCCAGGTGAAGAGGATCGCCGCGGCGTCGGTTCCCGAGTCATGGACGATCTGCGCGAAGCGGAAGACCGCATCGGCATAGGTGTTGTTGAATCCATGAACGAAGATGATGACCTGGTGCTTCTTGTTTCGATTTGCCCGGTACCAGTCGAGGGCCTGCCCTTCGGACTGGACCCTGGCGACCTGCGTGACCGCGAACTCCTTTTGCGGGTTGGGCGGCATGCGCGACGGCCACTGCACCTCGCCAATCTTGCGGTTCCGGTCGGGGGGAATGGAGACGTCGACGCTGTTAAGCGAGATCGCCGTCCCGCGGTCGCCGGAAAAGAGCTTGCCGGGATCCTCCGAAGGCTTGCGCGTCGTGGCGACAAGCATGGTGACCCGAGTGGTGCCGATCGGGGCGACGGCGAGTGGCCGCAGGACCTCTTGCGCCCGGCTGGCGCAACCCGATGCGGCAAGCGACAGGGCAACAAGCACTGGGACGGCTTTACATGCGTACCGAACGGTCGCGATCGTCGTAGTGCGGCGGTATCCCTGGGCAACGCCTCCAGGGTGCGAGGGCGATCCTGTCATTTCAGTTCTGCTCCACTTCGTGGGGGATACGGAACCAGGCGACGTAGAGCGCCGGCAGGAACAGAAGCGTCAGCGCCGTGCCCACGACGATCCCGCCCATCATGGCGTAGGCCATCGGTCCCCAGAATATCTCGTGCGAGATCGGAATCAGGGCGAGCGTCGCGGCCGCGGCAGTGAGCATGATCGGTCGCATGCGATGCTCGGTCGCCTCCACCACCGCCTTCCATGGCGACATTCCCTCCGCTCGCAACTCCTCGATCTGCACGATCAGGATGACGGAGTTGCGGATGAGGATTCCGACGAGCGCCAGGACGCCCAGCAGTGCGACGAATCCTAAAGGCGAGTTGCTGGCGAGCAGCGCCACGACGACGCCGATGAGGGCCAGCGGCGCCACCGAGAAGACCAGCAACAGCCTGTGGAAGCTCTGGAGTTGGATCATCAGCAGCGTCGCCATGATGACGAACATGGCAGGTGCCACCTTGGTGATCGGGCCCTGCGACTTGGCGCTTTCCTCGACCGCGCCGCCGACTTGGACAGAATACCCGGCCGGTAGCGTCTTTTCGAAGGCCGCGACCTTATCGGAGAGCGCCTTCACGACCGTCGCCGGCTGCGTCGCGTCGCCGATGCCGGCCTTGATCGTGATGGTCGGAACTCTGTCGCGCCGCCAGATCGTCGGCTGTTCGAGTTCGTAGTGGAAGGTCGCCACCGAGGACAGCGGCACGGCCTGGCCACTGCTGCTCTGCAGTTGCAGGTCAAGCAGGGTATCGATCGAGCCCCTCTCCTTTTCTGCGGCACGGCCGACGACATCGACCAGATAGATGTCGTCGCGGACCTGCGTCAGCGCGCTTCCCTGGACGACGGTGTTGAGGGCCGTCGCGATATCCTGGGAGGAGACGCCAAGCTGTCGGGCCTTGTCCTGCAGCACGTCGATCTTCACGACGCGCGCCGGCTCGTTCCAGTTGAAGGCGAGGTTTCTAAGCGAGGGATGGGTGCCGACGATCGTGCCGAGCTTCTGTGCCAGGTCGCGCACCGTCTGCAGGTTCTCGCCGGACACGCGATACTGGATCGGCTTGCCGACCGGAGGTCCGATGTCGAGAAGCTTCACGTAGGCGTCTGTTCCCGGAAAGGTCTTCTGAAGATAAGTTTCCATCTCCCGCTTCAGCTTGTCGCGAACGTCGAGATCCTTGGTGACGATGACCGTCTGGCCGATGGACACGTCTGCCGGCTGCACGTCGAAGGAAAGAAGGAAACGCGGCGCACCCCTCCCGACGTATGTCGACCAATGTTCGACGTCAGGGTTGCCGGCCAGCATCTTATGTTCGAACTGACCCATCTGGCGGCTCGTCTCGGCGATCGAACTGTTCTGCGGCAGGCTCCAGTCGACGATCAGTTCCGGGCGGTCGGAGCTTGGGAAGAACTGCTGCTGCACCATCGACAGACCGACGACCGAACCAGCAAAGACCAAGACCGTCGCGACGATGGTGATCCAGCGCCAGCGCAGGCAGAACTGCAGCAAGGTCGAGAACGCCTTCGCAAAGCGGCCCTTATGCTCGGCATGCTTCTTCATGGTCTTCGGCAGGATGGTCACGCCGATCAGGGGCGTGAACAACACCGCGACCACCCATGAAACGACCAAGGAAACCGCGATGACGACGAAAAGCGTGAAGGTGAACTCGCCCGCGCTGCTCTTGTTGAAGGCGACGGGAATGAAGCCCGCCACGGTGACCAGCGTGCCGGTCAGCATCGGGAACGCAGTGGACGTGAAGACGTAGGTCGCAGCGCTCCTGAGGCTGTCGCCCGCTTCCAGCCGCGCGACCATCATCTCGACGGCGATCATGGCGTCGTCGACGAGAAGACCCAGCGCAATGATCAGCGCTCCGAGCGAGATGCGCTGCAGCGAGATGCCGGTGTAGAGCATCACCAGGAAGGTGATGGCGAGCACCAGCGGGATTGCGACCGCCACCACCATCCCCGCTCTCATCCCGAGGCTGATGAAGCTGATGGCGAGCACGATCGCGACGGCTTCGAACAGGGCCTTGGTGAAGCCGCCGACGGCCTCCTCAACCACCTTCGGCTGATCGGAGACCTTTTCCACGGAGACGCCGATCGGAAGCTCCTGGATGATGTTGCCCATCGTCTTTTCAAGGGATTCCCCGAAGGCGAGCAGGTTACCGCCGGTCTTCATGCCGATCGCCAAGCCGATGGCTGGCTTTCCGTTGAAGCGGAAGAGCGATGTCGGCGGATCGACGTAGCCGCGGGTGATCGTGGTGACGTCCGTTAGCGGGAAGAAGCGGTCGTTTACCCGGAGATTGATCCCGCGCAACGTCTCCTCGGAGATGAACCGTCCGCCGACCCGCAAGGCGACGCGCTCCGGCCCGGTTTCGACGAAGCCGGACTGGGTGACGGCGTTCTGCGCCTGCAGTGTGGCGATGATCGCGGCGCGGTCGATGCCCAGGGCGGCGATCTTGCGGGTGGAGAATTCCAGATAGATCACCTCGTCCTGAGCCCCGACGATGTCGACCTTGCCGACGTCGGGGATCTTGAGAATCTGCGTCCGGGCGTTCTCGGCGTAGTCGCGCAGTTCCCTCTGGCTGAGTCCCCTGTCGCCCGTGAAGGCGAAGATATTGCCGTACACGTCGCCGAACTGGTCATCGAAGAAGGGTCCGACAACACCCTGTGGAAACTCGTGCCTGATGTCATCGACCAGGTTGCGGACCCGCGACCAGGTGGGTTTCACGTCCCGCGCGTTCGTTTCCGGCAGCAGGTCGACGAAGACGGTCGTCTGACCAGCCGTCGTGATGCTGCGCGTGTGTTCGAGATTGTCGAGTTCCTGCAGCTTCTTTTCGATGCGGTCTGTGACCTGCTGCGTCACCTCAGTGGCCGAAGCACCGGGCCACTGTGCCTGGATCACCATTGTCTTGATGGTGAACGATGGATCCTCCTCGCGACCGAGGGCGAGATAGGCAAAGGCGCCCGCCACCGCGAACATGATCATAAAGTACCAGACGAGAGAGCGATGCTCGAGCGCCCAGTCCGAAAGGTTGAATTTTTTCACGGGCGTGGCTCCTGTGCGAGTTTCACTTTCTGTCCGTCGACAAGTTCATCTATCCCGGCAACGACGATCTCTTCCCCCTCCCGCAGGCCCGATAGAATCCTGACGGAACGGGCGTCCGGTGCCGGGCCATCCAGCTCCACCGCTCTCGCGGCGACCGTAGCCGTCGAGCGATCGACCACCCAGACTTGGTCGCCCCCGCCCTCGGCGTGGATGGCGGACACGGGTAGCGCGATCGCATTGGCGCTTTCATCGGCAAGCGGCGTCGTGGTCACCACGGCGCCGAGGCGGAAGATATCGGGCGCCTGATCGATGGCGATCTTCAGCCGATAGGTGCGGGTGTTCGGATCGGCTTGGGGCGCGATCTCGCGGACGACGCCAGTGACCCGAATCCTGCTGTCGAGCTGGAGGGCCACGTTGAACCGGTCGTCCCGGCGTACGTCGCTGAACTGCGCCTCCGGAACGTCGACGACCACATCGCGTTGCTCGAGCCGTGCCAGCTTCAGGACCGGTTGGCCCGCCGACACGGTCTGGCCCATTTCTACGAACGTGGCGGTGACGACGCCATCGAACTCTGCTCTCAGCGCGGCGTAGCCAAGCTGCTCATTCGCCTTGGCAAGGCTGGCCTTCGCTTTCGCAGCATTGGCGGCCGCCGACTTCAGTTGCTGTTCGGCAAGATCGTGATCGGCAATGCTTGCCGCGTTGCTTTGCATTAGCTTTCGCTTGCGCGTTTCCGTCGTAACGGCGTTCTCCAACTGCGCCTGCGCGTTGCGAAGATCGGCCCCCGCGCTCTTGACCGCTAGCTGGAGGCTGAGAGGATCGATCTCACCAAGGACGTCGCCCTTGTGCACGAGGTCGCCAACCTCGACCTTGCGAGACACCATCCGCCCCAGGGTCCGGAACGCCAGATCGGTTTCGATGCGAGCGCGAACGATCCCCGGCACGCTTGGTGCCTGGTTCCGTTCGGCCGAAGCCACGACGACTTTGACGGGACGAGGTCCCGCCTGCTCTTCTGCGGCGGAGTTTTGATCGCAGCCCACGAGCAGGGGAATTGACAGAAGAATTGAAAGAGAGCTGCATATCCGGACGAGTGTCATCTCACTTCCCTTCCCAGGCGACTGCCTGGCCTTCCTTGAGGAATTTGCCGCCTTCGGTGACAATCAGGTCTTGCGCCGCCACGCCGGTGGTGACGACGAAATCGTTCTGGCGGTACCGGCCGACCGATATCTTGCGGAGCGAAACCGAGTGGTGCTGGGGACTGACGAGCCACACGGCTGGTTGGCCTCCCGCGGAGGCGATCGCGGTATAGGGCAATATGATTCCGTCGCGCTGCGAGGCCTGCAGCTTGCCCACGACCGGCGTCCCGAGCGGCCATCGTGCCGCTTCCTGAAGGCCGACCTTGATCCGGATCGTGCCACCCTTCCCGTCGATCACGGGAGAAACTTCGCGTATGCCGGCGTGCACATTGCGCGCGGCATCGGAGACTGACGCGACCTCGACGTCGTTCAGCGGTCGTCCGTCGAGGAAGAACGCCTCGAAGACGTCGAACACCGCGTCCCGCGGACCGTCATGGGCGAGCGTGAAGGCGGACTGCGCCGGTGACACCACCTGCCCTGTCTCGATCCCGCGCGCGGTGACGATGCCGTCCGCGGCGGCCCTCAACTCGGTGTAGGACAGAGCGTCCTCGGCGGTCGCAAGCGCGGCCTCGGCCGCCTCGAGAGAAGCCTGGGAGCTCAGCAGTTCCTTCTGGGCGTCGTCGAAGATCGCCCGTGGCACCGCCTGGGATTGCAGGAGCGACTTTGCCCGGTCGAATGCGAGGGTTTTCTGCGCAACCACCGCCTGCGCCGACTCCAGCGCGGCGCGGGCGACGCTGACGTCGGCCTGCTGTTCGGTGTCGTTGAGCCGCGCAAGGACGTCGCCAGCGTGGACGTGTGACCCGACGTCGACCTTTCTCTCGACAACCCGGCCGCTGACGCGAAACGAGAGCTCGGTCTGGACACGCGCTCTCACCTCGCCGGTAATCTCGGCTCCCGGTTGGAAGCGGGTCTCCGCCGCCGCAACGACGCGGACCTGCTGCGGCGGCGGGGCCACCGCGGCTTTCTCGTCGCAGGCAGCCAGAACTGCACAGGCGAGACCAATTCCCATCAATCGAAAGGACTTCATTTTTGCTCCGGTACGGTTTGAGTCCCCCAGAGGAGCCAGGATGTCCGGCAACTCCAGTTTTCAGGGCATGCCCAATGTTGACAGCGACCACTTAAGGTGAATGGTGGGCATTGTCAACATTGTCGACGAAAAAAGTTGACAGGCGCAACTTACAAACCTAAATGAAGGAATATGGCCAAAGACAATTCCACCAAAGAACAGCGCCCATATCACCACGGCGACCTTCACAGGGCGATCGTCGAGGCCGCACTGGACGTCCTTAGCGAATCCCAGAGCACGGAGTTTTCGCTTCGGGAGCTCGCTCGTCGCGCAGGCGTCAGTCACAACGCCCCCTACAAGCACTTCGCCGACAAGCGCGAATTGCTGGCCGCCGTCTCGGCAGTTGGGTTTGAACTGCTGGCAAAGCGCATGGCCGAAGCGACAAGCGAGCTCGACAGTCCTCGTCAGAGGCTTGCAGCCATGGCGCGCGCATATGTCTGCGGCGGCGTCGGCAATCCGGCGCTCTACAGATTGATGTTCGGCGGTTTTCTTGGCGGACAGGACGAAAGCCGTCCGGTGATCGAACGAACCGCGGCTCACGCCATGAAAGCTCTCATAGTGAGCGCGATCTCCGACGGCGCTCTCGGGCACCGGATTGCAGACACTGAGTCAACCACCCGCACGATCGATGGGGCTATCCTCGTATTCTGGTCCCAGATGCACGGTCTGACCCTGCTGCTGGTCGATCGCCTCGTCGGTCCCGGCGACAAGATGGAGGAGCTGACCGAGAATGTCCTGCAGGGAATGCTCGAAGGGCTCGTGAACAATATTCCCACTGTGCCGGAAGGCGTCTGGGTAGGGCCTCCGCTAGCGGGCTAGAAGCGTTGACGACGAACCTGCTTGAGAGCGGCCTCGTCATCCTTCCTTGGCCGTGGTCGGCCGAATAGGAGAAATCTCATGGAGGCTTACATCTCTGCCCTGACGGGCCTTGCCGGGGTCGCAATCGGCGGTCTGGCCTCTTTCGCCACCGCCTGGATGACGCATCGGTCACAGGTGAGAGAAAAGCATCGCGAGGCGGAGGTCGCCAAGCGCGAGAGGCTGTTTTCGGACTTCATCGCCGAAGCCACGAGGCTCTATGGTGATGCCTTAAGCCATCAGAAGGACGATGTCTCCGATCTCGTTCTGCTTTATGCACTGGTCGCTCAGATGCGTCTGATCTCGTCCCGAACAGTTATAGATGCCGCGGAGCTGGCAATGGAAAGGATTGTCGACACCTATCTGACGCCCAATCGCTCACTCTCCGAGATGCGCGACCTCGCGCATTCAGGAGCGATGAATTTTCTTTTCGATTTTGGCGAGGCTTGCCGCGCAGAGTTGGCGAGCGGGCGTGCAGCCCCCTCCGCTGCAGGATTCAAGGAAGCTCGTCGGCGAGAAGAAACCTCGCATTCCACCCCGTCACTTTCACCAGCTCGTTGACGCTCCAGGGGGCCTATCTGTACAGGTATGTCAAATGCCGGGAAGACTCACGTCGATGCTCGAAGATCTCTCTCACGAAGTGGTAGATGTCGCCGGACGGCTTCGAGTCTCACCTGCTCTCAATGTGCTCAAGACATTTGCGGAGCATCTTGGGGCGGAACACGCAGTCTCGTTGCGCCCATGCCCGTCAAGGCCCACCGGACGGTGCGGAGGTGGGATGCAAACGATCTCGTCTTGCGCATAAGCGTTGGCCTTGAAGATCATCAGGACCTTGTCGATGATATCGAAGCGCTTCTCGCAGAGATTTCCAGATGACGGCAGCTCCCCACCCTGAGCCACCTGGCCGGGCCCCCTGCTCGCCCCAGCCGTCGGCATGCGCGCGATCTATCCCGGCGGGTTCGGATAGAGTTCGTCTTGGCGGACGGTCGATGGTGGAGACCCAGCGTTCGAGAGTGATCAACGGGAAGAAGCGGGTCATCGTCGTTGGTTTCGATCCCGCAGGAACGAAACGAAGGCCCGCATGGAGGCACTGAGATGGCGGTGTCTCGGGTAATAGAGATGCAGGCCTGGATAAGGCGGCGTCCATTCTCCTAGCAGTTCGACCAAGGCGCCAGCTTCAAGAGCGGCGGAGGCCATTCACTTCGTCACGTAAGCCAAGCCGTAACCGTGGACTGCCGCCGCCAGAATGAGCCTTGAATTGTCGAGCACGAGGCCGCCAGTCGTCTCAACGACGAGCGCCTCTCCTCGCCTTTCGAACTCCCAGCGGTACAGGCCGCCTCCCGGCATACGAAGCTGGATGCACCGATGGCCCCTCGACGTCCGCCCGCTCGACGTCGCGAACCCACAGTCGGTTCGAACGTTCGTCGACGACTGGGACAAACCGATCCACGCCCTTGTCAACAATGCGGGCATCATGATGGTGCCGGAGCTGGAGCGAACCGCGGAAGGCTGCGAGCTGCAGTTCGGCACGAACTTCCTCGGTCACTTCGCGTTGACGCTGGGCTGCGTCGCCAGCTTGCGGCCGCCAAGGGAGCACGCATCGTATCCGTCAGTTCGACCGGCAGCCTCTTCGGCCCGGTCATTTGGGATGATCCCCATTTTCATTTCACCCAGTACAATCCGCTTCTGGGTTATGCGCAGTCGAAGACTGCCTGCATACTGCTGTCGGTTGGCATTAGGGAGCGCTGGGCGTCTGACGGCATCGTCTCGAACGCCCTCAATCCAGGGGCCATCGCGACAAACCTCCAGCGACACACCGGCGGCCTCAAGACGCCCGAGCACCTTCGCAAGACCCCCCAGCAAGGCGCCGCGACATCCGTGCTGCTGGCCGCCTCCCCGCTTGTCGAGGGCGTCAACGGTCGATATTTCGACAACTGCCAGGAGGCGCCTCTGATCGCGCGCCGACCGGACGCGACGCTCGAAGGTGTTGCGCCTTACGCGCTCGACAGCGCCAATGCGGACAGGCTTTGGGAGATGGCATTACACATCGTGGGAGAGCCGAAATGAGTGACGCCCTTCGCGTAGGCTTCATCGGCCTCGGCGACCAGGGTGCGCCGATGGCTGCTGCGATCGCCGACAGGTTCGAGTTACACGTCTGGGCGAGACGTGCAGTCTCGTTCGATGCTCTTGGCAACGCCCGGCACGTAAAAGAGGCTGACCCTGTCGAACTCGCGGCAAACGTTGACCTGCTGTGCCTGTGCCTGCGTGGCGATACCGATTTGCATGACCTCTTAGCTGACCGTTCGTTGCTCCAGGCATTGGGCAAAGGGCGACCATCGTGAACCATGCAACCGGCGACCCCGCTAAAGCCGAGAACTTTGAACGTATCGCCGAGGAGCTCGGCGTGCACTTTCTTGATGCGCCCGTCAGTGGTGGGCGACCTGGTGCGGAAGCGCGGTCGCTAACCTGCTTTGTCGGAGGCCGCGCTGAGGCACTTGACGCAAGTCGGCCTGTTATCGAGTGCCATAGCACTCATATCGTCTCGATGGGTCCGGCCGGTTCAGGCCAAATGGCGAAGCTCTGTAACAACGCTCTTACAGTCTCGAACCTGCGTAACATTGTCGAGGTGTTCGGGATGGCCGAGAAGCTGGGCATCTCCCTCGCGGGCCTCCGCGACGCGTTCGATCACAGCAGCGGCGGAAGCTTCATTCTGCAGGCTCTGGGTACCAAGGTGACGGTGGGCAATGCAGCACATATCGCCCAGCTGAACCGGGTGGACGTCGACGAATTCGCGGAAGCGATGCGCCGAAAAGGCATCGATCCGACGGCGGTCCAGGAATGGGCGATCAAAGGCTCCGACGGACTGGAGGCGCTGGTCCAGCGTCTGCAGTAAGAGATCCTGGCCGGAAAGCGGCGGACCTCCGTCCGTTCGTCGGTGAGGTCATAGACGGCGTGGCTTCCCGCGGGCCATGTCCTTGCACTCGACACCGAGGCGATCGCCGTCGCTCGTAGAGCTTTGCGCCTAAGGCCCGTTCGCGAGCTGGCGTCAATAAGCGTGGCAGCACTCCGCGAGGAGAGCGTGGCGGCGACGAACAGCGCTCGCTTGATCAAGCCATCAAGCGGCTGGGGAAGTCGAGGAGACAGACGGCCCGAGAGCGTCGTCTGTCAGGTGGCGTAGCGCCGATCGAGTTCTCGGAGGGCAGACTGAACCTCATCGATCGAAACTGGCTCCGGTGTTCCTGGAACATGACGGAGGGACGGTTTCGAATCGATCGCGTAAAAGTCCGAAGCCCATGCCGCGAGGATCGTTCGCTTATCGTCGACAGAAAGTGCTGGCGCCCTTACCACATCGATTGGCCGTCGAAACAGCAACCCTTGGGGTGCTAGAACTGTTGGCCCGATCGCCATGGCATTGCTGGCAGCCAGTTCCAACATCTTGTCCATCATCGATTTACCTCAGCGTATGTGCGGATCCCTGTCCCGGCGCAGGCGAGACGCAACGAGGACGTTGGTTTCCGGCGCCAGCAGATCGTGCCTTTCAGCAAAGGCGGTAAACAGGCCGCGAGCGGTCTCCGCTTCGATTTCACCGCGCAGCGCAGCTCCGCAGGCCTTAAGCGCAACGGAGTGCGCGTTATCTCTGAACGCCTCCGGCCACTCGACGAGATGCCTGTAGGCATCCATCGCGCTGCGAACCTCCGCCGGAAAGCCGAGGCCGACAAGAATAGAAACAGGCTCTTTGAACATATCGGGTTTCATTACGCTCTCCTTCCCAACCCGCGATGTTGACGGGCGCCGCCACCGCGACGCCCTCCTTGAGGGTTCTGCTTAAGCCGCCTTCTGCGCTTCGATCTGCGCGGGAGAAGCCGACGGCTCAACACTTGAAGCGGTCTCGATGGCGATTTTTCGCGGCTTCATTTCCTCCGGGACCTCACGAACGAGATCCACGGAAAGCAAACCGTTCTTGAGATCCGCTCCGTCCACCCTGACATGGTCGGCGAGCTCGAACCGGTGTTCGAACGGCCGGCCGGCTATGCCGCGATGAAGGTAGGCTTCGGCAGCCGCCTCCTGCTTCTTGCCGGTCACGGTCAGAAGGTTGGACTGGAATGTTATGTCGAGATCGTCCTGGACGAAACCTGCCACCGCTATCAAGATCCGATAGCTGTCATCGCCAGTCTTGACAATGTCATAGGGCGGCCAGTCGTTGATCGAGCGGGCTCGCTGAGCATTTTCGAGAAGATTGAAGACCCGATCAAAACCGACGCTGGACCGGAACAGCGGTGCATAGTCGTAGGATGTTGCCATAGCCATATCCTCCTTGAAGCAACATGGGTACGAAGCGTCGAAAGACGGCGCTACCAGCAAGGCCAGCCCTATCCTCAGCGGCTGGCGGATATCGATTTGGTTTTTGAGAATTTCGGATTCAAGAGCTGCGCCTGAGAAAAATTTGCGTGTTTCAGTCCTGGCGAACCGCTCAATCGAGCTCATAGCTTGCAGCTATACTCTGTATCGCGCAGGCCTTCACATAAAGCAGGCGCAGAAAGCAGGCGCAGATTGCCGCCGTCGGCCCCGCCACGGAATTTCAAAGCCGACAATCAAACGTGGGCGGCGCAGAAAGACACCGTTGCTCTTCAACGGCACATTCAGCGATCCAGTCGTCAGGCCATCTCTGGTGCTCCGATGCCGCAGCCATTGAAATCCTCCTCGATGGCGACTGTTCACTATCATACACCCCCAGCGAAACCCAGACCGGCGGGATTTGTCCGTATCAGATATTACGGGACGTGCTTGTATTCTCCCCGAGCGGAGTGCCCTTATCGACGATGTGTGGGTTCGGATATATTCGAAACTTGGCCGCCCGCCGCCGAACACGCGGGGCTCTTTTCCACACCGACATCCGAAGTTTCGCACGCTCGCATGACCGTCATAGGTGTGAGGAAGCATGGGCGGTTGAATTCAACCTGACCGGTTGGTCGCGATCCGATCTGACGCTCCAGATCCGATGACAATCGCGTGCTTCGTCTCCGTTTCGCAACAGTCTGAAGGTGGCGCAAATTTTTTCCGCCATCAACGAATTTTTGAACGCTCAAGTCGAGGTTCGTGTTTCTTTCCAGCAGGTTAGCAAGGATTGCTGATTTTCTTGTATTGACCTCTTGAAATCGAAAAACCGCCAAACCAGATCATTTCGCGCAAAACGCTCGATAGAGGATTTGCACCCGCCCGGACTGGTCATCTGGTCCGGCAAGGGGAACAACGTCATCATTGTTTGTCCATCGGAGGAAAACATGTCGTTCCGACCGCTTCATGATCGCATTCTTGTCCGCCGGGTTGAGTCCGAAGAGAAAACCAAGGGCGGCATCATCATTCCAGATACCGCCAAGGAAAAACCGCAGGAAGGCGAGGTCATCGCCGTCGGACCCGGCGCGCGTAACGATGCCGGCCAGATTCAGGCGCTCGACGTCAAGGCCGGTGATCGCATCCTGTTCGGCAAGTGGTCCGGCACCGAGATCAAGATCAACGGCGAGGATCTGCTGATCATGAAAGAAAGCGATGTCATGGGCATCATCGAAGCCCGGGCAGAGCAGAAGCAGGCCGCCTGAGACCGACCATCAGATTAGCTGCCTATTGAGGAGTTAAAGAAATGGCTGCGAAAGAAGTCAAGTTCCACACCGATGCCCGTGAACGCATGCTGCGTGGGGTCGATGTGCTTGCCAATGCTGTGAAGGTGACGCTTGGCCCGAAAGGCCGCAACGTCGTTATCGAGAAGTCCTTCGGCGCGCCGCGCATAACCAAGGACGGCGTTTCGGTCGCCAAGGAAATCGAGCTCGAGGACAAGTTCGAGAACATGGGCGCCCAGATGCTGCGCGAGGTGGCATCGAAGACCAACGATCTCGCTGGCGACGGCACAACGACCGCGACCGTGCTTGCCCAGGCAATCGTCAAGGAAGGCGCCAAGGCGGTGGCGTCGGGCATGAACCCGATGGACCTGAAGCGCGGCATCGACATTGCCGTCGACGCCGTGGTCAAGGAACTGAAGACCAACGCGCGCAAGATCTCCAACAATTCGGAGATCGCCCAGGTCGGTACGATTTCGGCCAATGGCGACGAAGAGATCGGTCGTTATCTTGCCGAGGCAATGGAAAAGGTTGGCAATGAAGGCGTCATCACCGTCGAGGAAGCCAAGACGGCCGAAACCGAGCTCGAAGTCGTCGAAGGCATGCAGTTCGATCGCGGCTATCTGAGCCCTTACTTCGTCACCAATGCCGAGAAGATGCGCGTCGAGTTCGAGGATCCTTACATCCTCATCCACGAGAAGAAGCTTTCCAACCTCCAGTCCATGCTTGGGGTCCTTGAAGCCGTCGTGCAGTCGGGCAAGGCGCTTCTCATCATCGCTGAGGACGTCGAAGGCGAGGCTCTCGCGACCCTCGTCGTCAACAAGTTGCGTGGTGGCCTGAAGATCGCCGCCGTCAAGGCACCGGGCTTCGGCGATCGGCGCAAGGCTATGCTGGAAGATATCGCTATCCTGACCGGCGGCACGGTCATTTCCGAAGACCTCGGCATCAAACTGGAGAACGTGACGCTGAACATGCTTGGGCGTGCCAAAAGGGTCGCGATCGAGAAAGAGAACACGACGATCATCGATGGCGTCGGTTCCAGGGCCGAGATCGACAGCCGCGTTGCGCAGATCCGCGCGCAGATCGAGGAAACCACCTCCGACTATGACCGCGAAAAACTGCAGGAACGTCTCGCCAAGCTCGCCGGCGGCGTTGCCGTCATCCGCGTCGGTGGCTCGACGGAAGTCGAAGTCAAGGAAAAGAAGGACCGTGTCGACGACGCGTTGCATGCGACCCGCGCGGCGGTTGAGGAAGGCATTCTGCCGGGCGGTGGCGTGGCACTGCTGCGGGCCATTAAGGCGCTCGACAATCTTGATGTGGCAAACCCGGACCAGCGTGTCGGAGTCGACATCGTCCGACGTGCGATCGAGGCCCCTGTCCGTCAGATCGCCGAGAATGCCGGCGCAGAAGGTTCGATCATCGTCGGCAAGCTGCGCGAGAAGTCCGACTTCTCCTACGGATGGAACGCCCAGACCGGAGAGTATGGTGATCTCTACGCACAGGGCGTCATTGACCCGGCCAAGGTCGTACGCACCGCGCTTCAGGATGCAGCCTCCGTTGCCGGCTTGCTGGTGACGACGGAAGCCATGATCGCCGAAAAACCTAAGAAGGAAGCCGCTCCGGCGATCCCCGCTGGCGCCGACATGGACTTCTAGGTGGATCAGCCAGGCCCGCCCGTGTCGGGCGGGCCGTTCCCGGAGTGCGAAATGAATCCGACGTCTTTGCGAACAAAGGAGGAGGCGCGTTTGTGCGCGAGTATCGTCAAGGAAATCTCCCAGACAAGGGGAGTTTCCAAGGACCCGGTCGCTATCGGAAAGTTAACCGTGCTGGTGGCGCGGCTCTTCAACAGCGGGCTGCGCGAACGCGATGATCTTATGTCAGCCGCCATGCGATCATCCGATTTGCAGGGTGACCTGATGCATACAGATACCGGAATGCGCACGTCGTCAAATAGCAAAGAATGAAAGGCGAGGCGCGCTGGCGACCTGCAAACTGGAATTTTTTGGAGGCCACCAGCCGCCGGGGCTCACAACCATCAAGCAAGGAAAGTATTTTGTGCAGGAAATAACAGGGGCTCGATGACGCTTTTCTTCTGGACGGGTGGCCGAAGGAACAGCGCGATCTCCCTCAGGGTCTGCCGAGATGCCGCGGCGGGCACCTATCACGTGCGGTTCGAATCTCCACCGGTCCACCATCATTTCCAGAGTTTTCGTCGTGCCTGGCCGTTTCGCCGGCGTTTGTGGGCGGCGGATCGAAATCTTTACCGGCACCGTCCGTCATCTTTAGTAGCCGCTCGCGCTATGGCCGGCAGGGAGGATGGAGCGGAATGCTTTGCTTCCTTATGAAACCGCACTAACCAGCTCGGCCTTCGACCGCCCGAAATCAAGATGTCTTCGATATCGACCGCCGTACAGGTGGCGCTTCCAATGATTTGCCACCTGTTTCCGGCGTGGCCGAGGGAGCAAGGCAAATCAGCGGATGAGCTTCGGTCGAAACTATCCTCCATGAAACCCGCGCGATCGCGGGCTTCATGGAGCGTCGGCCGATTAATTAGACAACCGAAACATTCTCAGCCTTGGATTTGCCGGTCTTGCGGTCCTGTCCGACCTCATAGCTGACCTTGTCGCCTTCACGCAGAGAACTGCCGCGTACCAACGCGGAGACGTGGACGAACACGTCCTGGCCGCCGTTGTCGGGAGTGATAAACCCGAAGCCCTTGTCGTCGTTGAAGAATTTTACCGTTCCAGTCGCCATGTAACCTATTTCCGTGTGGTTCTGCGGATTCGCAACACGAACCTATCGTGAGCGAGACTGCTCATCAATCGCCAACGCCCCGTTTTTTAGCACTGGAGGACGGCCGCGTGGAAAATAACTTCGGCCACGAATGGCGACTATGCAGACGTTTGACCGCATTCTCGGGGAATGGCGCGTATGCAGGCGTCCTCCGAACAGTGCCCATGCACAAGCAAAAGCCAAGACACTCGTCGATTGGTTCGAATTCGGGGTGCGCGGCGAGGATGATCTGGCAAGGGTCATCAGGGATGACATCCAGCTTGCGGACGTCCCGCGTTAGGGGGAGTGGCTTCCGCGGTCTTATCAGAGTATGCCTACGAGCGCCATAAAAAGCGGGGACGCCAATTTGGAATGGGTCTCAATCGGCGTTTTGGGTCAAATCGCGCCTGCCCGACCTGGTGTACACTCCGCTGAGAATTGAGCTGCCTGTAAGGTTCACGATGTCCTGGAGTTCAGCGTCGGCATTTGCTCCCCTGGGATTGATCTTACGCGAAAGCGGCTCGAGGGTTGTCAGCCCGCACAAGAACGCAGACGTCGTGCCTTTGAATGATTGGCTCATGACGATGGTGAGGAATGGGTTATTGCAGTCAGGCTTTGCGTCGACGCGATAAGGGGCCATGGAAGCGCATAGCGACCTTCTCCGTGGCTACGGGAGATGCCGCCTGAAGTCGGGCGTCCGGGCTAAGCTACTTACCCCACATGACACCAATTTCCATGCTACAATGATTTTCAACGTGAAAACGGTCTAAGCCCTAAAAAAAGAGAGCTGTGTTTTTGCGATGTCGCCGATTCAACAGCCTTCCACATTGGACGCGGATATTCTCCGAGGGCATTTGGCAAAGATTGTCAGTCGCTGTACTTGGCCAAGGGAACGATTGCTTGCGCTTCAGAGCGAGCGGCTGAAAGCCACACTGCGACATGCAGCGGCGGCGTCTCAATATTATCGAGAATTTATTGGCGACCTCGTTGCCCGCAAGGCTCCGCTCGAGGAGTTTCCCGTTCTCACCAAGCGTCTGCTGATGCAAAACTTCGATCGGATCGTCACGGACGCGCGTTTGAGCCGGAAACTCGTTGAGGACCACCTGGGTGGAGACGATCCTGGCTCTCCGTTGCTCGGGGAGTATCGGGTGGCCGCCACAGGGGGCACGACCGGAGAGAAAGGCCTAGCGGTCTTCGACGGACCTGCCTGGCTTGACGCGATCGGCAACACCCTGCGATTTCAAAAAATAGTCGGCATCGACGAGACCACTAAAAGCATAGCGATCTTCGCATCGTCTGCCGTCCACATTTCCCATCGCATTGGAACCGAGCTACGCGCCTTCCGGCCACCTGCGCCCAAGTTAAACGTCCTGATGCGAATTGAAGATATCGTGGAGACCCTCAACAACCACCAACCCGAGGTCATTTCCACCTACCCTTCCTTTGTTCGCGTGCTGGCAAAAGAAGAGGCTGCCGGTCGCCTTCGGATCGGGCCAAGGCTTGTGCGAACTAGCGCAGAGACGCTGACAATAGACGTCAGGGAGATTGTCACGGCAGCGTGGGGAGCTACCGTCGCTAATAGCTACACATGTACCGAAGCGGGAGCGATGGGCCACGAATGTCTCCTCGCATCCGGGCTTCATTTGGCGGAAGATGCCTTCCTGTTCGAAGTGGTGAATGCAGACAATCGCCGGGTTCCGAACGGTACCGCCGGGGCGAAGCTCCTTGTGACGACCCTCACCAATCGGGCGCTGCCACTAATTCGATACGAAATCTCAGACATCGTGACGTTGGCCACGGAACCCTGCAGATGCGGCCTGCCCTTTTGGCGCATTGCCTCCATCGACGGGCGTCGGGAAGAGGTCCTTCAATTCGTGGGTCGTGAGGGCGAAACGATCGACGTTCATGCGCATCGTCTCCGTTCACTGCTAACTGGCGCTAAAGGTGTCCGGCAATTCCAGTTTTGCCAGCTGCTCGATGGTCTCGAGATTACAATCTCAGTGTTTCCGGAATTCGACCGCGAAACCGTTGCTTCCGAGGTGGAGATGGCAGTGCGCTCAACTCTGGAGACAGTTGGCGCGAGACCCGAACGCGTTGCGGTTCGCACGGTTGATCTGATCGCACGCTCAGGTTCTGGAGCGAAGGAAAAGCTGGTGATCCGAGAAAACGAACCTGGAAAACAGTAGCCCCATTTCATCAATGGAAAACATGAGGACGAACCTGCCTTTGGTCGAGGCCTTTAGCCCAAACGAACTCATCTCCGCTGTTGGCCGCGCTGTTTCCGGCGCATTGAGACCCTTTTGCTGATCAGGCGCACATCCGCTCTGGGCATTCCAGCGCTCAGTGGCAATATCTCCATTTAACCCTCTTGTTCCTCTGGTCGGGAGACGTTTCGCGCTCGCTGTTGCTCGCCTTGGCAGTTCTCGCTGGCAAATGCCCGCCTCGCGTTACAGAGTGGTCCAACGCAGACTCGCCTGCCCTAGAAAAAAAGCGGACACATCGATGACAACGCATCGCTTCACCCCGACCTCCTACCACAACGTCATCGGAACTATGCCGGCCGCCCTTCGGATTGCCGACGGCGACACTGTCGTCACACGGACGATCGATGCTGCCGGGTATGATTGCGAAGGCATACAGCGCGCATCCGGACCAAATCCAATGAACGGTCCAATCTTCATTGAAGGGGCAGAGCCGGGGGACGCGCTCAAGGTAGAGATTTTAAGAATGGTGCCTACGCGGGATTCCGGCTTCACGCGCAGTGTTCTAGCAGGCAACGTGGTCGATCCAGAGACCGTACGAGACCTACCCAGGCCGGAAAAAACACTGTGGACGATTGATCGTGAGAATTCCACTGTTCGCCTGTCCGAGCCGGTCAGCGGACTTCATGGTCTTACCCTGCCCGTCGACCCGATGATTGGGTGTTTCGGTGTCGCTCCGAGCTTGGGACAGGCGATCTCGACTGCGACGAGTGGCGAGTATGGCGGCAACATGGACTATCGCCGGTTTGGTCCAGGTTCTACTGTTTGGTTTCCGGTCTTCGTTTCGGGCGCATTGTTCTTCCTCGGCGACTGCCACGCTATCCAAGGCGACGGCGAAATTGTCGGGACCGGGGTCGAGACGACGTTCGAGATCACAGTGCGCTTGTCGGTGGATAAGAGGCGGCGAATTTCATGGCCCCGCGCAGAGACGGCCGATGACATCATAACAGTTGGCAACGCGCGGCCGCTCGATCAGGCGCTACAGCACGCGACGACGGAGATGCTTGATTTGCTGAAAACAGATTATGGCCTGACAAAGGTTGCCGCTAGCCACCTGCTTGGCCAAGTCGTTCGCTATGACGTGGGCAATGTGTTCGACCCTGCATTTACTGTTGCCTGCAGGGTAGCAAAGAAGTGGCTGCCAGTTCGCTGAATTGCTTTTGGCTGTGACTAACGAAGCTCGCTGAGTAGCGATCGCGTGCAACAGCTTTCTGCATCCGAGCCCTTGCAGGGTCGGCATTGCCGGCCGATTGGTCGAAGGGCGCAATGCACCCTGCTGGCCTCTGGGTAAAGTCTTGCCGCCGCCAGCGACGAATGACGTCTCCGATTGTTACGCTCTCGCAGATATCTCTGCGAGCAGCGCCTCGATGTCGGCTTGGAGGTCTTGGGCATCCTCCAAGCCGACGCTGAGTCTAAGAACCAGGTCATCTCCGCTCCACGCCGTGGCGGAGCGATTGGCTTTAACAGACATCGGCGCGGCCAAGCTCCTCGTGCCGCCCCAGGAAGCGCCAATGGCGAAGGTCTTGAGCACGTCGAGCGCCGGGACGACATGCTGCGCCACACCTGGCTTGAACACAACGCTGAACACCCCGCTTGCTCCGAGAAAATCTCGCTTCCAGATGCTGTGGCCAGGATGGCTCGGCAGGGCGGGATGCAGCACCCGATCGACCACATCGGCTCTTTCGATGATGTCGATGAGCTGCATCGCACCGCTAAAAGCGTGGTGCATCCGGACGCCCAATGTCTCGAAACCGCGCAACACCAACGAGGCATCATCGGCTGAGACCCCGATCCCAAATCTGCCAAGAGTAGACCGGATCGGAGCAATAAGGCTCTCGTCTTTGACGCTCAGCGAACCCATCAAAAGATCGGAGTGGCCGGAGACATATTTCGTCAGCGCCTCCGTCACGATGTCGACTCCCAGTGTCAGAGGTTTGTAGTTCAGTGGCGTCGCCCAGGTGTTGTCGCAGGCAACCAGCGATCCATGCCGATGGGCGATCTCCGAAATGGCTGGCAGGTCCTGGACTTCCATCGTGGTAGAACCGGGGGACTCGCACCAGACGATCTTCGTCCGGTCATCGATCAACCGATCCAAGTCGTCGATGTTGGCTGGATCATAATAGGCCACCTCGACGTCGAAACGGGCGAGATCGGCATTCGCGAAGTCACGCACAGGAGGGTATGCGGTATCGGCAATAAGGACTTTGTCGCCGGAGGTGAGAAATGGGAGCATTGTAATGGCGTTTGCTGCCTGTCCCGAAGGGACGAGAAACGTCCTGACGCCATGCTCAAGCGCCGTCAGTTTGGCTTCGAGTGCTCTGGTGGTTGGGGTGCCATAAAGGCCATAGCTGTAGCCATCCGGTCCACGCTTGCCACGGCTTGCATATGCTTCGGCGTTTTCAAACACGATTGTCGATGCCCGATGGACGGCCACGCCCAACGATGCAAATCCGTCCGTGTTGACATCAGGTGTCAGGACGCACTGCGTGAGGTCGTTCATTCCAATACTCCCTGCTGTCTCTCATTTGATGAGCGATTACAGCATTGACTGGCCCATTCCGTCCAATACTAAGATCGACGTGCGCTATTCGTCAGGGTTATGGTTATGAACATTCGACAGGTCGAGATTTTCCACGCCGTTATGACCAATGGTACGGCCTCGCGGGCGGCCGACGTCCTGCGGATTTCCCAACCCGCCGTCAGCAAGACCATTCAGGAGCTTGAACGGGAAATCGGTTTTCTCCTGTTCCATCGCGTAAAGGGTAGAATGACGCCCACGTCTGAGGGTCGCCTCTTCTTCCGGGAGGTGGAGCAATCTTTTTCCGGTCTTATCCATTTGCGCAGCGCGGCCGCCCGAATTCGCGATTTCGGCTCTGGCGAGATCAAGGTCGCCAGCCTCTCGGCTCTCAGCACGAACATTGTCCCGAAAGCGCTTCGTGGCTTCCAGCAGCGGCATCCTAACGTTGCCATCACGTTTCAGGCGCAGATGTCGTCGGTGGTCAAGGACTTGATCGCGGGAGGCCAGTTCGATGTCGGACTGGCCGCCGACGAGATCGAAATTGCTGGCGTGGAGGCAACGCCGTTTTCTCGCTTCCGGGCAGCAATCGCACTGCCAAGCGACCATCCGCTCGAAAGGAAGGAAATCATCGAGCCCACCGACCTGGATGGTCAGCCATTCATTGCCCTCGCGCCCGAGGACACCACCAGGCGGCAGTTGGACACGATCCTGTTGCAGGCGAATGCACAGCCGAAGGTGGTTTTAGAGACGCCCTATTCGACGACGATATGTGCGATGGTTCAGGCAGGACTGGGTGTCGGCCTCGTGAACCCCCTGACAGCGGAGCCGTATGTAGGAAAGGGCCTGACGCTAAGGCCTTTTCGTCAGGGAGTGTTTTTCAGGACGCTATTACTGCTACCGCCTAACCGTCGGCCAGCGCTTATCGTCTGCGACTTCATTGAAGAGCTAACGGCGTTCTCGAAATTTGAGGACTGAATTGACCTGCGTTTTCCCGATCGGCACGTCCATATCATTGCCTCTACCGCCACCCCGAATGCCCTTTCTAAATGCGCATACCTTGCACTGAGTCATGAATGGACCGGAGACCACCGATGAGTTGCTCTCTGAACTCGCAGAAACGACCGTGCATGCGAAAGCCGCCTGACGATAACGACGCGTGCGTTGCCGTTAGAAGATGGCAACCACGCCATCGGGTATAGCTGTCAAATTTGTTTGCGATCGCGGAGAGAGTACTTCATTGTCCTCGATGGTTGTGTTTGCCCCTTCGAAACGAGTTTTCGCCTGAACTATAACCAACCATTTTCTTAACATTCGTGAGCTGTTGGGCGGTTGAGGGGAGCACAAATCTGATAGAATCCATGGCGGTGGCCATCGCCTCCGAGTTCCCGTCTTCCTTAAACCTTCTTATTACTGAGGATGCCCGATTAAGCGTGTTTCTAAGATCGTCGATAACGCTCTCTGCGCATACGGAGACAACCGCGCGTTCCAAGGCGGTGGCAATTCTAACGTTTTTGCGAGCTCGACGACTTGCCAAAGGCAACCTCCAATCGCACCACATTAGCTTTATCTTATATTATTAGGTGTCCCCTACTGGGAGACAATACTCTCCATGCGAGCGAAGAGTAGCATCCACAAGTTACTTCGCCGAAAATGCGCTCAGCCGCCTTCGCTGCTCCGGCCTCGTCCCTGGAATTCGTTCAATTTGACTGCCGTCGGGTTCTGAGAGGACTGGCTGGCCGGCCACGGCTACCCGCTGGCCCCCTTGAAGGAACGCGAGCCACTAGCCGACCGGCTGGCAAACCGCCAATCGCGGTCATAGCTCCGCGAGCGCCGTCCGCCAAGAGTATCTGTATCGACTTAACCTTTTTAGTGGCTAAGCCCGCACGAAAGTGACTAAGTAGATCATCATCGGCATCCTTTTTGGCCAGTCCGTGACAGAGAGATTCTATGGGCTCCCGCCAAAATGCAGGGAGAACCGCTATCATGGCGCAGTATTACTTTCACGTTATGAATGGCCAAGCCGTTATGGACGATACGGGAATGGACCTGGCCAACATGGAACTGGTTCGGACGGAAGCGATCCGCGCCGCTGGACAAATGCTGAGCGATGGGGATCACTCGTGGAAAGGCCAACAGTGGCAGATGATAGTAACCGATGCATTTAACACAATCGTCTTTGGCGTGAGCTTCTCGGTGGATCGCCACGGTCTCTAGGGTTTTGCTGCAGAACCCACACGCTCAAGCACCCTCAGGGGATGGCCATTGAAGGTGAAGGTACGCGGGATCAAAGCCCGAATATTCTTTTAAGCGATGCACGTCGCGGATAACAATGCGGTTGTCTTTCATCGTTACCAGACCAGCCTCGCGCAGTTCCTTCAGGCTTCTGTTCACGTGGACAACGGACAACCCCATGGTGTCGCTAAGTTCCGTCTGGGTGATAGGAAGTTCGAAAGAGCCGTCGGTCACCAGGCCCACCGCGTTCATCCGCACATGCAGTTCACAGAAGAGATGAGATATGCGATGCGGAGCCGAGCGCTGCCCGAGGTTCACGAGCCACTCCCGCAGCGTGGCCTCGTCGACCAGCGAGCACATCCACAGTGCACGCGTAAGAGTAGGCCGCCGGTCTGTCAACTCTATGATGCTGCTTGGAGGGAGCTGAACGACCTGGCATGCGCTCAGAGTTGCGACGCTGTGGTCCATCGTCTTTAGAAGGGCGACCTGGAAATCGCAGAAGTCCCCGGGGATCAAGTAGGCGAAAATTTGCCTTCGTCCCTCTGGCGTGAGCTTGTAACGCATAGCAAAGCCTTCGAGGATGAGATGTACATTGTCGGGTTTGTCGCCTTCTCTGATCAGATCGTGGTCAGCGCTGACATAGTCCGTCCTACTGGTTAGCGAAAGCAGCCATGCGCGGTCGTCGTCGTTCAGGCGTTCAAAGGCACTGAGCTTGCGGATGAACGCGTTCGACACGGCGCACTACGTCCTCTCTGGATATGCTCGAGGCAGGGCGGTGGCGCTGCCAACGCGCATTCAAAAATACGCCGGTTATTAACCTATGTGAACGCACAGTAGTCAAACGAGTACTAAACTTGCGGACCATGGAACAGCTAAAAACCAGGTCTGTTCTTCTTCTGGAGGACGAGCCAATTATTGCGATGGATGTAAAATACTGGCTACGAGACGCCGGTTTCGAGATCGCAGGTTCTTTTTGCTCATACGTCAACGCATTGGAATGGCTGAAATCCGAGGAAGCCAACGCTGATATCGCAGTACTCGACATCGTCCTCCGGGACCGAGATTGTCTTTCGGTCGCCCAAATCCTTCAGGAGCGTGGTATCCCGTTCATTGTAGATGCGGCAGGTACCAATGATCCTGACTTTCACAATCCCGTGTTCGCAAATAGCAAGTGGCTTTCAAAGCCAAGCGATCTGGTTGATGTGGTCACAAAAACTCTGCTCACACATCGCCAGGCCCTGACGTCAGCTTAGATATCTCGATGGCAGCTTTGGTCCCCCAGTCATTGCGAAACGAGAAGTTCCGGAGTGGCACAGATATTTTGTTGTACTACCTTGAGTTGAAAAGGAGAGCCCGATGACAACACTCAATCCCGAGGAGTTTCAACTGCTGTCTAGAGCTGTTGTTCTTTGGTATCGCCACTATAATGTATCTCCAGTCGAGCACCGCTCTGCGATGCTCTGCCGAGAAGCAGTCGACCTGTTTCGATCTGGGTACGACACTTCCGAGGAAATTGCCGACGTCCTTATCGACAGATACGGAGAGGGTGATTTTCATCGCCTTGCAAGGCCAAGCCTCATTTTCAACTAATCGGATGTTTGGCGTTGAATTTCTTGCTTCTCCTGAGCTTGAGCCAACGGTGTTGCACGCAGAGGTATTCATACAGTGGTTTGCGCTTGATGAGGCTGTAAAACAGGCAAGTCTGCCGGGACTGAAAGAGTTGCTGGCAAACTCGCGCGACAAGGCGGACACACAGCGTAAATGCAAGTTCTTCAGTGAAGGCGCAGTGGTATGAGAGCTGTCGGCATCCGATGACCGCAATTGGCCCCAAAAGAAACCTCATCGCCCCAGCCTTCACGAAAACGCCGGCCTCAGCCGCTTAACCCCTCATTCGAGGGAAATAGTAATCCCTGGCCATGGGATACTTTGGGCAATCTCACTCGTTGTCGTGGGCACAGCCGGGTCAAAGACCCTTTTCGTGAGCATGGCCGTCACGGGAATACTGGCCGTCCTTGTTCAGGTACGTGTCGGCTATGCCGCGGCCATCGCAACGGTTGGTCAGCGGGCAAGGTCATCGGCTCGTTATTGAGCGGCATCGTGACAGGTATTCTTGGAGCAGTCGCCGGTCGTTGCTGACCTCGGCGGCTGGCGAGCCGTGTCTGCGCTGCTCACCCGGTTGATGGTCGGCTTCGTCTTATGGACGCTGCCTTGACTGCCCGTCGGGGAGTATCAGAGGGCTAGCATGGTCTTTTTTAATCTGTCGGCAGCGCGATCGGGGCTGCAGCGACTACTCGGGCTTATGCCCACTACGGTTGGTCGGGCGTTTCCCGGTTGGGAGCAGCTTTCAGCGCGAGTGCGCTTGCGTTATGGGCGGCCAATCTAGGCTCGACGAAGGTGGGCGGGTAGTATTACCTCTTTCGTTGGATGCGGCGATGAGGTCTTTCGCCCGCCAGCGGCCATTAACATTCGCCCGCATACTCTTGAAACACTGTGCAGTCGTTGCGTTATCGAAGCCAGTTTCGATCGCCCTCGCTGGATGACAATCGAAGAGCTAGATCCGGATTCCCGGAAACGGCGTCCACCACGAAGTCCATCACGGCGCGTACCGCAGGAGTTTTGCGTAGGTCGCTGTGAACCAACAGCCATATGTCGCGTGCGAAGTATGGGGCGCGCTCGTCAATCCGAACGAGATCAGGGTCGCGTTCCCCGATAAAACAAGGCAGACCGGCAACTCCCACCCCAGCCCGCACAGCGACTAAGTGCTCGCTCGAGTAGGTCAGTTCGCAAACGACCGAGCGCCCGTTTGCAATGCCGAGCAGCCACGATTGTGCCGGCGAATCAGCAAAAGTCTGGTCCCAGGTTATGAACTCCCACCGTTCGGGTGTGGCGAGATGCGCATAGGATCGGTGCGCATAGAGGCCGAACGCCATTACACCGATCTTCCGAGTCACGCTGCTCGTTTCATCCGGCCTGATGAACCGTACAGCGACATCAGCCTCGCGACGACTGAGGGAAACCCGATGCGCTTCCGCGGAAAGCGAGAGCCGAATATTGGGATACTCCTCCCTGAACCGCGCGAGACGCTCGGTCAGCAGATGTGTGGCGAGCACTGGCGGGGCGCTGAGCGTGATCCGGCCAGCAAGCGGGGCATGAGCGGCTTTCGCCAAACGGGCGATGCCATCAGCCGCGGCCTCCATCTCCACGGCCCGCTCCAATACCTGCCTGCCTAGGACGGTGAGACGGCAGGATCGTGGCATGCGATCCACCAGCTTCACGTCGAGCGCAGTCTCCAGCGCGGCAAGCCGCCGGCTCACTGTCGCATGGTCCACTTTTATTTCGCGAGCCGCGCCGGACAGCGTACCGTTCTCAGCAACGGCAAGGAAATGCCGTACGTCTTCCCAATCGACCATCTGTGCAAAATCTCCAGGATCACCCGCACATATACCGAATTTTCGCAGCGAGCGCATCCATGCACTGTTGGGGCATTAGAAATCAATTAAACGGAGATGGAACACCATGACAGGACAACGGCTCAAGATTGGCATCATTGGCGTGCAACCTGGAAGAAGCTGGGCTGCGCGTGCTCACATCCCCGCCTTGCGCGCCCTTGCCGGCACGTTTGACATCGTCGGGATTGCCAATTCCACGGCGGCAAGTGGTCAAGCCGCCGCAGCCGAAATCGGGGTCGCGAAGGCCTTCGACGGCGTTGCCGATTTGATCGTTGCTCCCGAGGTTGACATCGTCACTGTGGCGGTGAAGGTACCGCCGCATTTCGAGATCGTGAAAGCTGCGATCGAAGCCGGCAAACATGTGTACTGCGAATGGCCGCTCGGCAATGGCTTGGCCGAGGCGCGAGAAATGGCTTCGCTCGCCAAGGCAAAAGGAGTCCTGGGCGTGGTCGGAACTCAGGCGCGCGTCGCGCCGGAGATCGAGTATTTGAGACATCTGATCGCCGACGGCTTTGTCGGCGAGGTGCTGTCGATCACTTTGGTCGCGCGGGGCGGCTCGGCACTGGGCGGAGGCAGTATTCCCGACCGGAAGACCTACGGATATCTGCTGGATCGCGCCAATGGCGCAACTCTGCTGACGATCGCCGTCGGGCATACGCTGGCGGCGTTAAGGGATGTCGTAGGCAACCTCGCTGAAGTGTCTGCAGTAATGGCGACACGCCGACCCACGGCGACGGCAGTCGATACCGGCGAAATGCTGCCTGTATCGGCACCCGACCAGGTGCTGGTAAGCGGGGTCTTGGCCAGCGGCGCTCCCATCTCCATACATTACCGCGGCGGCGCGCCGCGCGACGACGACGGATTGTTTTGGGAAATCCACGGGACGGAAGGCGATATACGGGTTTCAGGCTCCTCTGGTCATACGCAAATGGTGCGGCTTTCCCTCATGGGTGCACGCCAAGGAGAGACGGAGTTCCGTGCATTGGAGGTTCCCGCCCGACACCGCCCCGGCTGGCCGGAGGACGTGGAGGCTGGGAATGTCGCACGTCTCTACGCCAGAATGGCCGAGGATCTGCGGCACGGCACTCGTACCGCGCCAAGCTTCGAGGACGCGGTCGAAGTGCATCGCGTTATTGAGGCCATCGAAAGTGCAGCCGAAAGCGGGCGTCGCGTCGTGCTGACCTGATGGAAAATCCGAGAGAAAGGTGGGGGACTTGTTGTCGGAAGCGCGTAGCTCATCCGGCAGCAAGCAGAATGACCGCGATCGCGGTGGAGACCAGGACACGATTTCATGATCGTTTCCCTGTCAGCGGACCGTGGCTAAGCGGTTCGTTCAGGCCACCATCCTTGTCAGGGCCTCGGTCATCGTGCGTGCGTCATATGGCTTCGCAATGAAGACCCCACCTGCCGGGATCTGGTCCGCCGAAGGTTGCCGTTTTCCAGAGACGATCACAATCTTGATCGGCGGCCACCTGTCGCGGACAGCGGCAGCGAACACCAAGCCGTCCATGCTGCCGGGCATGTCGATGTCGGTCAGGACAATCACGATGTCATCAGTGTTTTCGAGGAGGAGAATGGCATCGTCGGCATTGCTTGCTTCAAGCGCCTCAAATCCGCCGTCCTCGACGACGTCAACCGTCATCATCATGATGAGCGGTTCGTCCTCGACGATCAGTACCTTCGCCTTGTTTCTCACGTGCCCTGCTCCGCTACCCCATCCGCCGAAACTTGCGAAAGGGACTCTAGTTCCCCGGCAGCGAACGAAAGTTCGAAGACCAATCCCTCGGAGAGATAGTCCGACCGGGAGACTGATCGCGCTTTCGACGGGAAGGCTCGCTCGATCAGAACTGAACCGAAGCCCTTTCGGGCAGGCGCGTCGACAGCGGGACCGCCGCTCTCGGTCCAAGTGAGGTCCAGACGTTCGCGCTCCTTGCGCCAGACGATCGAGACCTTCCCCGTCTCGCTGGAGAGGCTTCCGTATTTGGTGGCGTTGGTTGCCAACTCGTGGACCACGAGCGACAGCGGTAGCGCGAGATCCGCGGGAAGGACGACGTCCGGTCCATCGACGCGAATTCGCTCGCAACCACCGTCGAGATGGGCTTCCATTGCGGCCGCAATGACTTCACGCACCGACGACGACGTTGTCTCCTTGGACAGCAGTAGGTCATAGGTCCGAGCGAGCGCCGTCACGCGCGCCGAGAATGAGTGATAGCGTTCGGGTTCGACCTTCGAGAACGTCTGCCTGGATATCGCCTGCACGAGCGTGAAGCCGTTCTTGACGCGGTGCGTGAGCTCCCTCATCAACAGAGCACGCTCGTCCACTCCACGCTCGGTTTCAAGCCGGCGACGGTCAAGCTCATCCAGCAGGCCGTCGAGCGTCGCCCCGACTGCGGACAGCTCGTCAGGCCCTCTCATGCCGGTTCGTGCCTTCGTCTCGCCGTTGCGCCATCGGTCCATTGTCGCCGCGATGCGCTCGATCGGCGCAAGCAGGAACCTATTGCCAATCAAGAACGCGGCGAGGAACGCAAGCAGCACTCCCCCGACAATGCCAAGCGCGCTTGCGAGAGTCGACCGGTTAATCTGATCGAAGGCCTCCTTCTTTGAGAAGCCTGCACTGACATAAAGCGGGCTGCCCGGCAGAGCGATCGGGCGGTATCCGAGGATCCGCTCGGTACCATCTTGGCTCGTGACATCGATTACGCCAGGCTCGTCGGCATGAATGAGCGACTGGAATTCATCCGGAATGACGGTGCCGACGAACCGTTCGGGAAACGGCACCCGTGCAAGGATCGTCCCCTTTCCATCAGCTATCGCCACGGCATTGCCGGGGGAGACGCCGCGCTCGGTGATCCTGTTCTGAAGCCAGTCCAGCCGGACGCCGGTGACCACGACCCCCTTTAGATTGTCACCTTCCATCAACGGCATTGCGATCGGCAACACGGCCGTATCCGAGATCCTGCTCATCGTGTACGTGCCAACCACCGTCTGCCGAGAAACGATGACGCCCTTGAAATAGTCTCGGTCTGCGAACGTCATTCCGGCGTTTATCGGCTGACTGCCGCAGATCGGGCTTCCCTTCGGATCGAGGACGAAGATCGTTCTGACGTTCGGAACGTTTTCCGCCACCGACTTCAGGCTTTCGCTGCAGCTTGCGGCGTCGAGGTGACGAACGGCGGGCATGGCGGAGACAGAGACGAGCATGGCACGGACGCCTTCGATGATCCGCTCGACCTCCGACGAAGCCTCACGAGCGGCTTGCGCGGCGTTCGCTCTAACCTCCTCGTTTCGCTGCGCACGAAGCGCGAACTCGTTGTACACGAGCATCGCGACAACAGGAGCGAGGGCCGCCGCTGCGACCGCTACAAGCTTCAGCTTCATGTATCCCCCAGAACTCCAAGCTAAGGTCGTAGCATGGCCGCGAAATCTTGGCTATCCGGTGAGTTTTGTCCCGCAACGCTCGGATGTGGCGGAACAAACTGGCGTCGCAATCATTTCGCCGCCAGAAAATATAAGGGAGCTAGGAAAGATGCATTCAGATCGTCATTTTGAACGCCGGCGAGCGTTGCGTGGCAACGCGTACACGCTTGAGGAGTTTCGAAGCCGATACGGCCTGCATCAGGACGTGGCCGAGAGTCTGTTTTATCGCTTCGGCCCATCATCGATCGAACTGGACATTTTGATGGCCGCGAAGAAGCGCGTGCCGTCGATCCACGTGATTACGAAGGAAATGGGACGGTACGACGCCGACACCTCCGCGCGATTGTCCGACTGAGGTGCATCTTCCTCAGAAGTAGGTGGAGCCCGAGGCCTCTCGCCACCGCTTGATCATGTCGGCATCGCTAAGATGCTTCGTCTCTATCGCGGCAACAGTGTCGCTGCCGAACGGCATGCGGACGGGCGGTTGAGCGACGTCGGAGAAGGCCACGACCTGCTGGGCGAACCTTTCGGGGTCGCCGGGCTGATTGTGGTTCAGCAACGACGCGCGCTCGCGAACCGCGCGGCGGTCTCATCATAGTCGGGGATCCCATTGGTGCTCGACGCCAATGAGTTGCGATCGAGGAAGTCCGTCCGGAAGGTAGCCGGGTTCGTCACATGGATTGCACGCGTTTCCAGGTCCGCATGGAGCGCCTTAGAAAGTCCTTCGATTGCGAACTTCGCGGAGCAGTAGAGACCGAAGCCCCAATTCGGTCTTGAACTGTCAAAGGTTGGACTTCTGCGAGACATCCCTTTAGTTCAGGAAAGATCGGGGTGTTGCGAAATTCGGATCCATAGACACCCAAGCTCAGGTCTTTTATCGCGGCGGTTGGAGTGCCGCGGGCCTTCAAACGCAATGGCCGACCCTGTATACGCGCCCGAAAAATCGCAGGCGCTGGTTTCAGTACTGCAAGTTTATTTGCCCGAACCGCGCCCTGTCCATATCGTGCATCGACAGCCAAAGCTTACTCGTTTCATTGGGCATTTGCTCGCGCATGTCAGGGAGGAGGAGGCAACTAGCCAATTCGTGTCGAGTCGATCTGCAGTACGCAATTGGCGGAAAGAGGTCTCTCGCTGATGACTGCTATCAGGCCCAAAGCGCGACCCGATAGCACGATCCCGACAGTTCTTAGGCTAGGCAATCGGCTTATCGTTGAGCAGCGACAGCGTCCAAGAGGCCCCGCGCGTCTTTGCCGTGGTAATCGCGCTTGAAGGCCGCGATTTCCTGCTTTTTAGGTATCGTTATCACGACAAAGCGCTTATCAGGCTCCGGTCCTTCATCAATCGCTAGGTCGACCAACCAGACAGTCATCGATGAACCACGACAGAGGGCCATTAGAAGTTCCGCATCCGCATCTTCTTCGTCCATTGGCTGGAATGGAAGCTCGTAAACAAAGGTTTCCTGAAAGGGCGTTCCCTGGAGACTGTCAGTGAACCACTTCCACGCGGATGAGAAATCGATCGGAAACGGTGGCATCTCCAGGTTCAAGTGCACAATATCTCTGCTGAAGATAACCTCGCCGTCGTAATAGGCGTGGATGCCCAGTGAATACTCAGACTCACTTACGTGGTTCGCAAGTGTCCTTCTGAGCTTCTCTAGGGTTGACGACTTTTCGAACATTAGCGCCTCCAAAACTAAGCAAATGGGCGCTGGCGCGGATATGTCCAGTCATAGCAGTGTTGACAATTCGAACCTCCATTAGCCTTGACCACTGGGCAGCGGGCTGGTCTCCCGCAATGGCCGGCGAATTGGCACACGAGGCCCTGCCTATCCGGCTTGGCAATCGACCGCGAAGGCCGCATCAAGATCGCCGCCCCTGTACGGCGTCATAGGGTCCTCTCGCGCCCCCATTGGAGTGTTCCGCGCATGAAACCGACCGACGACTGGAGCATCGTCATCTATAATTTCGGTTGAAGCTTACGCTGACGCGCATCTGCTGGAGTAGCAGACGTTGACTAAGGACAACCTTATCGACGACGCCATCGACGACGCCCAAGCGAATGGTAGCGGTTTCGGCTACACGGAAGCGTTCAAGGGCTCGCTCCGACCGCCGCCCGGCCGTCTACATCACGTGGGTTTAGTTGGCGCGAACCTCGGCATCAGGTCCATGATTTGCATTTGAAGGGGCCGACCGGCTTGGAAAACGATGGCCACGCTCCGCAGCGGCCTTCTCGAGGAGCATCGCGAAATCGCCCAGCTTCACACCGTCGGCGCGGAGCATCTGACGGATCAGCGGATCAGTCAAAACCTGAGACATAGTAAGGTCGAGCATTGCAAGTTCCTCCTATTTTGGAATGGACCTACCACTCTACCTTGAAGGTCAGATGTCGCTGGGGGGGCGAAAACAAGGCAGGCAACTAGAGCAAAACTCCGCCGGATGCTCCGGCCGGAAATTCAACTCGCCACGCCACTTTGATCATCACGGCCAATTCTTCGATGGGAAAGGAGGCCCCGGAGCAACGCGGAACGAAAAAACGGCGGCCGAGTTGGCGCTGGCTTTCACCCTCAGGAACGAACCCGCTGCCAAACCGTTGTGCTTACCCATAGATATTTGGAGAAAGTGCAATGGGTATCGAGCAAGCTACCACAAGCAAGGGTCGGGATGCCGCGCGTGGACTGAGAAAAAACGCAGCAAAAGAGGAGAAGAAGGTAGAAGCTCAAAAAGGTTCGGACCTCGCTAAAGGTGCCGATCGTTTTGAGGAGCGGTCGAAAAGCTCTGACGGCAAAAGTGCCGGGAAAAAGCAGGGGCTTTAGCCGTAGTTTGGAAACCAGCCGGTGAGTCCCAGCAGACCAATAACCCCGGATAATTGCGGATGTCCGTCGGTCAATGCTTTCCACCATCATACCCTGGCGGAAGATGTCCTCAATCTGGCGGAAGCGAGCAACAGCAAACCGCGCCGGCCTCTCGGACGACTTGCTATCGCCCTTCTCATCCGCGTGTAGATAAGAGCTTATGGCCGAATTTTCGCTGTCAACAGATAGGACCGGTCGAATGGAAGCACCGCCGCTTGAACGCAAGCTTGCAGCCATTCTCGCGGCTGATGTAGAAGGCTATTCCCGGCTGATGAATACTGACGAGGAGCAGACGCTGGCGACTTTGACGTCGCATCGCACGATCGTCGACGGTCTCATTGAAAAGGCCCACGGGCAGATTTTCGGCACAGCCGGCGACAGCGTGCTGGCCGAGTTTCCGTCTGTCGTCCATGCCTTCAATGCGGCCATTGCGATCCAGCAGGCAATGTGGCGCGCCAACGAGGAACTTCCCGTCGACCGTCGAATGAACTTTCGCATCGGGATAAACGTGGGCGACGTTCTGGTGAAGAACGGAGACATCTTCGGCGATGGGGTCAATATTGCCGCCCGGCTGGAGGGGCTCGCCGATGTCGGTGGCATCTGTGTGACGCGGGGCGTAAGGGATCATCTCCGCGATCGTGTGGACGCAACCTTCGAAGACCTGGGAGAGCAAATTATTAAGAATATCCCGCGTCCCCTCCGGGTGTTCCGTGTCCTATTCGACCAGCAGGGAGAGCCCGCGCTCGATTTGACAGCCTCCCTTGTCGGAGACCCAAAACATTCCTCTTCGGTAGCGCAGTCGCTATCGCAAGACAGCGACGATGCGCGTCACCTTGTCGAAGTCGCCTTCTGGGAGTCGGTACAGGAGAGCGACGACCCGGCCGAGTATGTTATCTACCTGGAGCGCTTTCCGCACGGACAATTCGTCGAACTGGCCAACGCGCGGCTCGAGAGCGGTTTAGGGAGTGGAGACGATCCTGCAATCGAACTCGCCTTTTGGGAGACGGTGCGGGAGACCGGTAATAAGGATATGTTGGAAGCTTATTTGGTAAAGTACCCCAACGGGCAGTTCAGCGACCTCGCGAACATTATGATAGCCAACCTTCTGAAAGCCAGGAGCGCACCTTCGATCGATTGAACGCTGCATTCTGGAGATCGCGCGCCTGGCGACGACACACACGAAGAACCCGTCCGGGCCCGTCGCCCGGGATCGAAACACTTCACCTTCTCGTCCGCATTAAACGCGAAAGAACATTTCGCTTTCTTCCTCGCTCAAGAACAATGTCACTAACGAGCCGCGCGCCGCCCTCTCTTCGCTCCAACGTGATCTTGCGGCTGTGGAACGCCTCAAGCTCCGCCCGGTGACCGACACTGACGATCGTGACCTTCGGCAACTCACGGACCAGGGTACCCATGAGCGCGTCCTGGCTCGTTTCATCGAGTGCGGACGTTGCCTCATCCAGCACGACGATATCAGGATCGTGAAGCAGCAGGCGCGCAAAGGCGAGTCGCTGCTTCTCGCCGCCTGACAGCGTATGGTCCCAAGGCGCGTCCTCTTCGATCTTTTCAGCGAGGTGACCCAGACCAACCTTGTCGAGCGCTGCACCGATTTCCTCAGGCGTCCAGCTATCCGCGGCTCCCGGATAGGTGACGGCGCGACGCAGTGTGCCTGATGGGATGTACGGTCTCTGCGGCAGCATGAACATTTGCCTGTTAGCATGAAAGTTGACGCTGCCATTTCCCCACGGCCAGAGGCCGGCGATGGCGCGCACCAGCGTACTTTTGCCCGATCCGGATTCTCCGGCAACAAGCACCCATTCCCCCGGTCCGATCTCAACCTGTGTCTCCTTGACCACGGCGGTCCCGTCCCCAAGCGACACCGAAAGATCCTCGAGGCTCAGCATCGTGTCACCTCCCGTCTCACCGTGCTGGATGCGCCCGAGGGCTTTGCTCAATTCCGCGCGTTCCAGCCCGTCTAGCGACATCATCAGAGAGGCAACGCGCCGCGCCGACGCGTTCCAATCAGCCAGACGCGGATAGTTGTCTACTAACCATCCGAAGGCGCTTTGGACGATGGTAAAGGCGGAGGCTGCCTGCATGACCTGTCCAAGCGTCATGCTGCCGTCCAGAAATTTCGGTGCGCAGAGCAAGACCGGGACAACGGGGGCAATGAGCATCGACCCATGCGAAACGAGTGTCGTTCGCATGTATTGTCGCGCAAGCAGCCGCCATTGCCGCCGCACATTGGCGAATGTCCTACCGAGATCGCTCTGCTCTTCTTCCTCGCCCCCTAGCAGGGCTATACTCTCGCCATTCTCGCGTATCCTCGTGAGGGTATAGCGAAACTCGGCCTCCACCTGGTTTTTCGCCTCGGAAACTAGGACAAACTTGCGGCCGATGAATGCGATCGAACCGGAGGTGATTATGGCGTAGAGCACCGCGGTAACGACCAGAAAACCGGGAATAGTGATCATAGCGCCACCCACCGGAAGCGTTAATGCACCGCCGATCGTCCATAGCACGACGATGAACGTCGACGCAGAAACGAATGCGGATATCACGCCCGCGATGAAGTCGACTGGAGATTCGGTTGCAATCCGCAGATCCTCGGACATGCGCGCTTCCGGGTTCTGATGATCCCCGCCGATCAGATTCAACTGATAGTATCGGCCGTTGGCCAACCAGCGGGAGATCAGTGCCCTCGTCAGCCACGACCGCCAGCCCCGCTGTATCTTCATGCGCACGTAGACCTGGATTGTGACCAGAGCAACACTCCCCAGGACAAGCGGTGGGAAGAGTGCCCCCAGGAAATAGACGCTCGGACCGTTGCGCTGCTCAATTGCATCGAAGATTTCTCGGTTCCAGACATTAATGCCGTACTGGAACCCGACATTGGCTGCAATCAGGAAAAGAAGCCCAATAGACAGCGTCCAAGCCAGCCAGCTTCCGCGGCGCAACGCCCAGTAACCACGAGCGCTTATCCAGAAGCGTTTCAGTAGATAGCGCTTTCGCGCTTGTTCCGCCTCTTCGGGCGTCAACCGGATATCGGGTTCAATCGCATCGGGTGGAGGCTCGATGTCGTCCTGGGTCTTAGCATTGTCTGAGGTGATATTGGCCCATGCCTCAACATCTGATTTTGCATCGCTCATGATGGCGATAACGGCCTGAAAATCAAAAGGTTTCATTGCGTCCCTAATGGGAACGACGATTTCGATTTGGCCCGTGTACTGCAAGCGCGAACCAAACCGTAGGGGAACGCAGTATGGGTGAAGAGCCCCGGCGGCAGCTTGAAGTCATGTCACGGTCAGCATTGCTGCGCCCCGATATGAACGACATCCCTTCCCGCTCGATCCGACCTTTGATCTCCGTCATGGATGAACCGAGCATGACTTGGAGGCGCGTCTCGAACAGGCATGGGGCAACGGAAAAGGGAACTCCGGCGGCAATGGCAAGTCCGGCGGCGGAGGCGGCGGTCCGCAGTGTTTCCTGCGCGGGACGTCAATCCTCACAGATTGCGGCGAAAAGCATGTTGAGGCTCTTCGGGTTGGGGATCGCGTCGTGTTGGTTGGTGGAAAAACCAGCCCGATCAAGTGGGTCGGTCGGCAGGCGTTTAAACAGGCCGGAGCGCGCTGGCATCAGGGCGTCGTGCCGATCCGGGTTTCCCGCCAGGCGCTGGATGCCGGCACACCCCATTCCGATCTTTACCTATCACCTGGCCATGCACTGTTTCTAAATGGCGTTCTTATTCGCGTAAAAGATCTGGTGAATGGCACGACAATCGCACCAATCGCGCCCGACGACGATATGACAATCGAGTATTACGCCGTCTTGCTTGCGACGCATGAAGCGATTTTTGCTGAAGGAGCGGCGGCGGAGACATTTCATCCCTCAGAAGACAACTGGGAGAATTTCTCGAACTTTGCGGAGTATAAGCGCCTATTTCCCGGTGAAGAACGCGTGCTGATGACATCGTATGCGCCGGTGCTAGGCGAAGAAGGGGGCTGGCAACATGTGAAAGCACTTCTTCTCCTGCCATTAATGGCGTCTGCGGATCCGTTCGAGGAGGTCTGTAAGAAAATCAGCGACCAAGCCTTGGAACTGTCGAACTGACCAAGTCGATCAAATCCTCAAGTCACTGTTTTATTGTGCATTCAGACTTTGGTCCAACTAGTGAGCTACGCCGCTGCAAGCTAGCAAAGTGCGCCTTTACTGCTTGACGAGGCGCGAGGGGAAGCCTCGAACTACTCCTGCGGAACCAGCAACGCCCGCCGAGGCTTCTCCTCCATGTATTGCGCGATCTTTTTAGTTCCCGTGTGCCAGCGTGCGTAAAAAAGCCCTGCCCGAGAGGGCGGGGTTGAAGTGGGGGTCATGGAAGGCGGAATCGAACACGTGCGTTCTCAGTTCCACCAATTTTCTAACGCTGGGGACAAGTCTTCGGTTCCGGTTCAATAACGAACATAGGGCGTCATAGATTGATATGTCCGCCTAAGAACCCGCAACTGATTGCCGGGAAGAAGTTCGATAGCCTTATCATGTGTTAGCTTGATCAACCCATTAATGATCTCGGTATCGGTAAAGCCCTGAGCCATCATATGCTGCCCCACGTCATAGAGCGCAATGACTTCCTGCCGCCGCCTCGAAAGAAGCGTTTGCAGGGCAGTCTGCGTTTCCGTGCTCCTATTCACCATGCACAGTTCCGAAACAAGCATTTGCAACGGCCCCCCCACAATTGCACAAAGGTCAAAACCACCGATTTTCAAACGCGGCTATAATCTCGTCGGTTCCGGTCGATCATAAAAAAAGCAACGGTGTTAGGCGTCAATCACCGTTGCTCGATAGTCTCTCATTTTGGCATTGAGGATTATGATCATCCTTCGCATGACCGCGACGAGAGCGACCTTTCCGGGCTTTCCTTTCGCTTTCAGTCGTTCGAAGACGGCCTTCATGGCTGGATCGAAGCGGATGGCGGGCAAGGCGGCGATGTAAAGGGCGTCGCGCACTGGTTTGCGGCCGCCGGCAATCATCCT